>JBGSPQ010000033.1:0-3005 GCA_041738505.1 Candidatus Altimarinota bacterium | reverse complement strand
TATATAGTACACAGACATTTAGGACACCGTGTTAAAGTTAAATAGCTTACACCTAACAAAAACACGATGTCCAAATCAGAAATACATAAAATCAAACAAGAAGTTAAGCAAAAAGCATTGGCAAAAATGAGAATGCAATGGTTCAACGAGTACAGGAAAACGGGAAATGCAAAGGTAGTTTGCCGAAAATACGGCATAAGCAGAAGCGTATTCTATTACTGGAAAAAGAGAATTGATCTGCCATACAGCAACGCAAAGAAGAAAATCTATGTATCTCTGAATCACAGATTGATAGCATATTCAACAAGGCCGAAGACAAGCCCCAAAAGCTATGACCTTTCAACAGTTGAACTAATAATCAAAATACGTAAGAGGACAAATCGCGGAGCGGAGCATATCTGGTTTATGTTGCGGGACAAATATGGAATATACGTGTCGGTAACCGGCATATACAAGGTTTTGAAACGGGAGAAGCTGATTAAACCCAGGAAGGGTAGGAAAAAGCCATTATTGCACTATGAAGCGCCAAAGTATCTACCGGGAGAAAAGGTCCAGATTGATGTGAAATTTGTAAAACTGACAGATGAAAAAGCGCGAAGACTGGAGCAGAAATACAGATGGGTTTACCAATACACGGCAATTGATATAGCCACGGGGATTAAATTCAAAATGATCTACGAAGATCATAACGGGCGTTCGGGAGTTGATTTTCTGGGTAAAATGAGACTGTTTTACCCATTCCCGCTAAAAATTATTCAGACAGACAACGGATTGGAATTTACATATCGTCTGCATTCTCACATACACAAAGAGCATAATTTTACCGCTCAATGCAAGCTGTACGGGTATGAACATCAATTAATCCCTCCTGCTTACCCCAGAGCTAATAGTCACGTTGAACGAACACATCGAATCGACCAGGAAGAAGTTTACAACGGAAAAGAGTTTAAATCGCTTACAGAATTGTATAAAGTGAATTTGAAATCACTGAAATATTTCAATGAAAAACGCCCTCAAAAATCCAAACATTTTATGGCACCGTTGAAATATGGAATCCTGAAATACCAGCTTACAAAACAAAAACTCAACTACAGTGTCCTAAATGTCTGAAACTACTACACAAAATGTGTTTTGACGGCGTTTACAATGGCGCCGTTTTCAAAACCTCTTGAAACAAGAAAACGGTATAATTTTTCTTTCCTCTTTTGAGGGGATTGATCTTTCAGCGACTTGATTTTTCTCTGCGCGGCGAGCGCGGCCATGTCATATTCGCGGTTTTCCATGAGATCCAGCTGTGCGTCCACTTCGCCCGAAGATATGCCTTTCTGCCTTAGCTTGTTTTTGATTAACCGGCGTCCCTGCGGTTTAAGGAGGAGGCGGTCGGCGATATATAGACGGATGTATTCCGCGTCGTCCAGATAGCGGTATGATTTGAGCTTCTCTATAACATTTTCCGCCAGCTCAACATCATCCGTCCGCCCCCGCAGTTTATTTCGTATTTCAGCGGAGTGGTAGCGCCTGCCCGCAAGCAGGCGCACCGCGTATGCCATAAGTTTTTTTTCTTCCTTCATCAGACGTCTTTGGATGAAGATGATCTTGTGGATTTGGCCATTTTGGCGGGAACCGGCGCCGCCACCGCGGACACAGCTTCCGGCGCGGGAGTATGCACCACGGCGTTCTCCGCTTTTATTCTGGCCACATGATCAAGAATCTCCTTTTCCATGGCTTTGGTAACCTTGTCATTCGCCTTAAGGAAGCTCTTTACGTTTTCCCTGCCCTGACCCAGTTTAAGGTCTTTGTAGGTGTAAAAGGCACCGCTCTTTCTGCTGATTTCGTACTTGGTGGCAAGGTCTATAATGTCTCCCACGTAAGAAATTCCGGTGTTGTACATAATATCAAATTCGGCGATTTTGAAGGGAGGCGCGATTTTATTTTTAACCACCTTCACCCTTACCCTGTTGCCCATAACCTCTTTGGCATCTCCGGTGCCCTCCTCTATTTTTCCGATGTTGCGGATATCCATGCGCACGGACGTGTAAAACTTAAGAGCATTGCCTCCGGGGGTTGTTTCGGGGTTGCCGAACATCACGCCGATTTTCATGCGGAGCTGGTTGATGAAAATCACCGTTGTGCGCGTTTTGCCGATGGTGCTTGTAAGTTTGCGCAAAGCCTGACTCATCAGCCTGGCCTGCAGACCCATGTGCGCGTCTCCCATTTCTCCGTCTATTTCGGCTCTGGGTGTTAGGGCGGCGACCGAATCCACTACTATTACGTCTATGGCGTTGGTTCTGACCAGACTTTCGGTGATTTCCAAGGCCTGCTCACCGCTGTCCGGCTGGGAGACCAATATGTTGTCTATATCAACGCCGATTTTTCTGGCGTATTCGGGATCCAGCGCGTGCTCGGCGTCTATAAAGGCCACCTGCCCGCCGCGTTTCTGCGCCTCGGCAAGGATGTGCAGAGTGAGAGTGGTTTTGCCGGAACTTTCCGGTCCGAATATTTCTATCACCCTGCCGCGGGGAATGCCTCCTCCAAGGGCTATATCCAAAGACAAAGACCCTGTGGGAATGGTTTCAACCGCGATTTTCTGGGTTTCGCCCAGTTTCATGATGGCTCCTTTGCCAAAACTGCGCTCAATCTGGGCCAGAGCCAGTTCCACCGCCTTCTGTTTTTCGCTTGCGTTCGTCATTTTTTTAAGTTTAAAGAATAAAAAATGATTGATAATCAGACTGATTCAAATATTAGGTGAGTGTACACTCACCGTCAAGACCAATTTTTTCCGGCCGGCCGGATCAAGCTGGCAGAATCGATAATAAACAAGACACATTAACGATTTTTAAATTTTCGCTTAAATATTTATTGATGCGTTTTCTAATCAATAGCTTGGAAACACTTGAGGTGAGCGAGAGGTGATTTTAAGTTGATTCCGAGATGCAATCGTTGCGTGTTGTAATATTTTAAATATTCTTCGAGTTCCTGGTTATATTTTTCAACTGAATGTGGCA
>JBGSPQ010000015.1:0-11608 GCA_041738505.1 Candidatus Altimarinota bacterium | reverse complement strand
TGTCTCAAAATAGGCTTTGTCTCCGTTTTTCAGTCTAACGTATGGGTGGAAATGTTCAATATGACCTTTCCAGTAAATTATGCGGGTGAATTCGTCGCGGTCTTCGGGGTTTACATAAGTATCTCTCATGTTTGTACCTATTAGTTCGGAGGGACTGTTATAACCCAACAGTTTTGCACCCTGCAGGTTTATTTCTTTGATTATGCCTTTTTCGTCGGTTACATACACGCCGTCATTAATGGTGTTAAACAATTGTCTGTATCTTTCCTCACTATCATGAAGGTCTTTGGAATTTTTCTGGATTTTTTTCTCTAGAAAATCCTGGGTTTCGGATAGTTCCTCCAGTTTGGCTTTTGCTTCCGTACCTTCTTTGGCCAATGTGGATATTGTTGATCCGATGATTCTCAGCAAGCTGGCGCATGATTCAAGTTTTTCAAGTGATACAAGTGGCAGCATCAGGTACATTTCAAGAAATGAATCTACGTCTATGTTTAGTTTTTTGGCTTCATCAATGCAAAGTTCCATGTTGGGATTGCCGAATCTGCCCAATCCTCCGACAAAAAACGCTTCGGCGCGTCCCTCTATGTAAATGGGGACAATAAAAGCATAAGTATCAATATATCTTTTGTATATTTCGTTTTGTCCGGAGCGTGTCACTTTTTCAAACATCTGAAGCAGATATTCCTGATACTGTTGCTCAATAAGAGGATGTTTGACCACTTCCTGCCAGAGCCGTGTGGGATAACTGCCTTTGGTCATAGGATTACCCTTGGTGTCTCTTATTACACACCCAAGTCCGGTCGCACTTGAAAAATTGTCCAGTATTTTTTCCAGGGTGCGAGCAGAAACAAGTTCTGTAAGGATGCTTTTTGACATCAGTTGGAGCCGGTAATTTTTAAAAATTTTCTTTTTCCGACTTGTATCAGTACTTCTTTTTTCAAGCTTATTTCAAGATCGGGCGAGTCGATTTTTTCGTTGTTTATTCTTACTCCCCCGCCCTGAATCAATCTTCTTGCATCGCTTTTGGAAGAGGCGAGGCCGGTAACAGACAATAATTCTACAATGTTTCCGCTACTTATGGCAAGCTTTTTTACCTCAATTGCGGTGGGCAGTTCTTTGTTGCTGAAAATTTGAACGAATTCTTTTTCCGCAATGTCAGCCGCGGCCGAATCGTGGTATATGGAAATTATTTCTTTAGCCAATTGCATTTTAATGTCACGCGGGTTTATGCCTCTTTCCAGTTTATTTTTGATTTCATTTATTTCTTCCGTCGGTATGGTTGTGGCAAGTTCATAGTAGCGGATAATCAAATCATCGGGGACGGACATGACTTTGCCGAACATTTCATTGGCCGGCTCGTTAACGCCGATGTAGTTATTGGTTGTTTTTCCCATTTTCATTTTGCCATCCGTTCCTTCCAGAATCGGCACGGTTATAATGTCCTGAGGTTTTTGTCCATAAGCTTTTTGGATGGTTCTTCCGGCCAGCAGGTTAAAAGTCTGGTCGGTGCCGCCAATTTCCACATCGGCTTTAAGCGCCACGGAATCGTAACCCTGCATCAGCGGGTACATGAATTCATGGACGGATACCGGTTCGTCTTTTTTTGTTCTTTCCTGAAACATGTCACGTTCCATCATTTGTGAAACGGTAAATTGTGAAGCAAGGTTTAAAACGTCGGCGAAATTAAGTTTTTTAAGCCAATCGGCGTTCCATACCACTTCTATATTTTTGATGTCTAAAATTTTCTTAACCTGGCTTAAGTAATGTTTGGCGTTTGCCTCCAGTTCTTCCTGTGTTTTGATGGTTCTGGTCTGGTTTTTCCCGGTCGGGTCGCCAATTTGTCCGGTGAAGTTGCCGAACAGAAGCTGGATTTTATGTCCCAGACTCTGAAATTGCTGGAGTTTGCGAATCGGAACCATATGCCCAATGTGTAGGTCTTTGCCGGAGGGATCTATGCCGAATTTTATGTTGAGTTTTTTGCCTGAAATAAGCTTCTTTTCCAGGTCTTTTTTGACCAGAACTTCCACAGTTCCGCGGTTGAGAATGTTATTGATGGTTTGTAGATCGGATTTTGACATGTGAAATAGAGGTAAACTTATGTGACAAAGATACCGCCAATTTGCTTGAATAACAATATTTTACTTTTGTTCCGAGGGGCTCTAGTATCTTTTGTAGATTAACCGATTAACATGAATAAAATAATTGTACTTGCCGGCGAGGATGATTCCTTAAGGATAGATAAGTTTTTGGCTGATAAAACAGAATTTTCACGTGAATATATTAAAAAAATCATTGAAGGATCAGGAATTTCCGTCAATGGTAAGTCCGTAAAAAGAAGCTATGTGGTAAAAGGCGGCGACCGAATTTCCATTATTGTTCCGGAGATCGTGGATATGACGCTCAAGCCGCTGGAAATGGATTTGAAAGTTCTGTTTGAGGATTCCGATTTACTGGTTATTGATAAGAATGCGGGGATGGTTGTTCATCCGGGGACCGGAGACTCTCATCGGGATGATTCGCTGGTTAACGCTATTTTGCACCATTGCGGGAGCGAGCTGAGTGGAATAGGAGGGGTAAAGCGCCCGGGTATCGTTCACAGGCTTGATAAAGACACCTCCGGATTAATAGTGGTGGCCAAAAATGACAAAGCTCATGAGTCTCTTTCCTCTCAGTTTAAAGATCGGACGGTAAGTAAAATTTATCTGGCTTTGGTTTTGGGTAAATTGGAGCATGGCAATGGTAAAATTATCGCTCCCATAGCAAGGGACAGACATGACAGAAAAAAGATGGCCGTAACGGCGGAAGGTCACGGGAAAGAGGCTGTCAGTAAATATGAGGTTGTTAAACAGTATGATGATTTTGCCCTTCTTAAAATCAAAATTTTATCCGGCCGTACACATCAAATCCGTGTTCATCTTTCCGCCATAGGACACCCGGTTGCGGGGGATAACGTTTATGGAAATGTTAAAACTAATAAAAAGCTGGAAAAAGCCTGCGGGCTTAACAGGCAGTTTTTACATGCCTCCGAGATTGAGTTTCAACATCCGAACGGAAAAAGAAAGATTAAACTAAAATCGGACCTTCCCGAAGATCTTGAGAAAGTGTTAGCTTGTCTTGATAGTGAAGGCTTTAGCCTTTAACCGAGGTGATTTCCAGTTTTGAAAGCGGCTGTCTGTGTCCATAGGTTTTTTGATGTCTCTTTTTCGCTATGAACTTTACCACTCTGATTTTATCGGCTTTTGCATGTTCCAGCACTTTGGCTTCCACAGAAGCTCCTTCCACATAGGGTTTGCCGATTTTTGCCGATTTTTCCGATTCCCCGTAAAGAAGCACCGTGTCAAATGTTACGGTTTTGCCTTCCTCTTCGGGCAGTCTGTCCACCTCAATCAGGTCTCCTTGGCTTACTTTAAACTGTTTCCCTCCTATTACTACAACTGCGAACATGTGATGTTACTTTAAAAAATAGCTATAGCAATCTACTTAAGATTGATAAAAAAATCAAGAATTAATTGTATTTATTCATTGCGCAGTCTATTCCGTCAACCAATATTGTCCGGGCGGCCGATCCGGCTCGTTCAATCAATTCCGGCAATTTCTGGGATTCGGCTTTATTGAATTGGTCCAAAACGTATGACGTTGTATTGGGTTTTGTTGAGTCCGCGGGTCTGTTTTCTATGCCCATTTTAATGCGGATATAGTCGCGGCCTATATGTTCGGTTACCGACTTTAAGCCGTTATGTGTACCGGGTCCCCCATTTTTGCGAATTCTGATTTTACCGAATTCCGTGTCCAAATCATCGCATATTACAACGCAATCTTCGGGTTTGATTTTAAAATAGTGAATAATTTTTTGAACGGGGATACCGGAATTGTTCATATGGGACAGGGGTTGAGCTAAAATAACTTTTTCATTTTCAAGTGTACCCTCGCTTATGGCCGCATCAAATTTTTGTTCAATTTTAAATTCCGGAAATTCCAGTGTTTTTTGCAATTTATGTACTGCCATAAACCCGATATTGTGGCGGGTTTTTTGGTATTGATCACCCGGGTTGCCGAGTCCCGCAATTAGTTTCATTTTATGTTCTCATTTTAAATGTTTTGCTTGCTATGCGTATGCGGTCACCGTTTTTTGCACCAATTTTGATCAATTCCCGCTGTATTCCCATTCTGTTCAAAAAATGGTAAATCCTTTCCAGTCCTTCGGGGTTTTCAATATCCGTCATGCGGACAACCTGCTCAATGCGGGAGCCTTTGACGTCAAAAATTTTCCTGGTTTTACCTGTTTCGGCCTCTTTTTTGGTTCGGCGAAAGGTTATTTCAAATTTTTTCTCTCTCATGTGCGGTCTAAAGATCACCTCTTCTTCCGCGTCAATCAGAATATCCTCTTTTTTAAGGTTTATTGTGCGTTCTTTCCTGATGTTTTTTACGTGTTCGTACATGTCAAAAATGAGTTCATTGATTCCTGTTCCGGATGCAGATGAAATTATGTGAAGGTTCTTTTTTAAAGAAGGATTGGATTTGATAAGTTTTTTTACAAAGCCGGCAATGGAATCTTTGTCCAAGGTATCGGCTTTAGATACAGCAATAATCTGTTTTTTTTGAGACAGTGTGTCGTCAAATGCCTTGAGTTCTTTGTTTATTATTTCCAAGTCTTCAATACTGTCTCTGGTGGGATCGATAAGGTGGACAAGAGCCTCTGTTCTGGAGACGTGCTTCAAAAATTTGTGTCCCAGGCCTTTTCCTTTATGGGCCCCTTCAATGAGTCCGGGAATATCGGCTACCACAAAAGAATCTTTAATTCTTTTATCAAAATCCGCCATATTTACAACTCCCAAATTTGGAATAAGTGTTGTAAATGGATAATCGGCGATTTTGGGCTTTGCTTTTGATATTCGGGAGATCAGTGTGGATTTTCCCGATGAGGGGAACCCGATGATTCCTATGTCGGCAACAAGTCGTAATTCCAATATCGCCTTGCGGATTTGTCCGTCCTCTCCGGTTTCGGCAAATCGCGGTGTCTGGTTGATGGAACTTTTGAATCTGGCATTGCCAAGGCCCCCTTTGCCCCCTCTGGCGACGATAAATTTTTTACCTTGTTTATTTAAATCACATAAAACTTCGTTTGTTTCCAAATTCATAACCAGTGTACCGGTCGGGACTTTAAGAATAAGGTTTTCTCCGTTTTTGCCGCTGGAATTGTCGCCGGTGCCTTTTCCTCCATCCTCTCCGCGGTAGATTTTCTTGTTATTATAATCCACCAATGTGTTCATGTTGTTATCGGCAAGCAGGATTATGTCGGCTCCGTTGCCACCGTCGCCGCCGTTCGGTCCTCCGTGTGCAACGAATTTTTCTTTGCGAAAACTTACGGCTCCGTTGCCGCCTTTTCCCCCTATAAATTCAACAATTGTCTGGTCGCAAAAATTGCTCATGTGTTCAGTTTAGCATATTAGAATTTAACTTCTATAATATTGACTTTGCTGTCTGGTATTCGTAGTATTGATTTTGTCGGTTTGGGCGAGTGGCGGAACTGGCAGACGCGTGCGACTCAAAATCGCATTCCAGCAATGGAGTGAGGGTTCAAGTCCCTCCTTGCCCACCAGGAATTATTCAAACAGTTTTGTTTTGGCTTCCTCCAGGTCTTTACAGACAGGCATCAGTTCGGCGATGCCTACACTTTCCAAAATACCCATAATATTTTCGCCGGCTTTGGCGATAACAAGGTTTCCTCCTCCGTTAATTACTTTTTCGTGCCAGTCCGTGAGGTATCCGATGGTTTTGCTGTTCAGGTATTCAACTTTTTCAAGGTCAAAAAGCAAATAAAGGTTTTTTGGATTGGAGCTTATGGCTCCGTAAATTTCTCTGGACAATTTATCCACACTGTTTTCGTCTATGCTTCCCTCAAGACGTACAAGTTTGGCCACTTTGTCGGCGGATGGTGATTCAAAATCTTCAATTATGAGTTTGCCTGCTTCCATAATGGATATGGTTATTAATACCAGTGGATTATAACACCTGTTTATTTATCGGGCAAAATATGATATAATTTTTAGAAATATCTATATAAAAACACCAAAATGATAAAAAACCCAAAAGATAACGCCAAGGAATTTAATATAGAAGATGAATTAAAGAAAAAAGATCATTTCAGGGTAACGATTTATGGCTCGGCAAGAATTAAAAAGGGGGATGAGGCGTATGAGCATGTTTATGATCTGGCGAAAAGAATTGGAGAAAAGGGGTTTGATATTATCACCGGAGGAGGCCCGGGAATTATGGAAGCGGCAAATGCGGGTCATAACTTTGGAGATAAGACCAATAAAGCCGAATCCATCGGACTCCGAATTGAGTTGGCTTTTGAGCAGACTGTTAATGAATATGTTGAATTAAAGAGCAATTTTGCGAGATTTGCAGAGAGGCTGGAGACTTTTGCCCAGCTTTCGAACGTTTTTATCATTGCTCCCGGCGGGGTGGGTACGATGCTGGAGTTCTTTTATACATGGCAGTTGGTACAGGTTAAAAAACTGGCTTACAAACCAATTATTTTGGTGGGGACCATGTGGGAGAGGTTGATTTATTGGGTTATTGACTATGCTTTGAAGGATAACCTGATCAGTTCTTCCGATTTTGATTATATTTACATTGCGAAAGACAATAATGAAGCAATGAAATTAATTGATCAGTTTAACGCGCAATACAAGAAAAACGGCAAGCTCACCCCGATTGAGGAGTATAAGAGTTTTTCAAAGGACGCCGAATAAGCGGAGGCTTAATTTAATTCGCTTTTGATTTTTATGGCTTTTTGTTTGCCCACTACTTGTTCCAGTTCGTAAAGGGTGGCGCTTTTGACAGCCGTAACTGAACCGAAATGTTTTAAGAGTCTTAATTTAGCCGATTCCCCCACCCCGAATATTTCATCAAGTTCCGATTGTTTGGTTGATTTTAATTTCAGGTTTTGTTGATAAGAGACGGCAAAACGGTGAGATTCGTCGCGGATGTGCCGGATCATATTGAGCAGAGGGTGATCTTTGGGGTAAATTACGGGGGTTTTTGCGTCGGGCAGGAATATTTCCTCGTTTTGTTTGGCTATCGAAATCAACGGTATTTCCAGACTTTGCAGAGCAAGCTCTTTGCGGGCGATATTCAGCTGGCCTTTTCCGCCATCAACAATTATCAGATCCGGTTTTTTCTTAAAGGAAGAGTCGGTATGAGACTTGGAGGGAAGAAACATCAGGATGGTCTCCCCTCTTTTTTTAGGGAATGTTTCGGGTATTTTTTTGACCGTCTGGAATCCCGCCGCTTCGTAATCGGAAATGTTTTGATCTTTGACGTGGAAATACAATTTTTTCGCTTTCAGCCGTTTTGCAAGTTGAGCAGTTATGTCATGTATTATCTCGGGATCATTGTTTTTTAGGATTTTTCCCAAACGGCGGGTGTTTTTATCGGTAAAGATTTTGATGTAACCTATAATTTTTTTACTTGATGTAAGTTTTAATATTTCGGTGGAGTTGTCATCTTTGGTGTTTAGTTCTTTATAAAGTAAGTCCTTTTCTTTGGTTGATATTTTGGCGATTCTGATTGTGCCCCCTTGATTTGAAGATTTTAGGTGCTTGAATCTGCGTGAAAGAACTTCTTTCATTGAAGCGTAATCGTCTGGGGCGCCGGGAGTGTTTATATGAAGTCTGAATTTGCGATAATCATCTTTTTTTGGAAATCCGTTTTCAAAAACAACCATGGATGCCACTGTTTCCGTTCCTCCGATGTGAGAGATGTCATAACATTCCATGCGTTTGGGCGGGCTGGGAAGTTTGAGAAGGTCCATGCATTCGTTGAGTGCCTTTTCACGTGTTGATTTGATGTGTCCCTGCCATTTGACTTCGCTTAAGCGGGCAAAGTTCTCCGCGTTTTTAAGGCATAGTTCCAGTAATTTATCTTTTCTGCCTCTTTCCGGAACAATGAAACGCACTTTTTTGCCTTTGACGCCGGAAAGCCAGGCTTCAAAGATATTATCCTGACCGGATTCGTGGGGAATTAATATTTGGTCGGGAAGATCGGTTGTCTTTTCATAATATTGTTGAAGGAAAGTGGATAGTACTTCTTTTTGATCGGGTGTAAGCGGGTCTTTGGCGTTTAGTTCAAAGTTTTCCTGATTGATAAGTTTGCCACCGCGCACTTGGAAAAGATTAAAGAAAAATCTTTCGTCGGCCGAAAAGTAGTTTATTACATCAAGGTTCTGATGATCTGGCGCCGTGATGGTTTGTTTTTCCATGATGTCTTCTATGGCGGTCAGTTTGTCTCTGATGGAAGCCGCCAGTTCAAATTTCTTTTCCACGGCCGCGCGTTGCATGTCTTCTTTTAAATTTTTGATGATTTGGTCATGTTTTCCTTCAAAAAAATCTATTACTCTATTGATAATTTTTCGGTATTCTTCGGGCGAGATGAGCCCGATGCACGGGGCGACGCATCGTTTGATATGGTAGTCTATGCAGGGATACTTGATGCTAGCTTTTTTAACGATAACTTTGCGGCGTTTGGTAGTAGTTGGAGTAATTTGTTGTTTAGGAGAGGCGTTTGTTTTTTCATTGTCAAAGATGTCCAACTGGCAGTGTCTGTAGGGGAAAATCTTTTTAAGAATTTTTAGTGTTTTTTCCAGCTTAAAACGCGCCGTTTTGGGGCCGAAATACAATGCTTTGTCTTTTTCCACCTTTCTGGTGATGAAAATCCGCGGATAATCTTCGTTTATAGTGATTTTAAGATAGACAAAATTTTTGTCGTCTTTCATTAAAATATTATATTTCGGCTGTAATTCTTTTATGATGTTGGTTTCCAAAAGAATGGCCTCCAGTTCCGAGCCGACGATGGTGTAATCAATATCTTTGATTTGGGAGACCAGCTTGACGGTTTTCGCGGATGCGTTTTTTTCGTTTTTAAAATAACTTGATACCCTGTTTTTCAGGTTGATTGCCTTACCAACGTAAATCACCTTATCCTTGGCATCTTTAAATCTGTATACGCCGGGTTTAGGGGGAAGGTTCTTGAGTATATGTTCCAGGAATTTTTTATTCTCGCTATTTTTCGCTTTTGATTTGGAAGTCATTGGGTTTGCTATTTGGCGGTATAATCATATACATTCTGTATTGATTTCCGCAATGTATATGAACCGTAAGAGTTGTATTATAAAACATCCGGCAGGGCCGCGGGAGGCTGTAAGGTATCTGACGGCTTTTTTTGATGTATTTGACAGACCTCTGACTTTTGATGATTTTAAGCGGTATTTAAGCGATAGCGGTTTTGACATTTCCGGTTTGCCGGATTTACTTTCAAAAGAATCCGGGATTGAGACCGACGGCCATTATTATTATTTGCACGGAAGATCGGCTAATGTC
Organism: Candidatus Altimarinota bacterium; assembly: GCA_041738505.1. Taxonomy (GTDB): domain Bacteria; phylum Patescibacteriota; class Gracilibacteria; order UBA1369; family UBA1369; genus JBGSPQ01. Next base: position 2,225 of record JBGSPQ010000015.1, on the reverse strand, counting down.
GGTAAATATGAGAGAAATGTCCATTTTGAACGTCAATACAAAGATAAAGCGGCAAAATATGTTTCACTGCTCAGGCATGTACCTTTCGTGAGGGGTGTCGCATTATGTAATAATTTATCTTTCGGCAGTGTGGACAGGGACAGCGATATTGATCTTTTTATTATCACCGGCGAAGGGAGGATTTTTACTGCAAGAATTTTATCAACTTTATTGTTTCATCTGCTTGGGGTTCGCCGCCACGGGAAAAAAATCAGTGGAAGATTTTGTTTAAGTTTTTATGTGGCGGGAGAAACTTTTTCATTGGAGGATATTGCGATTGACGACGATTATTATTTGCATTTCTGGGGAAGATATTTGCTACCGGTTGTCGGGAATGAGGAATTACATAAATTCCGGAGTTTTAATAAGAGTTTTTTGAATTTGAAAAAGGATGGTGATTATGATGGAGAAAAGAATGAAAAATCATTTGTTCGTGATTTTTTTGAGCGTTTATTAAGCGGACGGGCAGGAGCTTATTTGGAAGATAAATTTGAAAAGTGGCATTTAAAGAGACTGGCCGGTCGTACAAATCTGATTAATGATGATTTTGGTGTGATCGTAAACGAAAAAATGTTGAAATTTCACAATCTGGACAGAAGAAAAGAGTACGCTGAATTATTTAATGAGAGGATGCGCAAATTTTAGCGTTTTCCTTTTTTCTTGGATTTGATTTTCTCCTTGAAATAGAGTTTGATGGAAGTTCCCGTAAAGCCGTATTTTTTACGCAGTTCGTTTTCCAGATAGCGTCTGTAGGAAAAATGAATGGCGTTGGGGGCGTTAACCCAATATACAAAGGACGGAGGATTGATGGCATCCTGTTCCATGGAATAGAATTTAGGCAGTCTATTGCCCATTGAAGGAGGATGATGTTTGAAGGTGATTTCCTTGATAAACTCGGTCAGTTCATCTTTATCAATATGCCTGGTGCGTTCATGGTGAATTTCTTTTGCCAGCTCCAGCACTTTTTCCACGTTTTTTCTGTTAAGCGCCGAAACAAAAATCACCGGCGCCCACGGCAGAAAATCAAATCTTTTTCTTAGTACATTGATAGTTCTTCTTTCGTCCTCTTCTCTGTCTTCCATTAAGTCAATTTTATTGACCACCAGGAGCATTCCTTTACCGGCATCAAGCGCGTAGGAGGAAATGTGCTGATCCTGTTTGCGAATGCCTTCCTTGTAATCCAGTATCAGGCAGACAATATCCGATCTTTCAATGGCGTCCAGGGAACGGAAGGAGCTGAGTTTTTCCAGTCCCCTTTCGATCTTGCCGCGACGGCGAAGGCCGGCGGTGTCAATCAGGTTAAATTGAGTGTCATTCCAGTTTATTTCGGTGTCAACCGCGTCGCGGGTGGTTCCGGGTATCTCCGACACAATCACTTTCGGTTTTCCGATGATGGCGTTTACCAATGATGATTTTCCCACATTGGGTTTGCCCAGAAAGCAGATGTTTACAATCCCTGATTGATTGTTGATTTTATCTTTGGACAGCGGTTTGAAACCCAGATTTGTAAGAATTTCTACGGAAGTTGAAATCACGTCTCCCACGTTGATATTGTGATATGCCGATATTTCAAGCGGTTCGCCAAAACCAAGTGTCATCAGTTCGATCAGTTGTTCGGTTGAAGCCTTGGTATCTATTTTATTGGCGATAAAAACGATTTTTTTATTGGTTCTGCGGAGTCTGTTGGCCGCTTCGTGATCCTCTATGGTCAGTCCTTCTTTAGCATCAACAACGAAAAAAATCAGATCGGCGTCCTCCATGGCCAGTTCAACCTGTGAGCGGACATCGGCCTCTATGTTCTCTTTTTTGCCGTATTCAAGACCTCCGGTATCTACCAATACGACCGTAAAATCGTCAAAAGTGGTGCGATAGTAGATGCGGTCGCGGGTGGTGCCGGCAATGTCCGATGTAATGGCGTATCTCTTGTTTATGAGCCGGTTAAACAGGCTGGATTTACCGACGTTGGGCCTTCCCACGATGGCTATAACGGGTAGTTTTGATTCGGATTGTGGAGGGTTTTCCTGCATTTTTTGAATAAAGCCACGCTATAGTACTACCGAAACGGTAATTAATACAATTTATTGTTGCAAGGTGAATAGTTTGATATGATTGCGGTTGATTTTAAATTTCACTATGAGGATTTTGTTTAAGATATTGCCGGTTGTTATTTTTACGCTGTTTGGCGC
>JBGSPQ010000014.1:0-26191 GCA_041738505.1 Candidatus Altimarinota bacterium | reverse complement strand
ATTCTGGAGCGCAGAAAGCGCACAGGGTTAAGCAGAAGCGCCAAATTACGGGCGGGGCGCGCCGCCGGCCACACCGGCCCCGCGAAACACGACATGGCCGTGCTCGGCCCCCCAAAGACCTACAGCGATCTCGCCGCCATTTCACGGCTGGCCGGCGGCTACGAGCAAAGCAAAATATATTACGCCTCATCCATCCGCGAAGTGTTTCAGCTGGTCAAAAAAGGCGGAGCCAAAACCGGACTCGTTCCCCTGGAAAACCTTATCAATGGATCCGTACGCGAAACCTACGACGCCCTCTTTGAAGAAAACGTGCATATAGAGGAAAAATTCAGCCTGCCCGTTAAACACGCTTTGGTGGCTCTGCAGGGTGTTACGTCCAAAGACATTGACTCAATATCCTCCCATCCGCAGGCGATTGAACAGTGCGCCGGCTACCTGGGTAAGAAATTCCCTCAGGTCCAAATCAACCCGACACCCTCCACCATCGCCGCTTACGACAAAATGCGCGGTGAAAACGACCGCCACACCGCGGTTATCATCCCTCAAAAGATTGCGGAACAACAAAACTGCAACATTCTGGCCACCGAAATCGGCGACATTCCCAACAACAGCACCTCTTTTATCATCATCAAAAAAGGGAAACCATCGCTAAAAAAGCGAACCACCGCCCCATCCGGCGCACAAACGAAACCAGAAACATCCATCGCCTTTCACTTTCAAAAAGACCGCCCCGGTTCGCTCCTCAAAATCTTCCGCGACATCTCGGATAGCGGCCTGAATATGACCAAGATCGAATCCCGCCCATCAAAAAAAGACCCCGGAAATTACATCTTCTTCCTGAGTTTTGACGGCGAAAGTGGCAATCCCGCGGTAAAAAAAGTGCTCAAAAAAATAGAAAAAAAAGTCGCCGTGCTGAAACTGCTGGGGTCTTACAATATCGGTCCGGCTTAAAATCCCGGCAAAACTATTCCTTGTTTAGGTGTCCGGCAAATTCATCATACAGCACTTGGTCCGGCGAGCCGTTTCGCATTTCATACAGCATTCCCATCTTCACCACCATTTGCAGGGTCAGAACCAGTGCTTTGTCTTGGGATTTATCCTCCCGTTCATTTTCGGGAATAATCTTCTTCGCCTCTTTTTCCAGAGAATCATCAGTGTGTCTGCTCCGCCTATCCAATGCAACCAGCAGAGAACCCGCCAGATTCCGGAAAAAAGTCATTAAAATGCCGCAAATCTGTTTGTGGGTTAATTGTTCCCCGCGACTATGCACAAAATTATCCAGTTCATCGATATATGCATCGGTATCCAGCCCCGCCTCCTCCATCAATGTAATAACTCTGCCGGCCGCCGTAAAGTCATCATCAAGCAACAAGAGCTCTTTAAGGGCCGTTTCTTCCACCATAATATGAGGTACATCGGTTCTTAATGTCTTAAGATCTTCCTCTGTCCGGCTCAATTCCACAAAATTTGCATAGTTTGGCGATGGGGGTATCGTAAGAGAGCAATGAATGGATTCATCACCTAGCGCCGACCCGGCAGGCTCCGTCTCTCTGGCAGGTTCCGTCTCTCTGGCAGGCTCCGTCTCTCTGGCAGGCTCCGTCTCTTTGGCAAGCTCCGCCGCTCTGGCAAGCTCCGCCGCTTTTTCCAGAATAACCCCGTCAATATCGTGAAGTGTCATTCTTAAGGATGGATCCACTCTTTGTACGCCGGACCCTTGATCCTTCAGTTCATCAAAAGCGGCATCCAATTCATCACCCAGTGACAAATCGCTCTTATCGTCCCTTTCTCCGCCGTCTATATTATTATTTCCCATAAGAAAAATATACAATGGACAGCCATACTATACTAAAAACCCAACTTGTCAATACTTAACCCCTTCTTATTGCCTCCATCATCTCCACCCGTTTTTGAATCAATTCCTCGGTCCCTACATCTTTGCGGTAGAAAACCGGGCCTTTGATGCTTCCACATGCGCTTTCCGCCAGTTTTTCGGCTTCCGGTAGTGTATCGGCCACCCCAACAAAGCCGATAGCCCGGGAAGAGCTCAAGTAAAGCCCATCCTCTTTGGCGTCAACGGACGCGTAGTACATTTTAACCCCCTCCGGAACCGCGCCCACTTCAATTTTCTCTCCTTTAACCGGATTTTCCGGATAACCTTCGGGTACAATATATTTGCAGACGGTCGCCTTGTTATCAAATTCCACTTTCAGATTTGCCAAATCCCCGTGAATTACCGCCTCGCACACATCCACAAAATTGGTCTTTAAAATCGGCAGAACATTCATCGCCTCCGGATCGCCAAAGCGCGCGTTGTATTCAATCAGTCTCACTCCCTTGGCCGTCGCGATAAACCCGCCGTACATAATGCCTTTAAATTCAGCGCCGGTCTCCTCAAAAAGCGCCTTCGCAACTTTTCGGGTCATTTCCGCCGCCTCATCAATATCGCTCGACTTAAGAAACGGCAACAGATGATTCGCGTCCGAATAAGAACCCATACCGCCCGTATTCGGTCCTTTATCGCCATCATAAGCGCGTTTGTGATCCTGCACGGCCGGCATTTCAGTCGTGTTCACGCCGTCGCAAAAACTCATCAGACTGAATTCCTGTCCGATCAGCTTTTCCTCAATCACCACCCTGCCGGCTCCGGCCAGACATTCCTTCGCGAAAACCAGAGCTTCATCGTGTCCGGCCAGATGGTCACCCGAAACCTTAACCCCTTTGCCTCCCATAAGTCCGTCCGCCTTAACCACAAAATCATCACCCAGCTCCTTCAAAAAATCATCCATGCCGTCCTCCGTAAAAAAAACCTTAAACCGCGGATTCCCCGGAATCCCGTATTTGGCCAGCAAATCCCGCGCGAAAGACTTGGACGACTCCAACCGCGCCACCGTCTGTAATGGCGCCACCGAATGAATCTCAATCTCCAACAGCACATCCGCCGTACCGTCCGCAATCGGATCATCCGGCCCCACAAAGGCAAAATCAGGTTTAACTTTAAGCGCGAATTCCCTTAAAGCCGCAAAATCCTTCAGCCCGCCCACCTCATATCCATCGGAAAGCTCCATAAGTCCCGGATTACTGGCTTTACCGTAAGTAAAAACCCGCGCCCCCGCCCGCTTCAGCGTCTCCCCGATAACATGTTCCCTGGCGCCATTCCCAATCAATAAAACTTTTTTCATATTTGAGTTTTTAAATGTCGTAATGAGTTTACTTGCATAGCAAAAACTCATCAAGCCGCAAAAACCCGCCTCACCATCTAAAAACCTACTTACATCTGTTTATATAGTCCACCAGCACTTTGGCATTTGCCTCCTCGTTACCAAGCCATTCATAAAGTTTAATCAGTTTGCGTCGAAGTGAATCATCATCACCCTTTGCCAGTCTTTCGGCAAAATCCAGCGCAGTCCGGCTCATACTCTGTTGCGGGTGCACATGGATAGCCTGCACTCCGTTATCAACTCGCAATTCCACCGCTCGAAGAATTGTGGCGGTAAATTCTCTCATATGAATTATTATCTGAAGAACATCGGGATCATCTTCCTCCAACATTCTTCTTCCCAGTGGCTCGGTATCAATGCCCAGTTCATCAAAAGTGTCAAAAACGTGCACGATACCCGGACTGACAGCTTTCCATATCGAAATAACATGTGTGGCGCCTATTTCACGGAGGTTTGCCGGTTTTCTGCCAGTTTCCTCACGCAGACTTCCGATTGCAACCACATTGGATCTTTCCGTATCATCACTCCATTTTTCGGTACTTTCGGCGCAATCATCTCTCCCGGGTCTGTCGCTGTTATTCATGGCAAAAAGAATGTGATAAAAAGTGGTAGTATTTATATCACGATTAGCTTAATATGTCAAATTAAACATCAAATCCCAAATCCACTTTTTCCGGCACTCTGAACATAATCATGCTGATTGAGCTGTCATATCCTTTTGCATGAATATCATCAATCAGCTCATCTCCAATGTCTTTAAGTGATTTGCCCATTTGAGTTTCCATGAACAGCTTGTTGCCAATTTGTATTTCGGCCGGTTCCTTTTTGGATTCATAGGCCTTGAATAATTCTGGAGTGGCCAACAGCACAAGTTCATCTTTGGTAACCAGGACTTTCTGTTCTTTTTCCGTCATTTTGATAATTCTTACCTTTCCGGTGGACGGATTCATGATTATGCATTTGTTGTTACCCAGATTGGAAAGCTGAAGCTCGTAAGTATTGGCTTTGGTGGTGGGAACCAGTTTTGCTCCCGTTAAATCCATAGGCTTATTTACTTCGCCAAATTCCTCGGCCACTTCTTCCACGTTCTTGGCCGCTTTATTAACCAGCTCTTCGGGGTCCACCGCCGGGTCCACAGCGGTTTCATAGGCCGCCTTTATTACCGCGGCATTGGATCTTCCCGCCGCCAGCTGGTCGTATTGCTCGGATTGGGCAAGGAACATGTTTGCCTCACTGCTGTCGTCGTCAAAATTAAACATCACCGCCCCGCGGTTGAAAGCGTGGCCGGCATCATCACTCACTCCGTAAAAATTAAATCTCTGAGCCTGATCCTCCGGAACATCGCGATTAATGCCATGTACATCAAACTCCAGACTGAAATCACGGAAATCATTTTCCCCTCCGGTTAAAGTCATATGCCTTGGCAGATTGACTTTGGATTTGTTGCATAGAGACTCCAGACCGTCACCGGCAGTTCCAACAGCTTCCTCTGCCGAAACCGATATATCCGGACGCCCTGCACGCTCAATGCGTTTATGAATGGCTTTTCTAATCTTATCCGGTTCCACGAAAACGAATTGATCAATACCGGTCTCGTTAACGGGGGCTTCGGCTTCGGGACGGCTACCCGGATAAAGCTTACTTTTTCTGGCCGCATTTGTTTGTTTTGGAGACATAAATAGATTTGGATTAAGCATTAAATATCAATAAATTATAACATAAATAGACAAAAAATCAAAAACATTATGAAACTGCACAGAATGTATATATTCCGAATTAACCGTTTTCATTACAAAAAACGACATCCGACCTCAGGAAGTCGGATGTCGTATAAGTGCAATTTACAATAAAAAAAGACGAATTATCGCTAGATCAACTGCATCTGATCCTCCTTAACCTCTTCTCCCTTGTCTGTAAATTCCTCGCTTTCCGTAATTGTCCCACGCGACTGTTCCGCTTTCATCAAAGTTTCCTCTGTGATATCTCCGGTTGGATAAGGCCCACCCATACACGCATAGCAGAAATCCGTGATTTTTGGGTTTCCCGCTTTCGCGGCTGCTAGTAGATCTTTTTTGGTCTGATAAAAAAGCTTGTCCACACCAATAAACTTGGCAATTTCCTCTGTATTGAGCCCGTTCGCCACAAAATCCTTCCTTGAGGGCATATCCACACCGTACAGACACGGATTTACCAGTGGCGGTGCGGTAGAGGCAAAGTAAACTTTCTTGGCTCCCGCCTGCCTTACCATTTCCACAATTCTTTTTGAAGTATTTCCCCTGACAATGGAATCATCCACAAGCAGCACATTCCTATTTCTAAGCTCAAGAGGAATGGCATTCAGTTTGTATTTAACCGATTTTTGCCGGATTTCCTGTCCGGGCATGATAAAAGTCCTGCCGATATATCTGTTTTTTACCAGACCTTCCCTGTACTTGACCCCCAGCGCCTGAGCCAAAGGCAGAGCCGCACTGCGGGAGGAGTCGGGAACGGGCACAACAACATCAATTTTCAGCTTTGCTTTTTTGATCTGTTTCGCCAGCGACTCACCAAGGCGAAGACGGGTTTTGTAAACGCTAACATCGTCAATAATGGAATCGGGCCGTGCCAGATAAATATGCTCAAAAATACATGGAGCCCACTTTTTTTCGGCCACCTGTTTTTTATAAACCTTTCTCTGTAAATCTATATAATAGACCTCCCCGGGCTGTACATCGGCCATAAAGTCATAGCCCAGCGTGTCCAGCGCCACGCTTTCCGAAGCCACGCAGTACTCCGGCAGAATACCGTTGGCGTTGCGCACGCCCACGCTCAGCGGTCTGATTCCGTTCGGATCCCGAAAAGCCAACAGCCCGTGATCCGCAATCAAAGCCAGAATCGCGTAACTGCCTTTCAGCCTCTTAAAAACATTTTCCATCGCCTTGAAAATCAGCGGGGGAGTAAGCTTTAGTACATTCAGTTTTAAAAGTTCATTGGCCAGAACGTTCAAAAGAACCTCCGAATCCGAAGTGGTGTTTAAATATCTGATATTATTCTTGATAACCTGCTCTTTCAGTTCTGCCTGATTGGTCAGATTACCGTTGTGAATCATGGCAATGCCGAAAGGAGAGTTGACGAAAAACGGCTGTGCTTCACCGGCTTCGTAACCTCCCGCCGTGGGATACCGTACATGACCGATTCCCACATTTCCATAGAGCCGCATCATATTTTTGGTGTGGAAAACATCCCGAACCAGCCCGTTGCCCTTTTTCAAATGAAAATGCTGGCGGTAAGTCATCATCCCCGCGGAGTCCTGTCCGCGGTGCTGTAAAACCGTCAGACCGTCGTAAAGTTCCTGCGCGACCGGATTATTGGAAATAATACCGATAATTCCACACATAAAGTTTAGGGGTTAGGATTTTGTTTTATAGTTGCTTTGATAATATTTTCCATCAGGCAGGCCACGGTCATCAGTCCGCATCCTCCGGGAACCGGCGTAACAAAGGATGCCTTATCTTTTACCTCTTCAAAATTCACATCACCAGTCAGTTTTCCCTCCACCGTGCGGTTAATACCCACATCCACCACCACCGCACCCTCCTTAACCATGTCTCCCGTGATAAACCCCGCCTTGCCCACAGCCACCACCAGCAAATCGGCGCGCGAGGTGTGAAAAGCCAGATCCTTCGTTTTACTGTGGCAGACGGTAACCGTAGCGCCGCGGTTAAGTAACATCACGGAAACGGGTTTGCCCACAATATTGCTTCTCCCCACCACCACCGCCTCTTTTCCCTCAATCGGAATATTATAGTACTCAAGCATTTTCATAATTCCCAACGGAGTGCATGGCGCCAGCTCCTCAAAATCGGTGCTCAAAAACATCTTACCAAGATTATAAGCGGTAAACCCATCCACATCCTTAATCGGTGCAATCGCTTTGATTATCTCCGGTTCGTAAATATGATCGGGCAAAGGCAGTTGAACCAGAATACCGTTAACGCTTTTATCGGCGTTAAGCTCGTGGATTTTATTAATCAATCCCGGCGTGTCAATTTCATCCGGCGTGTACTTGATAAACTCCGCCGTTACGCCAATGTCCTCGGCAGCTTTTCTTTTTGATTTGATATAAGATAAAGAAGCCGCGTTGTCCCCGACCAGAATAATCACCAGTTTTGGAAATATCTTCTTCGCTTTCAAAGACGCAGTGTCGCCCCGCAACTTTTCATATAATTCCGAAGCGACTAATTTTCCATCCAATAATTTCACCGAAGAAATTTAAGAAAGCGAAAAAAATCTATCACTATAAACCATAGTAAGCAAGCCAAAAATTTAATTCCCTCCCTTTAAAAAATCGCTAACCTCTTTCCACATCAGCGCCGCCGTGTCCAAAATATCCTCCTGCACCTTAACCGTGTGCCAGCCGTTTTTTTCCGCCAGCGACTTTAAAATCTCACCCACTTTTTCCACCAGCGCGTCATCGCTTTCGTGAAGATGGGTTTTCTCCTTGGCTTTCATTTCCCTTTTTCCCGTCATCAGAATAACAAAATCCTCCTTCTTTAAACTGCCGTTCAATTCCTCCACCCACTTTTGGTCCAGTCCCTTGGCCGTCCCCCAGGCGATTCCCGTCCCCTTATAATCCTCCGCCACCACAATTTTTCCCTCATCAATCCACTCGTTTATCGTCGGCTCAAAGTCCGCCCTGTTTTGCATAAACAAAGTCTGCAGTTCCTCTTCGCTAACTTCCTGTTTGCCGGAAGACCTGATGATTTTATTAATTGCCGGCCCTGTCGGTTCCAGATAATAAACCGGATATTTTACATAAACCGGTTCATACCCCTCGGCCTTCAATTTTTCCACCAGCTTTTTCGCGTGAGTGGATTTGCCGATGTTATTGATCCCGTAAATGGTAATCAGACAACCTCTCTTCATAATGTTTATAAAGAACTGAAATCCTTTCCGCTATTGGAATCATCCTTAACATCCGTACTTCCAAACCCTCCGCGGTTAACGCCATCCATCTCCTCTTTTTCCTCCCAGGCAAATTTATCAATCCTCACAAAAAGCCCCTGCGCAATCTTTTCTCCCTTCTCCACTTTCACTTCATTGTCCGTAAAATTATGCACCTGGATTTTTATTTCATCATCGGGGCCGCAGTAGTCATGATCAATAATGCCTATTCCATGAGGCGTAAGCAGGCCCTTTTTCCTTGGAGTGGAACTACGCGAAGCCACAATCAGCATATAACCCTTCGGCACCTCCACCACAATGTTACCCGGAATCAAAGCCAGACCGCGCGGCTCAACAACAATATTTTCCCTCGCCAGAATATCAAATCCCACCGACCCGTCCGTTTCGTATTTCGGCAGTGGCAGACTCTTATCAATCCTTTTGATTTTAACTTCCATATTGTTGAATTATTCAATCGTTAATTTAATTCATTACATCGGTATCGACAAGGTAAAACCAAAATGATAATATTGCATATCCAAAACATAAAATCTTTTACATGAGCGATTACATAAACAAAGACGGCCAAAAGAAAATTGACTTTGCGGTGGGGGGACAGGCATTGATAGAAGGGGTGATGATGCGATCCCCGAACTTTATTACCGCGGCGGTTCGCAAAACCAAAGGGGACATAAAAATGAAAGAGGAAAACTTTATGAGCATGGGCAGGCGGATAAGATTTTTCGGAGTGCCGCTCGTTAGGGGAGTTGTGAATCTTGTGGAAATGATGATAATCGGCATGAAGATGCTCAATTACTCGGCCAAAGAGTCCTTGGACGAAGAGGAGGATTTGGAGGAAACGGCCACCGCCGGCCAAAAACTGTTTATGGCTGCGTCTTTCGCGCTTTCCATTGTTGTGGCGCTCGGCATGAGTCTTTTTCTGTTTAAATTTCTGCCGCTTTGGATTACCGATTGGCTGAGCGGGGTTTTTCCGCTTCTGGACGAAAACTATCTGGTTTTCAATCTGGTGGATGGAGTGCTTAAGACCGTGTTTTTCATCGTTTACATTGCCTTAATCGGACTTTTTCCAAGCCTTAAAAGAGTGTTTGAATACCACGGCGCGGAACACAAATCCATTTACACCTATGAAAAAGGATTGGATCTGACTCCGGAAAATGCCGCGAAGCAAACAAGATTTCACCCGCGTTGCGGAACAAGTTTTATTCTGATTGTCTTTTTAATAAGTATTTTTGTGTACACTTTCGTTCCCAGGCAGGAGGATTTTATGATGAATTTTGGTTTGAGGGTTCTTTTCCTGCCGTTAATAGCCGGCATTTCATATGAGTTCCTAAAGTGGAGCGCCAAAAAGCAGGATAACGCCTTCATGCGAGCGCTGGTAACGCCGGGGCTGTGGTTCCAGCGCCTGACCACCAAGGAACCGGACCTGAAACAGCTGGAAGTGGCTTTAAGCGCTTTAAGGCAGGCTTTGGCGCTGGAGGAAAAAGCGGCGAAGAAAACCGTGGACGTACCCTAGCGTATATTCAAAATCACTAAAACAAAAAAGAACCCGCATAAATATGACGGGTTCTTTTTATGATAAATAAATTATTTCATCTTACTACAACTGCGCCAGCACCCTGCTTAAATCCAGAGTGATTCCGGGTCCCATTGTTGTGGCAACGCTAACGTTTTTAATAAACGTACCCTTAACCGACGAAGGCTTGGCGTCATTCACGGCTTTCAAAAATGTCTTCAGATTTTCAGCCAGTTGTTCCTCCGTAAAAGAAGCCTTGCCAAAAACCTGGTGAATCTGACCCAATTTGTCTGTTCTGTATTCCACGCGTCCACCGGCAATATCATGAATGGCTTTGCCGATATCCGGTGTTACCGTTCCCGCCTTGGGATTCGGCATCATACCTTTCGTACCCAGAATTTTGGCTATCGGAGCCAGGTTTTTCATCACATCCGGCGTGGCCACGGTGACATCAAAATCCAAAAATCCTTTCTGGATTTTTTCAATCAACTCTTCCAGACCGGCAATAACCGCACCGGCGTCTTTTGCCTCCTTAACTTTATCCTCCGGCACAAACGCCGCCACCCTCACTTTTTTACCGGTACCGTGGGGCAGTACAATTGTGGAACGCACCAACTGATCGGCGTGAGTGGGATCAACTCCCAACTTAATGTGAATCTCGCAACTTGAATCAAACTTGGTCATCGCTGTCTTCTTTAAAAGGGCGGCGGCTTCGTTCAAATCGGCCGTCTTTACTTCTGCAAGCAACTTTACCGCTTCCTTGTATTTTTTACCGTGCTTTGGCATGGCATATGAATTGCGTGGTCAAACGGCTTTCGAAGCCTCCCACTGAAATATAATTACTGTTTTTATGTGGTTTCTTTCTCCTCTTTTTTCCTGCGGTATTCCTTCTGAATAACGCCCCAGTGGAAAAGCCAGATCGGCAGACCCACGGCAATTTGCGCAATGGCTATGGAAAACTGACGTCCCATCTCATTTCTTCTCGACTGTTCCCTTTGTTTTTCCATTTTAACCTCGCAATCCGCAATTTCGGCTTCGCTCGGCATAATCATTTTCATTCCGGTTGGATCGGTCGGATCGGCGTATCCCTGATAACATGCTCCTCCTTTTCCACCGAACGAATAAGGATCATAATAAAACGTATCATCAACCTGGAAAACATAGTTCTTCATTACGTTATCAATCAATCCCACCGCCCCGAAAATCAGGGTGATAAGACCAATCATGGCCACCAGATACAGATATACGTTTCTAATCACTCTGAAAGATTTTGCAGTTTGTTTTTTATTTTCCATAAAAAATTATGTAATTATTGTTCTACCAGAACTCCCATACTGCGCGCCGTGCCGGCAATTACTTTCATGGCGGCATCAATATCATTCGCGTTCAGATCGGGCATTTTGGTTTCGGCAATCTCCCTTAATTGTGCCTTGGTAATGGTTCCAACCTTGGTTTTATTGGGTTCTCCCGATCCTTTTTGCAGGTTAAGAGCCTTCAAAATCAATACTGCGGCCGGAGGCGTCTTTGTGATAAATGTGAAAGTGCGGTCTTCAAAAACCGAAATTTCAACCGGTACGATTGTATCTCCCATCGGAGCGGTAATCGCGTTAAACTTACCGCAAAAATCCTGAATGTTCAGTCCGTGCTGACCCAAAGCGGGTCCGACGGGCGGAGCCGGATTTGCTTTTCCGGCGGGGATTTGCAGTTTGATGACTGTCATTAATTTCTTGGCCATGGCTAATGTACTTATTAAGTTATAAGAGTGGTATCAGTGACTTTATAAACGAATGAAGCTCCTTTTTGTAGACAAAAGCATACACGCTCTCCCTAACCTTGACAATCAAAAAAGCGGTATCCGGTCGGTTCGAATAATTTATGTAAAACGACCCGCTTCCAAACTCGTTTGTTTCGTTAACTCCGGCCTCAATCGCCGTTAACGCTTTTTCCCTGATCAATAAATAGATTTCATTGGCCAGAAGCTGGCTTTCGGAATGCATTTCATAAAATTCAGCCACCTGTTCGCGGTTGTTCTGAAGCAGATTCTGCCTGATAATCGGCACGCTCATAAAATCCCTCATATCCACCCTTTCAAACATAATGCCGTTAAAAGGCACTCTTTGCAGTACGATATTATGAAAACCCACCCGCCCGATGAGCGCGAAAGTAATCACCGCCTTGTCGGTCTCTTCAATAACATTCACTTCCTGTTGCGGGCCTTCCGCAACAACGGCTTCACCCGGAGCCGGCGCCGCGTTAATCACCGAAGCGCTCAAATCCGCCGTGGATTTTGGTGCAAGGCTTTCACCGTCAAAATTGAGTAGTGTTGTTTCACCGGTCATATCCGTATCCGCCCCGGCAGGCGCCACAGTATCCACACTTGCATCCATTTTTTTTTGCAAATCCTCCCCCGAAGTATAATCGTTCACCAAAAGTTCCGCCGCAACAACCACCACAATGACGGTAATAAACAGCGTAAATAAATTGGTTCTACCCATATTTTATTTCTTTCTTACCTGAGTAAAGTCAAGTTCCACAGGGGTTTCCCTGCCGAAAATGGTAATCAGAACCTTAATCTTACCCTTCTCCTCATCAACTTTATTCACGGCGCCGTCATAATTCACAAAAGGACCGTCCAGAATAACAACCGTGTCACCCACATTAAAGTCAATCTTAAATCTTGGTTCCTGTTCACCCATTCTGCGCTTGATAACCTTGAACTCATCGGGAGAAACCGGCACCGGAGTAGTTCCGGATCCCACAAATCCCGTAACATTGGGTGTGTTTCTAACAACGTACCACGAATAATCGGTAACAATCATATCCACCAGCACATATCCCGGAAAAATCCGCTTTTCTTCCGTCACGGGTTCACCCTTTTTAATGACAATCTGTGTTTCTTTTGGCACCACTACATCAAAAATCGCGTCCTGCATACCCAGGGATTCAATACGTTGCAGGAGCGCTTCCCTTACGGCGTCTTCGTATCCCGAGTAAGTGTGAACCACATACCAGTGTCTACCTGTTCCTTCTGCCTGTTTTGCCATATTGTTTAGATAAATTATTCAGTAATTGGAGCGGGGGATTCGGTGGGTGCGATTTCCGCGCTTTCGGTTTCTGCATCTACTACAATCCCGCTTTCCCCAATGGCTGATTCTTCTCCCAGATTGATTTCCACTTCTTGCGCATCATTTATAGTAACGGCACCTTCTTCACCGACTGTCACGGCACCTCCGTCCAAAGTTCCGGTTTCCTCCAGAACCGCGGCGGGGAGTGACCTTTCCGGTCCCAAATCAAGCAGAGACCTGTATCCGATTCCGAAAACGAAATCCATAACACCCAGTATCAAAGCCACCACCAGACAAAAACCCAGCACCAGAAACGTCATTCTGATAGCCTGGTTTTTTGTGGGCCAGGTAACTTTCCTTAATTCCTCCACGCTGGACTGCACATAATTAACAGCCACGCTTTTTGATTTTGCTTTGTCTGAAGCCATAAAAGTTAAAAAAATGAATATCTCTAAAAAGGCTTTCCGCCCGACAGTTCAAAAGTATAGCCACCGGTCGTGTTAAATGCAAGAGAAACTGATAATCGGGTTTTGGCGACCTTTGTTTTTGACCGGAAACAAAAAAAATGCTAAAATAATAAGATTTTTTAATGAAATCATGCATAAAGCCGGTTGTAAAAACATTAAGCAGTTTTGTCTGGGATTGATACTGATAATATCCGCCCTGACACTCTTCAACGCCCCGCTCATGCTGGCGGCGGAGGGAGGAGGGCTATCCATGGACGGCGCACCCAGGTTCATAGCGCAGATATTTGATCTGCCCCCGTCATCCAGTTATGGCAACGTGGCCGCGCCTGCCAAAGGCACGGCACAGGAGCAGTTCAAGGAACTGGTTACCGGAGTTCTGCAGGCTCTGCGTTATATAATCGGCGCGGTGGCAATATTGATGATCGTGTATTCCGGTTTTCGCATGGTCACGGGAGGCGGCAAAGAGGAGGTCTATCAGAAAGCCCGCTCCAGCATGCTCTATGCTGTTATTGGCCTTGCGGCGGTTGGACTGGCCGGAGAAATGGCCAACATATTTAACCTCACTCCCGGAAAAAGCTTTCTCCAGGATCCAAACCAGATTCTAAGAACCGCGGTACTTTTTGACCAGCGCACCCAAATCATCATCACCTTTCTGAAATATTTCATCGGAGCCGTGGCCGTGTTCATGATCATTAGAAACGGTATGCGCATGATCACCATGGGCGAGGCCGAGGATAAAATCGCCCTGGATAAAAAGAATCTGGCTTATAGTGTTGTGGGTCTTGTTTTAATCATCATGGCTGATACGGCGATTAACAATGTTTTCTACAAAGTGGATTTAACCCGCTATCCCGGAACGGGAGGAGTGGAACCGACTATTGATCCGATTCAGGGTGTCTCCGAAGTGGTTGGATTCACGAATATCATCGTCAGTATTATCGGCCCCGTGGCCATTTTTGCACTGCTCGCAGGAGGCCTGATGTACATAAGCGCCGGAGGGGAAGAGGAAAAAATGTCAAAAGCCAAAAGGCTGATTGTCACGGCTCTTGTGGGATTAATAATTATTTACGGTGCTTTTGCAATAGTCAGCACTTTTGTTGGTGGCCAGTTTGGAAGTCCGCCCGTATAAAAAAATATGAAGACAATAAACCGAAAATCGGAATTTAAAAAAATATTATCATCATTTTTGATATTTATATTTATCACGGCAATGATGCTCATTGTTGTCTCTCCGGTCTTTGCCCAGGGAACCAGTGCGGAGACCACTCTAACCACAATCGGTGGAGATGGTCAGCAGGAAATACTTCCGGGGTTTGCCACCCGCGGACACTCCGAAGCCTCCTACGAACAGGGTGCCAGCAATATCACCAGCGCCATATTTTTTGTGGTTGATTTATTTAAATATTTGATAGCCACGGTTGCCGTTATGGTAATTATTATTTCGGGAATCAGGCTGATTACAGCCGGAAAAAACATCGAAGAAGTTTCCCAGAGTCAGAAAGAGAACATCAAATACGCGTTGATCGGACTGGCTGTAATCGTCATTGCCGATACGATGGTTCAACAGGTGTTTTTTGGCGAACAGGGGGAAGTCCTGCGCAGTCAGGCCGATGTACAGCTGGCCGCCGAAAGGGGGTCCGAATATCTGCGCTCGCTCTACAGTATTTTAACCTATTTTGCGGGTTCAATAGCCATTTTGATGATAGTTTACGCCGGATTCAGACTGGTGACTTCCGGCGGACAGGAGGAGACGAATACGAAAATGAAAAAAGTTATCACTTGGGCAATACTGGGGCTGGTATTGGTTGGATTGGCAGAACTTGTAGTCAAAGGCATTGTTTTCCCGGACGAGGGGAGCAGGCTTACCGACATTGAAAGGGCTAAGGAACTGATAATAACCCTCACCAATTTCGTTTCGGGATTTGTGGCCACTGTCGCGATAGCTTTCATGATGTACGGCGGTTATTTATACGTTACCGCCATCGGCAATGAAGAACAAACCGGAAAAGCAAAAAAAGTCTTTACAGGAGCCATTATTGGCATATTGATAGCGCTTGGTTCATACGCGCTTGTAAATACATTTGTAAAACTTGAACAACCCGCGCCCTCGGAAATTTCGGGCCCGCAGACATCCACGCTCCCGCCAATAGAAGCCGCTACGGAATAAAGCCGAAAGACATCTTTCTCATTTTAAAAAATAAAAATAACAATAAGCTAATAAAATGAAAACATTACACCCAAAAAGAAAAAAAATTGCAATCTGTCTGCGGACAATGGCGCTAACTGCAATCATAACAGTCATGCTGGCGCCGACTGCATTGGCCGCCGACAAGCAAAGTTGTCTTGACTCATGTGAAACCGACAATGTGACGCTTGAAACAGGTTGTAAAGCGGCTTGTGAAACTGCCTATACAACCGTCGGTCTGGTTACGGATCCGCTGGGGACAATAGGTGGATTATTTGGTAGTTCCGGATCCGAAAAGACGGACATCAGCTTTACAGATTTCCAGGGAGAATTGGAGGTGCCCAGTACGGAGGGATACTCCACCGGTCTGGTGCAGGCCACTTCCGCCCGCCAGTATATTTTAAATGTTACCAACTTTGCCCTGGGATTTTTGGGTTTAATAGCAGTTTTAATAATTATTTACGGAGGATTTTTATATGTTACCGCGGCCGGTGAAGAGGAAAAAGCCACTAAAGGCAAAAAAAGCATAACTTACGCCGTTATCGGCATCCTTCTTATAATGGGGTCTTTCGCTATTGTGAACACTCTACTCCGTGCGCCTTCCGGCACCGATGAGGGAACAGAACTTTCCGGAGCCGCCCCCGGAGAGGGCATGACCGTGGAGGAGCAGGCCGCTTTAAGAAGGGCTCTGTTTAACACCGCGGGAACCACTGTCAGAACCGTCGCAACGGATTTCCTTACAGGCTACCAAAATTTCGCGCAGGCCAGAAACGCTATTTCGGTTTTGGACCAGATGCCGACAGTTAATACATCCACCGATTTTGATGTCCTTATCAATTCCAAAATTGCCATCTTAAACAGTCTTAACGTCTCAGCCGGATTGTTTAGCGAGATGAAGGAAGTGGTGCCCGAAAAAATCGCCATGCTTCAAAGCTACCGTAATGAATCTCTGGCAGCCCTTTCAGCAGCCAACAACAGCCAGACAGTCTGGAACGAAACTTTCTGGACGGCTAAAAAAGGTGAAATCAGCGGAGCATTGCTCGGTATGCTGATGGAACTTCATACCTCCAATCAAAACGACTTTGCTTACATTGCGGCCAAAGCCAGACAGGATATAGCAAAGTTAAAAGAAAGAACCGGAACCGCGGCAACGCTGACCGAAGTGGCCGCAGCTTTCACGTCCGTTGAACAGGCACTGGATGCCGTTGTTTCCGGAACCAACGATGCCTCGGCACGGGGCTGGATTGCCTTACTTATTGAGACCGCACACGCCAAAGCGACACTGGTAAATACGGAAATTAGCAATACGGAAGTCCTGCGGATAATGGAACTTATGAAAACGCTTCATGATGTGGTACAGAATATCCAGTTTGTGTATGCGACAATCACCGCCGATGTGGTGGAGGGTAACGCACCTCTGATTGTAAACTTTGACGGACTGAAAAGTATAGACCCCGGCAATCAGACTCTGACCGATTTCTCCTGGGATTTTGGCGACTCCGCCTCTGCAGCCAATAATACCGCTACCGGAGTCACGACCAACCACGTATTTAACCAGCCGGGTACATATGTGGTAAACCTGAACGTGAAATCACCGACACCGGACACAGTTGCCGAAGGCCTTGCCACAATCAGAATCACGGTCAAACCACCCGTAACCAAAATACAGCTTTATTCTGTAATCGGAGGAGAACAATATGACCTGCGCAGATATGACGAATTCGGCAATTTGGTTGCCGACAGCAGAGTAATGAAAGTATCAACTTCCGAAGCCGCGGCGGGATTCACGCTGGACGCCACAAATACAGCGCCCAGTACGGCTGAAAGCGATAGAATAAGGTCGGTGCGATGGTCATTTGGAGACAACCGCTCCGAAGTTACCGGCACCGGCACTCAGCTTGCCCTGAAACTGGACGATATTAAATATGAAATGCCGGGGACTTATCAACTGGTGTTGGAAGTCACCGATGTACAAAACAATGTTGATCGCAAAATCGTAAATGTGGTTGTTGCCACGCCGGTGGCCAGATTCGTTTCCCGGCCGGGAACATTTGGAAAAGTCGGACAGGAGTTCACATTTGACGGTGGCAATTCCACCAGCGACTCCGGACAGATAACAGGATGGTCATGGTCGGTTAGCAATCCTGCGGATGCGGAAATTCTTACACCGGTAACCAGCGAAATTTTCAAGGTTAAATTCATTAATCCGGGTTCTCACACCGTAAAACTTCAAATCACGGACAGTCTTGGCGATACGAATGACGAATCTGTTTTGATTTCTGTGGAATCGGAACCGCCGGTTGCCCAGTTTAAACACGAATTCACCGACCTCACACAACCGGGAACGGTTCTATTGGACGGTTCCATGAGTTACGACCCGGATGGTAGCTCAAAACTGGAATATCTGTGGGAGGTTGACGGCAACATTACGGGAGCCGGATGGTCTTTTGCGGACGGAACAAATTCAAAGTCGGAACAGCCCAAAATAAAATTCAATCAAAAAGGGACCTATAAAGTGGCCCTGACTGTTACGGATCCGGACGGCTACGGTACGGGTAAAGCCCAGGACGGCCAGCCTACGGAAAAGGAAATCACGGTAAACAATGTACTGGATGTTGCTTGGGGGGAGACTGACAAAACCACGGGAATCTTACAAGTGGACAATGCGACGGGTGATGCCAGGGCGGATATTACATTGACTTTGACAAGCGAGAAAGCCGTTGCCTATGAAATTGATTTTGGCGATGGCGAGATGGAAACCGGATCCATTAATAAGACCGCTTCTATTTCTCACTCATACAAGGAGGCCGGAACATTTGGCGTCAAAGCCAGCGTGTTTGATATTGAAGATGACGAGAATGCGGTATCCAGAAAGGTATTCATCGGTTCCACCGACACTCCCATCGCGAAGGCGGGAATATTGGTCAATAATAATGAAATTCTGGATACAACAGGAGTAATTACGGTCTCACGCCAGGATGTTGTGACTTTTGACGCTTCCTCATCAGTAAATGTTGACGGAACCGGCAGAAGATTAAGATACAGCTGGGATTTTGGCGACGGAGAAAAGAGCACCGGCGAAAGAGCCAATCACACATACAGGGATATCGGCACCTATAACGCATCCCTAAAAGTGACAAACGAAAATGACGTTAGCCAGGTGTCTCCGGTGGATAAAATCATTATAGAGGTGAAAGGACAACCACCCTTCTTAAGATCAATGACGGCGGTTCCAACGGGAACCAGTCTTGTGGCCCCCGTTACCGTACAGTTATCTGCTCTGGGGGCGGAGGATTCGGACGGCCGGATTACGCGCTACAGATGGTGGTACTATGACCCCAATAACGATCAGGATCAGTTGGGTGTGCAGGTGACGGCGGGAGCCACCGCTACGGTTACAATCGGCACCCGCGGCGCGGAAGGTGAGGAAAAAACATATAAGTTCGCGGTGGAACTGACCGACGATGAAAACAACACCGTATCCAGTAGAGACATTCTGGCTCAATCCGTTGTGCCGGAACTGACTGTAACAAACGGACCAAACAAAGCTCCCGTTGCAAGTTTCAATGTTGATAGAACCACCATTTCTGTGGGCGAATCAGTTAATTTTACCAGTGCATCCACAGATCCGGACGGGCAGATAACAGCATATTTCTGGGACTTTGAAGGGGACGGATTTGCCAATAATACAACCGCTCTCGGAGCCAATGTCAGCCATATATTTGAAACACCCGCGCCCGATGGTATAAAAGTAAAATTAAAGGTGAGGGATAATAATGAGTCGGAAGCCACTTCGGATCCGGTAACCATATATATTGAAAGCATGGCCGAGCCGCCCAGAGCCGATTTTTCATCGGAACAGGCATCAGGGACAACCAAAGTGACATTTACGGATAAATCAACCGCCGATGTAGTCAACAAATTGACAATAGAAAAGTGGAGCTGGGATTTTGATGTGAACTTTGATAGCAACAGTGATGGAAAAAAAGATAACGACATTGACTCCACTGTGCAAAATCCCGTATTTACCTACGCCGATTATGGCATTTTTAGAGCAAAGCTTACTGTGACGGACAGCGACGGGCAGACATCAAGTGGTACTATTTTTGTGCAAGTCAGAGCCGCGCAAACATCAACAACCGCCACTAATGTGCTTGGAGCGACGGTTTACGATTTGCTGGCTGTGCTTGTAAGCATACTGGGATTTGCTATACTGTTTTTATCACTTCGTAAAGTTATTAAAGAACGCTAATGCAAAACGAAAATCAAAATCCGGTTCCGCCGACGGGCGGACAAGGCGGACAATCCGGACCGCCACAGGTAAGTACTGAGCAGCCGGTCCCGGCGGCAATGCCCATGCCTGCTGCAACTACGATGCCGGCTGCAACTACGATGCCGGCAGCAACGCCGACCCCGGCCCCAACGCCGACCCCGGCTCCAACGCCGACCCAAGCTCCAATGACAACTTCGGCCCAACGACCAATGCAGTCCGGCCGGCCGCCGATTCAGGGAGCCCCGCTGAGACCCGGCATGCCCGGTGCCCCCCAGCGCCCCGCCGGCACCCGTCCGCCCCCCAATCCCAAAAAACTCATCTACGGATGCACCGGATGCGCCGGTATCGCCCTCTTATTTTTCATAGTATTCGTGCTGGTATTCGTCAGCCAGACCACAGCCACGGGCGAAAACGCTCTGGCCACATCTCTGGGCGTATCAACAGGCTCATTCATCAACACGCTGATTACTCTTGTAAATCTGATATTCGGATCCATCACCGTACTGCTGTTTTTGCTGGCGATTGTGGGAATATTCCGCTTTGCCATGGCCCGAAAGGACGACAAAGAATCAAGAAAAAAAGGATTCTCCCTGGCCGGAATTTCCGGATTGATGATGTTGATTATCGTATCAATCTGGGTGGGAATCTACTTGTATATGAGTGCCAACAGAGTGACGGAAGAGCAGGCGGCAACAACGGGTTTCGTAACCGAACCGGCGGACACTTTACAGCTGACCGCCCCGATAAATATCAAATTTGACGCGACCACCCTGCCTATCAACACCGCCAGATATGACGTTCTTTCATACAAATGGGATTTTGGCGACGGAGGCACGGCCACAACCAGTTTTACTTCACATACTTATGAACAGATAGGGAGATTTGACTCAACCCTGGAAGTTTCGGTGAGGGACACCAATACGGGGGAGGAAAGCGTCAGCACGTTCTCAAAAACCATAACAGTGGCAAACATCGCGCTCTCGGCCCGATTTACGGCAACGCCCGAAAAGGGCCCGGCACCGCTGACAGTCACCTTTAACGCTTCCGAGTCGGCCGCCCCCGCCGGAGAAATAATTTCCTATGAGTGGGACTTTAATAACGATAACAATTATGGAGATGCGTCCGGAGTTGAGGTTACAAATGATTTTACCCAGGTTGGCCCATACACGGTAAACCTGCGCGTCACAGACAACATCGGCAACTTTGAAGTCACGACCGGTGAAATCACCGTAGAAGGGCCCAATATCCCGACCGCGATAATGAACATTCCCACGGAGGACGGCAATTACTATGTCGGGCGCCAGTACAGCTTTGAAGCGGGATCATCCACCAGCCCAAACGGACAGATAGAAAAATACAGTTGGGACTTTGGAGACGGCACATCCAAAGCCACAACAAGAACCGCCTCACATACATACAAGTCAGCCGGCGATTATGAAGTAATACTGGTTGTCACCGACGAAACCGATAAAACCGGCGAATCAAGCAAAAAAATTACAGTGGAAGTGCGCGAGGCGGCCCCCATGGCAAACATTAAAACTGTTCCGGCTCCCAATGAAGATGAGGATTTTATATCCGGACCCGTTCCCCTTGAAGTCAGCTTTGACGGACGCGAAAGTACCGATGCCGATAACAACATTGTTGACTACAACTGGGATTTTGACGGCGATGGCGAAACGGACGCTTCCGGAGAGACAGCCACGTACGCATTTAAGGAATCCGGAACATACAACGCCACATTAACGGTTATAGATGCCGAAAATAACGAATCTTCAACACTGATTGTGGTAAGAGTCGGCGAACAACCGCTAACCGCCCGCATCACTGCCGATCCGATTGAAGGAGTTGCCCCCCTGACTGTAACTTTTGACGCCGGATCATCCACATATCCCAGCGGTGAAATAGTCTCATACGAATGGGAATTCGGCGACGGCAGTCCCAAGAGAATAGATGTCTCAAAGGTCATATACAAATATGAAAAGATAGGGACATTCACCGCAAAAGTTACGGCCATTGCATCCGACAACAGCAGATCCACGGCCGAAATGGCGGTCAATATAAGGCCGATTCCACTGACTGCCTGTTTTGTGGCCACTCCCGAGACCGGAGCGGCGCCCTTAAACGGAGTGGATTTTGATCCTCGCTGTTCCACCGGCACAATCGCCAAGTATAGATGGGACTTTGGCGACGGGCAGACCTCCGCCGTTAGAAGACCGACACATGACTTTCCGGCTCCGGGGAGTTATACTGTAACCCTGGAAGTCGCGGACAACCAGAACGTATTAAATACATTCACAAAAACTATTTTGGTAACCGGAACACTATAATATGAACAATCAAAATCGTATCAACAAAAACAAAAAAGCACTCATTATCGTTGTAGCGGCAATAATGCTTATTAGCATGATTGCGCCGATTGTACTCGCCCTAAACGAGATTCAATAAGAATTGTTCGGGAGTTTTTTAAGAGAGGCCGCTCAAGGGGCCTCTTTTTTGTGTCTAAATTAGTAAAATAAACAGTACAACATATTTGACGCACATCAATAAAAATGATAAAATATTATGATTAAATATCAAAATATAACATAAACACAAACACAATGGCGGACGACTTACAAATCACACCACAGGGCGATGAACCTGCAAACGGAGATTCAAGCGTGTCCCCGGGGGGATATAAATTCGATCCTTCTCAGGATGCGGAGACCTCAAACGGTAATATAAATCTTGCGGGCGGAGAAACACCCGCTCCCATTCCGGGACTCATCGGAGCATCATCGGAAAAGGAGGGGGAAATTATTGCCCCCATGAAACTTGAGACGGAAGCACCCGCCGCAGAGGAGGCCGCAGCGGAAGTGGATGCGACCGAACCTGATATTGTAGAAGAAGCTGCGACCGACAAACCGGTCGAAGAAAAATCTTCTGTGATGGAAACATCGCCGGAAACCGAATCTACGGAAGATGTTTCTACGGAAGATGTTTCTGAAGAAGCGCCTACGGAAGAACTTCCCACTGACGCCGAAACCCCCGCCGAGCCGGCACCAAAGAAAAAAGGACTACCGAAAGCGGCTCTCGTGGGCGGAGCCCTTATGCTCGCCATGGTAATCGGAGCCGGAGCATACTACGGACTGGGCGGTCTTTTTAAGGGCGCTCTTGAACCGATTGATACTTTGTCACCGGCTGCAGGATTAATTACTAACGTTTGCCCGGTTGATACATATTACGACACCGGACTTATATCGTCTGACATGTTAAGATCAATAGATTCAACCGCTACCGATGCAATTACCCCGATTACACCCAGATCCTCCACATCGTTGGACAGACAAGTGGCTGCACGCGATTACGGAAAAGCCCAAATACTGAATTTAAGAGCTCCCGTGGTCGTTGATAATGTTATCAAGCCAGCAGCGGTAGAATTGGAAAATACACAAATCGACACGATTACAGTAACTTCAACTCAAGATTATCTAGAAGCGCCGACCGATGTGGTATTGGGTACCGGTACCGCCCCCATAACAACAAATGATGAGACGGTCATAACGGCTCCTTCAGAAAACACCGTTTCAGCCAGTGATGCCGCAAATTCCATCAATTTAACGGATGAAAATTTTTCGACGGTAATAGTCCCCGATTATAGTATTAGCGATGCGATGTATGACCTGGAAGTGGTGGATACGCCTTCCGAAGAAGAACAACCATCCATAAGCGTTGAATCAACCACAATGCCCTCCGGTAATGAATCTTATGAATCCGATACAACGTATACTTCACCTGATTATAGCGACGCTCTGGCACCCGGTATCATGCAGGATAACGATACGAGCTATACATACGAAGATGGCACTGAAAGTCTTGTAATTGATTCCTCCTTAATGGAGGGGCTGGATGGTCAAGATGGTATCATTGTCAAACCGGACACCGAGACAACATCGTCTTTTGACCCTTCAATGTGTAAGCCCATTCCCCGCGACGATTGTCAATTTCTGGAGACTTTGAGAGCCGATCCCACAAAATTCTTCCTTGCCGAACTGACACTAACGCATCTGGATGAATGGCTATTGGCCTGCAAAGCGGTAACATCATGCGGCACCAACGAAATGCTGATTGACGGGAAATGTGCCTGTGAAAAAGGAGCTTTTGACATTTCCTCCGCGTTGACTCAGGAAACGTCCGACACACGCTTAATTGACACAATTACAACCGAACCCGATCTTACCTGCGTAACCTGCGATCAGCTCACTGAACTTATTAAAAGAAGAGTGGAGGCACTGGCCAGTCCTCTAAAGGATACGGATACGGTGGCTCTTGAAAAAGAAATAACACTTTTAAAGGATTTGGCTGCGGTAAATTGTGTTCAGGAGGAGCCGGTGGTGGTTAAGGATTGCCCGGTAAATCAGGTTAGAGATGTCTCCGGCGTTTGCGTTTGCGATACCGGATATGAATTGAATGCAGATGGAATTTGTCTTTTATCAACAAAACCCGTCGTTACGACGTGCGGATTAAATCAAACATTGCAAAGAGACGGAACATGTTCCTGCGATGATGGATATTTTGATATTTCGTCAGCATCCGCCAGCACAACCACAACAACAACAGATTATTCCAGTGTAAGCGAAACCGTTATGAGCGACGTGCTGACCCGGGATATATCAACAACAAAAGACACAATAACATATCAGATTCTGGATACGGCGGATACGAGTAATCTTTCCACCGCCCCGGTCTGCGTGGATTGCGCGCAATTGGAGGTTATCATTGCCAAGAAAAAATCACAGCTAACGACGGAAACCGACAAAACCGCTCTGGAGGCGGAAATCACGACATTGGAAAAATTGGCAATTGAAAACGGTTGCACTGTAACCACTGAGGAATTTGAGAGCCTTGTTCCAACTTGTACCGGTGTGAATGAGATCACGAATGATATAGGAGAATGCGTTTGCATAGACACATACGTTAGAAACACTGAAGGCATTTGCGAAATGCCGACAATAATGACTGTCGTGGAACAAACCGCCTGCGATCAGTTCGCGGAAAACGCCGAGGCGCTTCTGGTCAGGGGGGATGTACGGGGTTCTTATGACGCAGCGATAGAATATATAAAAAATGATTGTGGCAGAACATACACAGACTGCGAAGAATATCTTGCCATAGCCAAAACCGCCAAAGAATATTCCTCCATCGCCGCCACTTTGAGTCCGGCTAGCGTATCATATTTTGACGACCAGTACACCAGAAACAGAAATGCGTTTTATGCCAATCCGGAATGTGTGAATACCACAGAATTGTGCGTGGAGGTGCAAAGTGAGCCGGTGATAAATGACAGACTGGTGGATACGGTTGACGAGCCGTCGGTTAAATTATTGGCTACCGATAGGATTGACACTTCACCGGACGTTCTGCGTGTTGATGCAATGGCGGATGAACCGCTGACGTTGGAAAAACTGCAGAGAGACGTGGAATATTATATCTCCGTAAAAGGTATAGAGGATGATAAAGAAAAGGCTGATTACATAGACCGCTATTGTGAGGAGGAAGTTGTCACCGTGCGCGAAGAACCCGCTCCGGTAAGAGATACGGTTGTAGAGGAAGTACCCGCTCCGGTAAGACTTGTGCCCATTACCGTACCCGAAGAGGCGGTGACATCACCACCTTCACCTGCAGCAAGTGACAACGAACCAATGGTGGTTATAGCCGCTGCAGAAGAACAACCAATTGCCGGAGGAAGTGTTTCCAAACCGATTGCCGGAGGAACCGTGTCGCCCGCGGTTACTTCACCGCCAACGGAGACCGCAGCCGTTGCCTCCGACACCTTTGTGTCTTCCACAACAACCACAACAACAACCAGCTCAACGGAAACAGTAAGCCCCGCCACCACAACCCCCGCTCTTCACTCCGCCGCCACCGTTGCATCTCCCTCCGCTCCCGCCGAACCCACCCTTACGCCTGTTGATCCTACACAGCCCGCCCCTTTGATTACACAGGAAACCGCTCCCCCCGACATCCATCCCGTCGGTCCGGAAGTTTACATGTATGCGTTCGCGTTAATCGCTTCGCAATTGTATTTCTTCCGCAGAAGGATTCTGGAGTTCGTGATGAACAAATAAGAAGAACATAGAAAAATGAAACCCCGCTCCCAAGGCGGGGTTTTTGTAATATTAACATTTGACTTCTTAAACTAGCCACGTTGACAATCGGGCTTGTTTTCAATAAATTAAATCGCGTACATCAGTCAGGTGTGCAAACGTGTTGGGGCGTCGCCAAGTGGTAAGGCACCGGGTTTTGGTCCCGGCATTCGTGGGTTCGAATCCTACCGCCCCAGCCAATTCATGAAAAGCTTCGTTTTTCTGCGTCAACATCCCTCCTCGCTCGCACGCTTATTTGCATAAGCTTAGCTCGTCTCGTCGGTTGTTTCCTTGAAATACTCGCTTTTGATGAATTGGGTGTTTTTGTTGTGGTCTGCGTCGCTTTTTTATTCTCGCTCGGACGCTTACTTGTGTAAGCTTACCTCGTCTCGAATAAAAGC
>JBGSPQ010000023.1:0-68017 GCA_041738505.1 Candidatus Altimarinota bacterium | reverse complement strand
ATGTTAAATATTATAATCATGTAAGACTCCATTCTGCGCTTAAAATAGACAAAACTTCTTACACTCCTTGCCAAAGACTAAAAAGGTTTCTTGATGCAGAAGTGTAAACAACCCGTTGATTTTTTACACGCGCACAGAATCATAGCCCTTTTATCGCGTCATCAAGCCATTTCGCATTTAAAAATCCGTGCACGTGCACGGATCCACCCAAAAAATTTATAATTATTTAACACTTCCCTTAACAATCCTTAATCCCACCCATGTAATTTGAAATTCTAATCCAAAACCTCGCGCCTAATAACGCTTGACGTTATTAACGCCACACGTTAACATTAGTATGATAATAAATTTCAAAGATATAGAGACGGAAAATGAAAAAAATAAAACTGGTACATCCCGGTGAAATCCTGTCCGAAGAATTCTTAAAACCGCTTGGTATATCACAATATCGGCTTGCCAAAGATATCAGCGTCCCCCCAAGAAGAATCAACGAAATCGTACATGGAAAAAGATCCATAACCGCGGACACCGCCCTGCGACTGGCGCGTTACTTTAATACGTCTCCCGACTTATGGTTGAATTTGCAGACCCACTTCGACCTTGAAACCCAGAGCGATAAACTGGGGAAACGGCTTACAATTGAGGTTAAAGTCTTCAGCAAATCCACCCCCCACCCACCCCTCCCCACTCACCCTTGACAAAAACATAATCCTTGTTTATATTCTAACCGCATTCATCGCGAGACGGCGAGAGACTTAGCTCTATGACCCGTCAGCAACCTGTCCACAAGATAAGGTGCTCCACCTAAGCAAGATGAAACCATAAAGCAATAACCGATGAACGCGTTATTGTTTTTTTTTGCATTACCAATATTTAACCCAAAATCCCATGTACATCTTTGACCCCGAAATACCAAAAAACATGTCCTCGGAAAGGATAAGAAAAAGAAAATGTCCGCTCCACAAAATCAAAATGAAAGTAAAAACGGTAAAAGTCGAATACGGCTTGCCATTATTTGACCGGTTGGTTGAAAGACCCAAGGATAAATTTTATCCGTACTGCGGCGCGCCGGTGATGGGAGGATGCTGCATTATGATTGACGAACATGGCAGAATTATTGATTCAACAACCAAAATCTGGATCTGCCCGGAGTGCGTAAAAGATAAACGGAAATACAAAAAATTCACGGAATTTTTTAACAAACTGCAAAATGAACAAGAATAATTCAAAAAGCGCATCTCTCCCGCCTGTGCCAAAAGGTCTCTCCCGTTGCGAAAAATGCGGACACTACAAAGGCGACTGCCTTCAGGACGGGGTAAAATGGCACATCAGCTGTATCTGCCATCGCCAAATCTGCCACCGCTGCCGGCTCCCAATATATAAATACAAAATCCCCTCTGACATCTACGATGAAACAAACGGCCGTTGTTTGCACGTGAGCATCGTCTGCGCCTGGGCCCACCGCTGTCCCGACGGCGTCCAGGGCCAACTGCCAAACAGCATGCTGATAGACACGCGCACCGGCATAGACATACTCACCGGCGAAAAAGTGCTGGATAAAGAAACGCTCCTCCACCCGAAAAATTAAACCTCCAGCACAACCCTGAAACAGGTCATATTACTATATTCCGCAGGATCCTCCTCTTTAACAAAATAGAGACCTGACTCCATCTTCCCATCATGGTAATTTGGAAATGATAGTAACGCCTTGCCCTTCTTCCGGATGTTCGCAGGTGTCTCCATCCATGTGGATTCTTCAAAAGTAAAACTTCCTTTTTGCACCCTTTTTTCATTTATTTCCCGCGTCATCATTGTGCCACCAATAGCTTTCACCGCGTCCACTGCATTGCCGTTTAGTTTATTACCATTTGCCGCATACTCCTTTTTCATCGGATCATGTTTGGCAAGCTGCGCTTCCGCATCCCTGTCATAACAATAAAACATCCGATTTTCATAAGACAAATCAGCGGCACAATCCAAAAAAGTATAAATATCGGTTGTGGGATTGTAATCAATCACATCCGGCTCCCCTCCCGCATTTTCCATATTGATTAAAACCCGCAGTTTTTCCGGATTCGCCAATAGTTTACGCTGAACCGACTCCCAGCTAACCCCTTCATGCCTCTTCATGTTTTTTTCAAAACGCTCATGAACCCTATCCAAAACTTCCATAATTTCCGCAATGGAAACCTGATCAATCATATGCATCGCCCTCATTTTGGAAACCTTGCGCACCAAATCCAGCTCCCTGTTTATTTCACCCGCATGTACAATTTCCCTGGCAACCATGTTAATCAGAACCTCAACCAATTGCTCTTTGGATGCACCTCGCAAATCAAGGGATTCTTCCTCACCGACAAACTGACTTTCGTTGGATTTTTTTGACATGATATTTCCTTAAAAAATGAGTGGGGTGAAAGTTATCACAACCTAATACAAAACAAAAGTCCTGATAATCGAAAACCCGTCTGCGTAATTTTTAGAGTACGCCTCCAGAATTTTTTTCGCATCGGGAACCATCGCCTGCTCGCCCTTTTTGGACATCCCCCCGCATTCCTCAAAAGCCATCCTCATATTGTGCAGAGCCTGATAAAGCAAATCCAGATAAGCGTTGGGATTTTCGTTTATATTCTTCTGTAGTTTTTCTCCCGAAAATTTCTTGTAAGACAGGTGATGCGAAAGTCTGCCGTTATATAGCTCCTCCATTTTTTTTGTCCTGCACTGTACCTGCACTTTCACCGGAAATCCGGGAATCATACCGGTGATGTCCTTGGATTTTCGCCCCCTGCTTGTCTCTTTTTCCCACATGTCATGCCCCTTGATAGTTCCCGGAATCATTAATTTTTCTAACTCCGCGTAAATTTCATCAACCTCCGCTTCGGTATCGGTAAGCACCGTCGCCCCAATCAAATCCGTAACGTCCAGCACCGCAGTCCAGTCTTTTTCCCCCGGTTTTTTATTTTTCAGCATTTTCTGCAGAATTGAAAACAAATCTTTCACCCTGGGCCCGTAAGTTTCATATTGTATTTTTCCCCCAAATTTGTCCTTCAGAAGATCCTCCAGCCATAGACGAAACCTGCCCGCCTCCTCTGTAAGAAG
The DNA here is from genome assembly GCA_041738505.1 of Candidatus Altimarinota bacterium. Taxonomy (GTDB): domain Bacteria; phylum Patescibacteriota; class Gracilibacteria; order UBA1369; family UBA1369; genus JBGSPQ01. Next base: position 64,918 of record JBGSPQ010000023.1, on the reverse strand, counting down.
CACTTTTACCGGAGCAAACATTTCATCAACGGAAACGGCCGATTTCTTAAAATCAGAACCGAACTGCCGGAAAATCATACGAATATAATTCACATCAAGATCGCCACTGAACAAACCCGCCCGCGTTGAATTGACATTATTCCCCTCGCCAAATTGCAAATCCCCGTTCACCAGTTTACGCATAAGTTCCGCCACCGATGCCCTTTTCATCACCTGTAATTGTGCCGCCACAGCTAGCCGGGGCAACTCCTGTCGGTTTTCCTGTTTGTCAGCATACTTTCCCCTCATACGCGCAAAAAACTCATCACAAGTACGGCTGGCGGCATTACTAAATTCTCCCCTGTAGCTATTCAAATCGGCCCACAGAAACTGCGGAGTGGAATCGTTGGTAAATGGCATTCCCCTCTCGTCAAAATCAATAAAACAGGCCGTCTTGATGCGCGACTTGATAACACATTCACCTTCACCGTCATATAATTTACAGGGTCCGTGCTTTCTCCATTCATCCATCGCCTGCCTATATTTTCCCTGTTCGGTCAGAAGCATAATATATTCACCGATTTTCATTTCACCATCATGGTCTATTGCATCCTGCACCATATCTTCCCGTTTTAAAACCTTTCCGGCCCTGCCCAACAAAGCATATGCATCCTCGTTCAGATAAGAAATTTTTAATATATCTTCCAAAAGTTTAATCTCCCTGTTCAAATCCAAAGTGTACTTACTGCCCTTTTCCTCTTTCAAGGCAATTTTTCTGTCCATATCTCTGGAAATGATTTCAATCAAAACATCCAACACACTTTCAAAAATATCATCATCATAATTTGTTATCCCCCGACATGTCTCCTCAAAAGTTCCCAGACTGCGGATTATATCATCCAGATATCCGGTTTCAAATTCGGCATCATCGGCAACACGTATTACCATAGAGGCAATCACCTCCTTTTCCATAGCCAGCCTTTCAGCCTCATCTTTTTCATAATATTTGTCGTCTAAAGGCAAATGATACTTCTCCATTACACCTCTCATCAACAAATCATTATAAATAGCTTGAATTAGTGCAGGCATGTCATTCATCTCTTTCTCTTCGGCAATTTCCTCTTCGGATAATTGATATTCCGCTTCTTCGGGCAAATCATTGCCGCCAAAGGGTTTTTCACTATCAGACATATATCCTTAATTAAGGTCATTTAATCTAAATACCACCGGCATGAATGTCAAATTTATTCATGGTTTAATACGTGATACACTGAAACGGTTAATCAACAACCATGACACCTTCATTTAAAACCACACTCCCCGCCTCCGCCCGCCACAAATCCGCCGTCATCACAAAATCCGACTTCGTGCGCTTTGCGGAGTGCCCGCTCTACGCCTGGCTCTGCAAAAACCGGCCGGATTTGATGGAGGATTATGTAATGTCGCGCATAGCCAGACAGGGACAAAAAGTGGAGGACATCGCGCTTAAACTGCTGGAGGGAAAAACCGAACTCCTTTACCAGCCCAAAGCCTACACCGATAAATTTTACGCCCGCGCGGATATTTTAAAGCCCTCCGCGAACGGCAAAGCCCACCATCTTTACGAGGTGAAAAGCTCAACGCAGGTAAAAAAAGAGCATTTACCCGACCTCTGTTTTCAATATCACGTTTTCACGCTGGCCGGCTACAAACTGGATTCGATCAATCTGGTACTGGTAAACAGCGATTACACATATGACGAAAAAGTTGGACTGGAACCGGACCAATTTTTGAAAATTGTGGACATGACGACGGACATTCAAGCCCTGATGCCCAAGTACGAAGGGCTGATTGAGCAGGCATACAAAATCCTCACCTCCCCGGAAGAACCGCGTGTAAAAGCGCTAAAAAAGAGTCTACAATATCCGCCCACGGAAAAATTTGTGGAATACTATTACCGAAGTGTTCCCGACTACAGCATCTACGATATTTTGCGCATCACGCAGAAATCTCTGGAAACGCTGGCCGGCGAAGGGATTATAAAAATCACGGACATCCCGGACGACTGGTTTAATTCCGATTCGCAAAACCTGCAGGTGGAACTGACCAAACAAAAAACCGCCTTTATTGATTACGAGGAAATCGCGCGAGAACTGGGAGCGCTGGAGTACCCTTTATATTTTCTGGATTACGAAACAATCAACCCGGCTGTTCCTTTATATAACGGGATGAAACCGTATCGGCAAATCCCCTTTCAGTATTCACTGCACGTAGCGGAGTCGCCGGAAAGCCTGAAATCGGGTGATCTAAAACACTTTGAATTCCTCCATACCGAAAAATCCAACCCCGTTCCCCACCTGCTGAAAACGCTTAAACAAAACATCGGCCCGACGGGCAACGTGGTGGTCTGGTACAAAAGTTTCGAAAAAAGCCGCAACAGCGAAATGGCGGAAATGATGCCGGAATACGCTCCTTTCCTGGAAGACGTCAACAACCGCGTTTATGATCTGATGGATATTTTTAAAAAGGATTACGTTGACTACCGATTCCGAGGAAGCGCCTCAATCAAACAAATCCTGCCCGTGATGGCGCCGGACCTCTCCTACACCGATCTTGAAATCGCCGAAGGCGGCAGCGCCTCCGAAGCCATTTTCCAAATCACCGGCATCAACAACGACCTTGCACCCGACAACACTCCCCCGCTCACCCCCGACACCCGCGCACAGCTGATCACAGACCTTAAGAAATACTGCGAACGCGACACCCTGGCCATGGTGGAGATAATGCGCGCGCTGACCTTGACAATTTGTTGATATATTGTAAAATAGTATGCCCTTAGTCTTTACAAGCTTACGTAACAAAGGCATCATGGATACGTAATAAAGGATGCATGACACTATCTTCCGCGACACTAACTTTACACAAATGGATTACAAAGAATTGAAAGAAATCATCAAGTACGTCAAAAAAACCGTCCCCTGCGGTGAATGCGATAGAAAATTTACCGACGAAGGTATTAAACTGGTTTCGCAAATGGGCAACGACCTGCTTTTTCACTTTACCTGCGCCAATTGCGGCAACCAATTGATGATTCATGTCACCCTTTCGGAACATGAACAAAACCCCAACAGGCTGAAAATCAATACGCACAATCCGGCCATGATAAGCCATGACGAGGTTTTGGACATCCACAACTTTTTAAACAAATTTAACGGAGATTTCCGCTCATTATTCTATTTTAACAAAAAATAATGAATAAAGGTTTTGTTATTTTTTTGAGTGCATTATTTATGATTGGCATGATGGGTTGCCAGCAAGTCACCGATTATCAGAACGAAGCCGCAAAATCGTATAACGAAGCCGCGGCCACGATAGACAGCGCATCCCGCACGGCAGTCACCGCCAAAGAATCGGCAGAACGCAAATTGCAGGAAATCCAGGAGGCCGCGGCCGAAGCGCAGGAAGCCACCGAGGCCATTAGCAAAGTGGTGCAATAATAAATCCAAAATAAGATTGTATTCAACGGTTTTCTTATCCAAGAAAGCGGTTTAAAAACAGCACGCGAACAAATCTATGCCCAGACTTAAAGCCCAATTACACGTACACTCCCGCCAGGACCCGATAGACGGAATCAAACATACCGAAAAACAAATCATCGCCTACGCGGCACTCAACCGCTACGACGTTCTGGCCATCTCCTGTCATAATGTGGTCATTTTCAGCGAGGATCTACGCAAATACGCCGAAGAAAAACGTGTTCTGCTAATCCCCGCCATAGAAAAAACCATAGAAAAAAGGCACGTTCTAATCCTCAACGCCGACGTACGCGCCCAGAACCTAAAGACTTTTGACGACCTGAAAACCTACAAAGCGCTAAAACCCGACATTCTGGTGATCGCGCCGCACCCGTATTATCCCGGCCCGACCAGCCTTGGCAAACAGCTGGATAAGCACATAGAACTTTTTGACGCAATTGAATACAGCTGGTTCCATTCCGCCAACATCAACCGCAACAACAAAAAAGCCGCTGTCGCCGCCGAAAAATACGGCCTCCCCCTGGTCGGCACCAGCGACAATCATCTGCTCCGCTACTTCAACCACGGCTATTCCATTATAGAAGCCGACCGCAATATCCCCTCCGTGCTCAAAGCCATCAAGGAAAAAAAGGTTAAAGTGGTCAGCCACGGCATCAAAGGCTGGAAACTCCTGCCCGTCTTCTCCGAAATTCTGCTCCGCGGATACATCAAATCGTTCACTTTAAAATAGGCCAAAAAAGTTCACCCGTTCAAAAAGATGTGGTATAATAAATAAACCGCATCTAAAAAACAAAAACATGAACTTTCTTGCCGGAGTAAAAAAACGCGCCAAAAAACTCCAAAAAAGCATCATCTTCCCCGAAGCATCGGAGGAAAGGACTTTCAAAGCGGTGGAAACAATGCTCAAAGAAAAAACATGCCGCCCCATTCTAATCGGCAAAGAGGATGTTCTTCACGCCCGCGCGGAGGAACTGGGCTTAAAAATCAAATGGGACAAAGTCCGCATTATTGATAACACCAACCCGGAAATCCAAAAAGTGTACGCAAACGAACTCTTCCGCATCCGCAAGGACAAGGGCATGACGGAGGATGAAGCCAAAAAACTTATCAACGACGTAAACTACTTTGGCGTGATGACCGTCCAACTGGGAGGCGCCGACGGCATGGTTTCCGGAGCCATATCCTCCACCGCGGACACCGTCCGCCCCGCTCTGCAGATAATCAAAACCAAAGAAAAATTTCACAAAGTATCCAGCATTTTCTTTATGGTATTTGAAAACCGTCTGCTCCTGTTTGCCGACTGCGCCATCAACCCCGAACCCAATTCGCACGATCTGGCCGACATCGCCATTGATACGGCCGAAACCGCGCAAAGATTCAACATTGTACCCAAAATCGCCATGCTCTCTTTTTCCACCGCCGGATCCGCAAAACATCCCGTCGTTGATAAAGTGAAAGAGGCCGTCGCGCTAATCCGCGACCGCCGCCCCGACCTGATTGTGGAGGGGGAAATGCAGGTGGATGCCGCTCTGGTACCCGCTATCGCCGACAAAAAATTCCCCGGTTCCTTAATCAAAGGCGACGCCAACGTATTGATTTTCCCGTCACTGGAAGCCGGAAACATCGCATATAAACTGGTGGAAAGACTTGCCGGCGCCAAAGCCGTGGGCCCACTTCTGCAGGGACTTAAAAAACCTGTCAACGACCTTTCGCGCGGCTGCTCATACCGCGACATTGCCGATCTGGCGGCCATCACCGCCTGCGAATCGGAGGAAATGATGTACGAAGTGAAATACGGAAAACTGTATGCCCGCGGCAACACCGAGGAACGCAAAAGCAGACTTGCCGGTCTAATCAAAAAAACCAAATGAAAATTCTGGTCTTAAACGCGGGATCGTCCTCCTTAAGATACGAACTGTTTAAAGTTTCGGAAGGAAACGGCGCCAAAAAATCCCCGCGCAACGGCAACAATCACTCCCACCTTACCAGCCTATACGAAGGCATGATTGATAGAATCGGCTTTCAGGGCAGCGTGAAAAACTACGACCAAGCGCTGAAAAAAGCTCTTGATGAATTAATCTCCAAAAAATTTATAAAAAATCTGGCCGAAATCAAAGCGGTTGGGCACCGAGTTGTCCACGGAGGTGAAAAATACCGCAATCCGGTGAAAATCACCCCCGCGGTAATCAAAGAAATCCAAAAACTTTCCCGCCTGGCGCCCCTGCACAATCCCCCCAACCTGAAAGGGATAAAAGCCGTCCTTAAACAGCTAAAAAACGTTCCGCAGACGGCGGTTTTTGATACCGCTTTCCATCAGACACTGGAACCCAAGGCCTACCTGTACGCTCTGCCTCTGGAATATTACAAAAAATTCGGCATCAGGAGATACGGCTTTCACGGCACCAGCCACCTGTTTGTGAGCAAAGAGGCGCAAAAAATGCTGGATAAATCACGAAGCGGGAAAAAGCGCGGCACCGGCAAAATCATCACCTGCCATTTGGGCAACGGAGTAAGCGTAACCGCCATCAAAGACGGAAAATCCGTGGACACCAGCATGGGTTTCACCCCGCTGGAAGGCCTTCCCATGGGCACGCGCTGCGGGGACATCGATCCCGCCATCGTCTATAAATTAATGGAAAAACTGAAAATCGGGCCCAAAGAAATTGATGTTATTTTAAACAAAAAATCCGGTCTGCTCGGCATCTTCGGCGAAAGCTCCGACATGCGCGACGTCTGGGCAAAAGCGCAAAAAAAAGACAAAAAAGCCATGTTCACCATCAGCTATCTATCATATAAACTGGCCAAATACATCGGCGCCTATACCGCCGCCTTAAACGGAACGGACGCAATAGTCTTTACCGCCGGAATCGGCCAATACGCCTGGTACGTGCGCAAAGAAACCTGCGAATATCTTACATATCTGGGACTGAAGCTGGACGACAAAAAAAACAAAAAAAACGCCATTGAAATCAGCACGCCGACAAGCAAAGTAAAAGTCTACGTTATAACCACCGACGAGGAAAAAGAAATCGCCCTGCAGACAATGCAACTGCTCAACGGATAAATTACGGCAACATGAATTACGCCTTGCGTCAATCTCCTAAAACCTATAGAATGTCGGCGATATTTGACCAAATAACAAATGTTGCCGTTCCAGAAAACCAGCGTATATGTGCAGGCTCTCACAACCGTTCATGAAATCCTTCAGTCACTGGAAAAGAAGGATGCTCCTCTTATCAAAAATAAAATTGAAGAAGAGGGCATGAACCTGACCGCCAACGTGGCGAAAGCATTCGCCAATCCCGAACAAAAAGACCACGGTCTTCACTTTGAAAAAGCCGAAGAAAGCATCCACGGCATCATGGCTCTGTTGGATCTTTCGGCAAAAAACTCCGACATGACCGCGGAAGAAAAAGAGGAAATTTTCAAAAAACTTAACGGACTGAGAAACAATCTGGCCGGATTCAAAAGCAAACAAAAAAGAATCATGATTCTTTCCGCCGAACTTGGCCAGGGCCATATGTCCGTATCTAAAGCCATCAAAGAGGCCTTTGAACACAATTACGGCCATGACTACGATGTGGAAATTATAGATTTCCAGGAAGTTATCAGTTCGTTTATCAACTCATTCACCAAAAGCACCTATGAAAGCTGGGTGAAATTCACCCCCAGTCTGTACAAACTCTTATACGAAAGCACCAACACCCGCGTACCTTTGATCAAGCTTTTGAATCAGGTTAATTACCCCTTTGTATTAACCAAACTGACCAAATTTTTTCAGGAAAAAAATCCCGACCTGGTCATTTCCACATATCCGGTCTGGAGCTATCTGGCCTCGGAAATCCGCAAAAAGACCAATAAAAACGCAAAATTCGTAAGCGTTATCACCGACTCCATCACCATTCACAACAGCTGGGTTATCGCCGACAACGACTATCTGCTTGTCGCAAACAACGATACCGCCACTTCCATTCACAAACTGGGCGTCCCCTACGAAAAAATCAAAGTGCTGGGCTACCCCGTGAGACTGGATTTTATTCAAAAAACCGACCGCGAAAAATTTTTAGAGGAAATCGGACTGAATCCCAAAAAATTCACGGTTTTATTTTTACCAACTTCACAGCAACAAAGAAAGAACATCAGAATCATCAATTCCTTGACCGAAAACAACAAATACAACGTCATTGTGATTACGGGCCGCGATTCCAAATTGAGACCCAAACTGGAAAAATACGGCAACAAGACCAATGTTAAAATTTTCGGTTGGACCGATCAAATGCCAACGTTCATCAAATCCTGCGATCTTGTCATAACCAAAGCCGGAGGATCCACAGTTATGGAATGCGTGGCCGCCGGCAAACCGATAATCATCACATCCATCATCCCCGGACAGGAAGCCGGCAACGCCGAACTAATCCAGAGATACCATCTGGGAGTCATAGCCGAACCCGCTCAAAAAGACATAGCCGGCGACGTTGAATTCATTAGAAAAAACTATACCGCATTCACCCGCAAAATCGCCAAAATGAGCAGACCCCAGGCGGCGCTGGATATCGCGGACTTTCTTTCGGGACTGTTATAAAGCCACTTCGTAAACCTTGGTCTTATCCAGAACGTAGAGTTTATTGGTATCTTTATCAACGTACAGATCCCTCATATCCTGAACATCATCAAACACGATCTGGTTGTTGTAAGTTGCGCCGCCGGTTTTGGCATCTTTCTGGAAAATCAGAACCCTTCTTAATTCGGGCTCAAGAATATATATCTGATTCATATCCAGCTCCGTATAAATTTTGGTGGGATTTTCCATCAGTTGCATCGGCTGACGTTTTACCGGGAAATCCTCGCGGTTACCGCTGTAAATCTTTGTAATATACCCGTCGTTGTTAAGAACATAAATATTCCCGTCAATCGCGAAATCCACTCCGTTCTTAATCTCCGCGTTAACATTCCAGGCCTCCGCGGCATCAAATTTATCTCTTCTTCTGGTATATCTCCAAATCTGGTTTTGCTCGGCATCAAGAATATAGAACTTGTTACTGTAAGCCTGAACCGAAACTCCCCTCTTAAACTCACCATCGGTGCCGTCAATAAAAGTCATTCTGTTATCCTTATATTCAATCAGCTTACCGGTTTTTGTAAAAAACAGTATTGAGTTTTCATCCTCATAAACCGTTGCGTCCACAATGGTTTCATTTTCGTCAATTGAAACCGGATCCTGCACCTCATTTAACACAATCGGATAAAGAGCGTTATATTCATACGCGTACAAAGTATTGTTCAGACTCAACAAACCCAGGGCGGAAACGTTGTCCCGTTTAACGGCAAGATCCGCTAGCATTCTGGTTTCGGCGTGAATAATGTTATCCAGTCTGTCTCTCGTAGAAACGATAGTCTCCAGAATTTCATTGGCCTTGGCGCGGTGATAACCGGAATTCAAAACCTCCAGCGCCCGCGTTTCTGCGTGCGCAAGCATTTCACCCGCCTGATCCTTATTATATTGTCCGGTTGTCTCGGCGGAACCCACTTCGGCCTTCACTTCATCCAGTATTGTGGAAAATTCTTCAATCTTTTGTTGTTCCTCTGCCTGTCCTTTCATCCACCATATACCCACAACCAGAACCAGAACGGTAATGATAATCACTGTCAGCATTCTGTCTTTGCTCCAGCTCCTGACATCTTTCCATCCCCCATCGGAGGATCTGGAAGTCCTTGCCTTTCGCTTTGAACCGATATCGGAAACTTTACCGCGCAAATCGTTTACAGCCCCGGTCAAAAGCGAAACCGCGTCCTTTAAAGCGTTACTAGTTCTACCGCCGGCGCCTCCGCTATCCCTATCCACATACACCTCCTCTTTTTCCAAATGCTCCACAATCTCCCCCCGCTCCTGTGCGTTTAAATCCGGCGCCGTCTCATGAGCCGTAATCCCTATCATACCCACTTTCCCCAGCACCTCCGTATTCAAATAATCCTTTAATTCCGCCAGCGAAGTAACCAGATTCTGGCTGGAACAAAGCTTGGCCAAATCGGTCTTGCTCACATAGCGGACAAGTCTGGTGGACGAAAACAAAATAAAATCGCCGGGCTCCACGGAACCGCTGGCAATATTTGTAAAAATATCCACAGCCCCCTCTTCCGCAAGATTCTCGCTAATGGGACTGCAAAGTCTGCGCCTGATCAAATAAGCCTCGGCCTCGCCGGTCTGTGTTACATATAAGGTATTGTCGGCAATCGCCGCAATCAGCACATGCAGATTTCCGATAAACTTGGAAACTTTCTCCTGCTTTAAAGCTATCAAAGCTTTGTTCACCGCGCGAATAGCCTCTTCAAATCTTTCATAAGGATCCTTTTCCAAATCGGCAAAAAAAGTTTTTCGCAGAGAATCAAAAATGGTTTCACCAATCGCTTCGGCGTCCACCGGGTTGTTCTGAATCTCCAAATTGATAAAAATCTTGCCGCTGTTATCGCCGCCCTCGCCAAGGTCGTAAGCATAATTTTCCACAAAACTGCCTTCATCCCTGCCGACAAACAAAAACTCGTATTGTGTTCTTAGAGACATTATTATATGTATTAGCCTTACAATAAAACTCCTGCCAAAAATACTATAAATCAACAACAAATACAAGAATTATAATCTCACATTGAAGACACTCATCTTAGACAATTACGATTCCTTCACTTACAACCTCTATCAACTTACAGGGTCTCTGGGCGGAAATCCGGTCGTCTATAAAAACGACCAAATAACCATAAAAAAAATAGAGGAACAAAGTCCCACTCATATAATGATTTCACCGGGCCCCGGCACCGTGAATAACCCGGACGATTTTGGAATATGCGAAGAGGCAATTCGGCACTTCGCGGGGAAAAAGCCGTTATTGGGAGTATGCCTGGGCCACCAGGGAATAATAAAAGCATTCGGTGGAAAGATAGAAACCGCCCCCCAAATCATTCACGGAAAACAAAGCTTCATCCACCACGACAACTCGACTCTTTTCAAAAACATCCCATCCCCTTTCCCCGCGATGAGATACCATTCGCTGTGCGGTTCGCGCGACGGATTCCCCGCCGAATTAAAAATAACCGCCGTCTCGGAAGAAGATGATGTCATCATGGCAATTGAACATTGTCAATTTAAACTGTTTGGAATACAATTTCATCCGGAATCTTTTATGACGGACGAGGGCCGTCAAATCATCCTTAACTTCCTTTCACAATGTGGTTAAAAAAATATTTTGTTAATACCAGCCTTTATTTAACATTTAGAGCCCTAAGAGGCTCTTTTTTCGGTATTTTTTGCGGACTGGCCGTCGGTATTGTCATATGGTTACTGCTCATGCTATTGGATCTGATCATTCCAATGGATAGCCCTTTCAAAGCCGTGACGCCCAGCACCATCTCTTTTTTAACCATGATTCTGGGAGCCCTGGCCGGAAGCGTCTTTGGTTTCTGCGCCGCAATGAAGGAAATGGAAAACAGAAACAGCCACAAATAATGATTTGACAGATACATGGGCTGAAGCTATCCTCTTTTAGCCTATAAACCTATTATTTAAGCAATGATATGCAAGGGAAATTAAAGAAAAAGAAGCGAGCAAGAACCCACGGTTTTCTAAAACGCATGAGCACCTCCGACGGCATGAAGGTTTTAAACCGCCGCAGAGCAAAAGGCAGAAAAAAACTGACGGTTATTAGCAAGGGGAAAGTCTAATTTTCAGATGAAAATCCAAACATGATACCCCGTAACAACCGGCTAACAAGATCGGCCGTTACCTACGCCCTGAAAAAGGGGCATCGCGTTTCAAACGAATATTTTAATATCAAATTCATTCCGTCCCGCGGCACAGAAAACAGGTACAGCGCGAGCGTAAGCACGAAAGTATTTCCAAACGCCGTGGACAGAAACCGCTTGCGCCGCCGCTTGTACGAAATCATCCGCAAGTCGGCGGACTCAATACCAAAACCCTTTAATATAGTCATCATCGCCAAAAACGCCGCGGCGGTACTGGACTGGCAAAAACTCAATAAACACCTGATTCAAACTCTACAAAAAATACATGGATAAAAAGAAATTTCTCCATTACGGAATCATCTTTCTGCTTGTGTACATCACAATGAGCCTTTTCTTTAACCCCGGCTCCGACACACCCACACCATCCGGTCAGAATTTTGACGTAATAACAATCCACAAGGAATTCGCGCAAAACGACATCGTAACGGTGAAAATCAAAAACAACACCGAACTGAAGGCGATAATAGAAAACACCTGCCCGCGTGAACCGCTGGGCGCGGTCAAAAAAACCGCCGAAGGCTGGATTCCGATTACAAACACGGCGGAAATAGACTGCTCAAGCGCCCCGAACCTGGAAATCGCACCCGGACAGGAAATATCCATCAGATTCGGTTCCTGGAACCACGCGCTTTTTGGCGAAATGGGTACATATAAAGTCTCCGCCGACATTAAAGTACCCGAAGACACTACAAAATCCGCGGTTATTGAATCCAACGAATTTGAAGTCACTCCTCAGGGATGGTTCGGTATCATTTGGACTACAGGTTTTTACCAGCCCATTTACAACGCCCTTATCGGACTTACAACCATCGTCCCGGGACACGACCTGGGCCTTGCCATCATTCTGCTGACCATCATCATCAGAACAATCCTGCTGATACCTTCGCAAAAGGCGATGAAGTCACAAAGAAAAATGCAGGAACTACAGCCCAAGCTCAATCGCATCAAAGAAAAATACAAGGACAACCAGGAAATGATCGCCAAAGAAACAATGGCTCTCTGGCAGGAACACAAAGTAAATCCGCTGGGCAGTTGTTTGCCGCTTTTGATTCAGTTTCCTTTTCTGATCGCGATTTTCTACGTTATTCAGGACGGGCTAAATCCCAACAACGCCTACCTGTTATATGAACCATTAAAAGACTTTTCCATCGCCGCAGTTAACACCAACTTCCTGGGCATCCTGGAATTGACCAAAATCAATGCCTTTATTCTGCCTTTGATTGTCGGCGCCCTGCAGTTCTTCCAGATGAAACTGGCCATGATGCGAACCAAAAAACGACAGGATAACGATAATCATAATAAAGACAAGAAAGGAAAAGGCAACGAGATGGAGATGGCCAACATGATGATGACTTACATTATGCCGGTGATGATTGCGCTGTTTACGGCCTCGGTGCCGGCGGGTGTGGGACTTTACTGGAGCGCGTCCACAATTTACGGCATTCTACAGCAGATTGTCGTGAACAGGCAGGTGGATACCGATACCGTAAAAGTCCGCGTCGTTTCAAAAAAATAACACTTATCATTTAATCTTATCAGACTGTATGGACACTCTTATTCAGGAAACCGTGGAAGAAATTCTTACCAGACTCTGCACTCCTTTTCGCAGAGTGAGACTGGAAAAAAGCGATGACAACACCGTCAGGGTGAACATTGAAAGCGAGGAGCCGAGCCTGCTCATCGGTCATCACGGAGAAAACATTCACGCCCTTCAGAGCATTGTAAAAACCATCCTGCACAGAAAACACGACGGCGAACTTAATCTGGTGCTGGACGTGGACAACTACAAAAAAAGACAGGAGGACAACGTAAAAAATCTGGCTGAACGCAAAATAGAAACACTGCGAAAAACCGGCAGAGAACAATCTCTACCGCCCATGGCCCCTTACTTCCGAAGACTTATTCACCTGCACATCGCCTCTAAATTCAACGACGTCATTACCGAATCCGTGGGACAGGGTGACTTCCGATACCTTACAATCAAATTGAAAGACGGCGCGAGTGGCGGACAATCAGACCTTTTTTCCGGCACCAATCTGGCCGGCGATGATGACGACATCAGCGATTTTTCCGCGGAAAACACCGATCTTTCATCCGCGCTTTCAAGCGATGACGAAGAATAACGCAATGTACAACCAACTAACGAGGCCGCCGATGCAAAAAAAATATAACACTCCGGTAAAAATCGTCTCCACGCTGGTAACGCTGTCTGTCAGTGTAAACCTGGCGGCGGCCTTTGACGAACCGATCAACGAAGCACCGACGGACACTCACGTCTTTACCGACATAGAACTCGGAGACAAACACTACGTTGCCATCAAATACCTAAAAGAAAACGGACTCATTCAGGGATACGAGGACGGCAGTTTCAAACCGCTGGACGAAATCAACCGCGCCGAAGCTTTAAAAATTCTTGCCGGCGCGCTCACGGAAGAATCAACGGAACCGGCCGACATCACCGAAGAACCGGCCGACATCGCCCCCGAAGAAACCACCGAAACAACAATAACCTTATCCGAACTTCCCCCCACGGCCGTTGATGAAACCGACAACACTCAGCCATCAACAGACGAATCCACAACAACAGAACCGGAAACTCTAACCGAAGAAACAACCGGATTCCAATTCGCCGACGTGCCCGTTGACGCCTGGTTTTACGGCCACGTCCTTTCCGCCTGGGAAAAACAAGTAGTGGAAGGTTATCCCGACGGACTATTCCACCCCGAAAACACCATCAACCGCGCCGAAAGTTTAAAAATCGCTTTACTGCTGGAAGGCGGCATAGTCCCCTCAAGCATTACCGAACCGCCCTACGCCGACGTACCGATTGACGCCTGGTTCGCGCCATACGCGCAGGTTTCAAGCGAAAGAAGCCTTATCATCCGCAGCCGGGCGGACGGATCACTCAATCCCTCCCAAAACATGAACCGCGGAGACTTTGCGGATCTGGTTTACAGAATGATCAAAAGCCAAAAAGGCAATCTCTTTGCCGTAGCCACCTGGTACGGGTTTGACGACGTAAACTGGAGCACGGCCTCCGGCGAAAAATTCGACACAAACCTACCGACCGCCGCCCATAAAACACTCCCTTTCGGAACCATGATAAAAGTAACCAACCTTTCCAACGGTAAAGAGGTTGTCGTAAAAATAAACGACCGCGGCCCCTACGCGCAGGGAATGGATTTGGATCTCACCAGTTCATCGTTCGAAGCAATCGCCTCTCTGGGCGCGGGGGTTATCGTCACCGAATACGAAATCGTATCCGAAACATCCACCACTAACAGCGAAACGTCCAATGAGATCGACTACCGATTTTGAGATCAGACGGCGCAAACAGGGAAAAATCATTCCCAAACGAACCCCGCTGTCCAAAGAAATCAAAAAAAGCATCACCTGGCTTATGTTTACCCTGGTGTTTTTAACCGTGATTTTAAGCATCGTCTACCTGCTGAACACCACCCAGTCCAGCCAAAAAGGATATCAATTAAAACAGGAACAAATCAGAAAAGAACAACTTGAACTTCAAAAAAGAGACCTGGTCAACAAAATCATAGAAGCCATGTCTTTTCACAAAATTGAAAACAGCGAAATAGTTTCATCCATGCTAAAAGCCGAAACCACTCTTTACATAGAAGACGAGGATTTATAAATTGACAATAACCCCCGTATAGCTATACTTTCCAGGCGATAATATTTCAAGGTCCCATCGTCTAGTGGCCTAGGACATCAGGTTTTCATCCTGAAAACAGGGGTTCGATTCCCCTTGGGACTACCAGCGCAAGCTACGCTTGCGCAAGTCCTGCCCGAACGAAGTGAGGACCAGGCAGGACAAAAAACAAACGTCCGCGAAGCGGACTCCAACGCACGAGCGAAGCGGAGTGCGCTCGCGAGCTAAGGCGAGCGTAACCGCGAACAAAGTGAGCTCCCTCGCACGAAGCGGAGTGCGCTCGCGAGCTAAGGCGAGCGTAACCGCGAACAAAGTGAGCTCCCTCGCACGAAGCGAAGCGGAGTGCGCTCGCGAGCTAAGGCGAGCGTAACCGCGAGCGAAGCGAGCTCCATCGCACGAGCGAGCGAAGCGAGCGATGTGCGCCCGCGTTATTCCCTCCCCCCTTTCAACGAACCCGCCATCCGCACAAGGGCATCCAAAAACCTCTCAATATATTTCAAATATTTTTCCTCCTTAAGCTTTCCCGAATCATCAAAAACTTCCTCCACCTTAAAAAAATTCAAATCATTTTTAATCACCGCCATTCCCAACTTCCTTAAAACCGGCAACAGTCCTTCAACAACTCTTGCCCCGCCAATTTCTCCGCTGGAAACTCCAACAATGCCAACCGCTTTGCCCGCGTACTCTTCGTAAAGCACATCCAGCATCTTCTTTAAACTGCCCGGATATCCGTGATTATACTCCGGAGTCACAATAACAAATCCATCCGCCTCCTCCACCGCCTTTTGATAATCCGGATTCTTTTCCCGTAGATCAGTCCCCTCATCATCATTCGGCAGATACAAATCGCGGGGATCAATCAATTTAACCTCAATCCCCTCTCTGGCGGAAAATTTTTCCAACATTAATTTAGCCACCTTTTCGCTCTCACGCCCCTGCCTTACAGTCCCCAACAAAATCAGGAATTTAAGCTTTGTTTCCATAAATAAAGAATCAGGATATAATTCAATTTACAATAATCACAATAAACAATGTTAACACGAAGCCTCGAAAAAGCCAAAGCGGCCTGGAAAACCAGAAGCGCCGACGCATCCAAAAAAGCGCACCAACAGCGCGCCCCCGAACAACACCAACAGGCGCAGGGACAATACATTAAGAGTGCAATTTACGGCGGACTGGACGGAATAATCACCACCTTCGCGGTGGTCGCCGGAGTTGCCGGAGCATCGCTTTCCGCGGGAATAGTTTTAATTCTCGGTTTTGCGAATCTTATCGCCGACGGACTTTCCATGGCCATCGGAGACTACCTAAGCACCAAAGCCGAAAAAGAATATGCCCGCGCCGAGCGCAAGCGCGAAAGTTGGGAAGTGGATAACTATCCGGAAGGAGAAATGAAGGAGATGGTGGAAATTTACATGGATAAAGGCATCACCGAAAAAGACGCGCGTCACATGGTTGAAATACTTTCCAAACACAAAAAAGCCTGGGTGGACGTGATGATGGTGGAGGAACTTGGCATTGTGGAAAGCGAAGAATCCCCCTTAAAAAATTCGCTGGTCACATTCGGATCATTTACGATTTTCGGATTCATCCCGCTTCTCGCTTATGTACTGGCCAGATTCATTCCGGGAATGACCGGCGAGACTACCGCAACCGCGGCGCAGTCAACAGTTCCCGAACTCGCAACTTCCGGCGCCTCCGATCTCACTTTCCTCATTGCCTGCCTGCTCACCGGCGCCACGCTCTTTGCACTCGGCGCGCTAAAAACCAAAGTCACCGGCCAAAAATGGTATGTGTCGGGATTTGAAATGTTAATCGTCGGCGGCCTCGCCGCAGCGGCGGCCTACGGAATCGGTGTGGCATTATCCGGCTTGGCATAAAAAAATATCCCCATGAACAATTCCCCCCTCCCCAAAGACGAAAACGCCTGGCGCGAAAAACTAACTCCCGAACAATACAAAGTCCTGCGCGAAAAAGGCACGGAACCGCCGTTCACAGGCAAATACGTTCACACCAAAGAAGACGGAACATACGTTTGCGCGGCCTGTGGCAACGAACTTTTTTCATCAAAAAACAAGTTTGATTCCGAATGCGGCTGGCCCAGTTTTGACGATGCCATCGCAAGCGGAAACGTGCTAATCCAACCCGATAACAGCCACGGCATGGTGCGCGAAGAAGTGATCTGCGCCCGTTGCGGATCCCACCTTGGCCACGTCTTTGAAGACGGCCCGCAAGAAACCACCGGCAAACGATACTGCATCAATTCGGTATCACTGGATTTGAGGAAGGGATGATTTCGCATAACTTACCGAATCTGCACAAAAAAGCGAAATAAAGTAATGGCTTAAGCAAGCGATAATCCATGGGTGGCAAAGACATAATTATCTCAACAATTCCACTCCAAAAGATGGAAATGTTCTTTGATTTTGATAAATTAATAATACTAACGTATAGCAAATATTATTATTATTAACTTTCTCCTATGACGAACATCGAAAATCTGCACAACACCTTCAAACAATTCGGCACCTTGGCAATCACATACCGCCAAAAATGCATCGGCATGCTACCGGAAATCAACCGCTTGCGCGTTTACGAAAAAAAGGGTTACGGCTCCATCTATGAATACGCGGCAAAACTGGCGGGCATAAGCCGGGAACAGGTCCAGCGCGTACTTCAGCTGGAGCGCAAATTTGAAGACAAGCCGGCATTGAAAAATATGTTGATTAAAGGAGAAGCGAGCGTTAGTAAACTTGCCAAAATTGCTTCTATTGCCACCGCATGTAATCAACAAGAATTGGCTGACAGAGTAAAAATACTTTCCCGTAGCGCTTTGGAGACACTTGCAAGAGATCAAAGAATTCTGAATGAACAGATACAAAATAATGAAAATTCTGTTCCCGGGAACAGAACTGAAGAAGAATTATGCCTTAGCTCTGGGTGCGTCGAAGACCCCGCCCTGGCGGTGGCGCACAGAAATTTGGAGGAAAATACAATCAACCTGAAAGTTATCCAAACACTATCTTTTGAAAACAAGCAACAACTGATGCTACTGGCGGAAAAAGGAATCGACATAAACAAATTGATTGAGGAAATGCTTGAAACACGAAAGCAAGCTATTGAAAAGCAGAAAGAACAAATCGCAAGAGACTTATACGAAAACAATTCGCAAAATTACCAACATTCACGAGTCGGCCAACCAGGCAAAGACGGGACCGGATGCGCGAATATAACGACGGATCATGTGTTACACAATGAGCCGCGCCAAACAAACCATAATCTACAATCCAAACCCACGTCGCGCTACATACCCGCGCACATCAAAAAAATCGTGCGGCTGGAACATGGCGTAAAATGCTCAATTCCGCACTGCAACAAACCCGCAAACATAATTCATCACACACAAAGATTTGCGCTTTCGCAAAACCACGACCCGCGGTTTCTGGCTCCACTCTGCCGTGAACACCATCAGCTGGCACACGCGGTGGACAGAAAATATTGTGTGATGAGAGGAGGATAATGGAGGATATTGGGGCGGCATGGACAAGTACAGCGGACATGATAGGTATCACGTATTGTGGAATACGGAAGATAGCATATAACAGATGTGTTACGGTGGAGCCGGCACACGCGATGGACACGGCATATTGCAGTACTCACCCCGCTACCGCAAAATATACTGCCAGCCCAGCGGCCGCCAGAATTATGGAAGAGACAATAAACAATACAATCCACGAACCGGGAGAACTTGCCAACACAATCCCGTTTTTGGCAGCCAGCCCCCGCGTATAATCAGCCGCTTCTTTCAATCCCATCCCCGTATTTTCACGGACCAATTTAACCGCCGAAATAAACTCATTCTTCCGTAAAAGATCAAGAATCCGCGCTTCCAGGTCACCCTCAATTTTGTTACCACCGACCGTCCCCCGCCCCATCTCGCCACCACAAGAAGGACAAAACTTGGCATTCTCCGCGACCTCCGCGCCGCACTTTGAACAAAATAAATTCATAAATAATCGATTAAAAACTTATCTCAACACAACCGAACTTTGCTTAATCAAAGTTCCGCACAACCACACAACCGCGAAAGTAATCAAAACCCCTGTCAGTCCGGCCAAACCCGTAGTCAGCATATCCCCAAAAGGAACAATCTGCGGGAAAGTATAATCGGCAAAAGGAGTGACAAAATTGGGAGCCGTAAGCGGTTCAAAACCCAATTTCCCGGCCACAAACTCCAGACCGTCGGGAAAAGAACTGGCAAACGGACTTAAGAAAAATCCGACAAAAGCGGCCGTTCCCAAAGAAACCCACGTGGCCACTCCACTTTTTTCAACCGCAAAAAATCGCGCCAACAAAGCAATCACCGCAACCGAAATCACAGCCTCGCCGGCTCCGATCAAAACATGCGCGCTCATCATCGCGGAAAAAACAGCACCAAAATCCGCCACGCCCGAAAGCGCCAACTGCAAACTGCAAAGCGCCGCCGCCGCCAACACCGAAACCCACGCACCCACCCCATAAGCCGCATAATCACGAACAGCAACCGACAAACTCCCCTCTCCGGCGGCGGCTTGTTCCGACTTATTCCCAACCCAAGCGCGTACCCCGGCCCCCAAAAGCCCACCGACAACCGCCATATTCAAAATATTCACACCCAAAGCGCTCACCCCTCCATCGGCAAAAACCACAGACTGCACAGCCAAAACCAGAGCCATCGCCAAAATCCCGAAAGGAGCCCCCAGCAAAACAACCGCGGCAAATGCACCGATCAAATGACCGGAAGTCCCGTCCTGAACCGGAAAATTCATCATCTGCAAAGCGAAAATCAAGGCCGCCACAGCCGCAAAACGCGAAACGGCAGGTTTATTTTTGGACTTAACCGCAAAATAAACCGCGCCCGCAACGGCTACTGCGCCCAAACCGTTGGTAACGGGAACAACGTGACCGGCCAGCATGTTTCCGGGAATGTGCATGGAGAAAAAATATGGAATAATCGCCCCAAATCATATCACAAAAAATCGCCGCGCGACACCAACGCCGCCCGCCCCCCACACCATCACCCATCCCGCTACCCCCTCCCATCCAACTTCTCCTTGATCTTCGCCTCCAAGCCCCTGTCGGTCGGCACGTAATACTTTCGCGCCTTCAAGTCATCCGGCAGATGCTGTTGATCCACCTTCGCCCCCGCAAAATTGTGCGCGTACTGATAATTTTTCCCATAACCCCACTCTTTCATCAGCTTGGTGGGGGCGTTGCGAATATTTAGCGGAACCTCCAGATTGCCAAACTTGCCGATGTCCGACTGCACCGCACCATACGCTTTGTAAAGCGCGTTACTCTTGGGCGCCATACTTAAATGAACAACCGCCTGAGCCAGATTCACACCGCACTCCGGCATCCCGTTAAAGTGGCATGCGTCTTTAACCGCCACCGCCACCAATAAAGCGTGCGGATCGGCCATCCCGATGTCCTCGGAAGCAAACCGAATCAGCCGCCGCGCCACATACAAAGGATCCTCCCCTCCCTCCAACATCCGCCCCAGCCAATACAGCGCCCCGTCCGGATCGCTGTCACGCATACTCTTATGCAAAGCCGAAATAATATTAAAATGTTCCTCGCCTTTTTTGTCGTAGCGCAGATTTTTTCTCTGCAGAACTTTCTGGATATCCGTTAATACAATCTCTTTTTTATTGACCAGCTTCAGCACAATTTCCACGGTATTGAGCAGAGTCCGCGCGTCGCCGTTGGCAAACTGCACAAGAAAATCCTTACCTTCATCATCAATATTTATTGATTCCGATTCGCCGGCATCGGTTTCCACCGCCAGTTTCAAAGCCCGATTCAAAATCCCCTTCAACGCTTCCTCATCCAGCGCCTTGAAAACAAAAACCTGGCTCCGCGAAAGCAAAGCCGAATTAACTTCAAAAGAAGGATTTTCCGTTGTGGCGCCGATCAAAGTAACAGTCCCGTCCTCCACATGCGGAAGCAGAGCGTCCTGTTGCGACTTGGAAAATCTATGTATTTCATCAACAAAAAGCACCGTCCGCGTACCCATCTTCCTTCGCTCTTTGGCAACAGCCACCACCCTGCGAAGTTCCGGCACGCCGCCTGTAACCGCGCTCATCACCTCAAACTCCGCGTTCGTTTTTTGCGCCACAATGTTGGCCAAAGTGGTCTTGCCGCACCCGGGCGGCCCGTAAAAAATCACCGAATGAAGCTTGTCCTGTTCAATCAACTGACGCAGAAGTTTCCCCTGCCCCACAATCTCCTCCTGCCCGAAAAAATCCTCCAGCGACTTGGGCCGAAGAGTAAAAGCCAAAGGCGCGCCATCGCTCTGCCCTCCGACTACCGCGCCACCCTCCGATTTTTGAAACAAATTTGTCATAATAATTTAACTTTTCCGGAACAACATCATGAACCCGCCCGCCCGCGCAAGTCAATACGCAAAGAAACTCTCCTTCCCCGCCAAACCAAATTCCCTTGCCATTTAAGTCCGCCTATAACATTATTACACCCATGAAAAACCCCGATCGCATCACCGACATTGTGTGGGACGCCGACAACACCATCTGGGATTGGGTATCCTACGCCGTGCTCGCCTATGAGGCCATGTCGCAGTGCATAGCCGACGAAACCGGCATACCCGAGCCAAAAGTGGCCGCCGCCATGAAAAAGTTTTACACCGACGTCGGCACCGTGGAAAACCCCTTTTTAATCCAGGGCCTGCATTCCATGGGATTCTTTAAAAATGTCAAAAATTTAAATCTGGATGATTTGATAGTAAAAGCGCAGGCGGTTTTTTACGAAGTCAGAGACGACAACCTTAAACTATATGAAGGCATGGATAGAATCCTGAAAATGACTCACGAATCGGGCATCAACAACCACATCCTTACCGACGCGCCCGGCTTTCAGGCCGCCATGAGAATCAAACATTTCGAGCTTCAGGATTATATAAAGAGCGTCAACGCCATGCCCTCCCCGGAGCCAAGGACCCTTCCCAAAAAATTTCGTGAAAGAATGGCCCGGGGCAAATATCACGTTCCGTTTACAGTCAGATATGTGGATAGGGAAAAACCTTTTACCGACCTGGAAAAAGTCCTGCACATGACCCGCGAACAAATCGCCCGACACGTTTTAATCATCGGCGACAACCCCCCAAAAGACGGAAAACTGGCTCTAAACAACAATTGCGCGGGCATCATCGCCGCCTACGGCATCGCTCACGCGGATTTACTCAAACGATTCCTCCGCTTCTCACCGGCAAAAACCGCCAAAAAGAACATGGCGATCGAAGAATCCACACAAATCAACCTCCCCTCCGCCCATTCACCGGATGAACTGGAGCAAAAGATCAAAGAACTGCTCAATAAATAGCCCAAAAACCGCGTAACTCACCCGCTTCCATTTGCAAACGGCCTTATTTGCAATATTTTAATTATATGATATAATATCAAGATATTAATTTTTTACATATTTCAAAATGAAAAAAACAAACAACAATTATCTGCTTTTCGGACTCGTCGGCCTTGCAGTCGTTGGAACGGTGGCGGTGCTTTACCAAAAATCGGGAAAGCGGTTTCAGAAGGACTTGATAATAGCAGTGAAAAAAACAGCAGTGGCCACAAAAAACACTTTAAATGCTTTAATAGATTAACTAAAAAAAAATGAAAAACACAAACAACAAATATCTGCTCTTCGGACTCGTTGGACTGATTGTCGGCGGTGCGGTGGTAGTCCTTACCCAAAATTCCGGTCAGCTTTTTCAGGGGGCGCTACTTCCGGCAACAACGTCATACACAACAACAACTGTAACACTGGATTCCGTTAACAGAGACTTGCAGGCATTAAAAGCAAAAGTGGCAGGCGTTGAAAAAACAGCCCTCGCAACAAAAAGCACTGTGAATACTTTAATTGATGGAATCAAAGTTCAATTTATGCCCGGAACCTGCCAGGGACTTATAGAGCTAAACAACAGTCTTCCTCAGCCCGCTTGGCCAAATTTCACTCAAACATCATGCGAAACACTAATCGGCGGCGGCATACCAAACAAACTACTGTAAACATTTATAAAAAATAATTCACTACTCTCAAACAACATGAAAAACACAAACAACAAATATCTGCTATTCGGACTCATCGGACTGGTGATCGTTGGCGCGGTAGTCGTACTTACCCAAAGCTCCGGCCAGCTGTTTCAGGGAGCGTTAATTAAAACGCTCAGCCCCACGACAACTTCAACCACTTCACCGACTTATTCCACTTCCACAGTACAAGTTGACTACCTTGGAATGATTCAAAATCTTGAAAAAAGAGTTTTGGCTTTGGAAACTGCAAATACAGCACTCCAAAACAAAATCAATACGACAAACGCCACTTTAACACAAACAAATACCGCAGTGGCCGAAGTAAAGGGGGATGCGAAAGAAATGTTAAATTACTTTTGTGCGCAGATATTCAGTGGCTATGACATTTACACTTGCGAAGCCAATATAGATTATAATTTCTCAATGGATACAACTTCATATTGATTTGGGTAAATCAATCCTCCCCCCTCCTTGCCAAAACGCGCGATTTTCCGTAACCTTAGGAGCGACGGATAATCAATAACAAGAAACATTCATGACGTATGAAGCAAAACCGATGCCCTTCAGCAAAGCGTTAAAGGGTATCAGCGAAAAAACCCTGGAAATCCACCACGACAAGCTTTACGCGGGCTATGTTAACAAGCGAAACGAGATAGAAGAAAAGCTGGCCAAAGCGGACAGATCAACTGCCAACGCCACGTACAGCGAATACGGCGAACTTAAGCGCGAAGAATCATTCGCGGCCAACGGAGTTGTGCTTCACGAGTATTACTTTAACGCGCTGGGCGGCGAAGGCGGCGAACCCGGAGAGGAACTTAAAAATGCACTGGCTCAAAGTTTCGGATCGTACGAAAAATGGCTGGAGGACTTTAAAGCCGCCGGCATGGTGGCACGGGGATGGGTGGTTCTTGCCTACGACCATAACACCGAAAAACTGCACAACTACGTCTGCGACGCCCACAATCAGGCCGGAATCTGGGGCGCGATGCCGATACTGGTACTTGACACCTACGAACACGCCTACTTTATTGACTACGGCAGTGACCGAAAAACCTACATAGAAGACTTTTTTGCCAACCTGAACTGGAAAAGCGTGAACGAAATATTTAAATCCATTAAAAAATAACCAACATGAAAAAGCTGCCAAAAAATCAAGCCTGGCACGATCCCAATCAAAACACGGGCGATAAAAGATATCCCTTCGACAAGGGCAAAAAACACATGAATGAAACCGTAGTGGACCCCAAGAGCGATCTGGTCTACGAAGACAAACACTGGAAACCCATTGATGAAATGGATCCCAAAAACGCCGGTTCTGCCAAAATCGGCCCCGCACCGGTAACGGAAATGAGGGAATCCGGCATCTGCGACGGAGTTCTGCACATCACCGGAACTTTTGCACTCAAGCACAAGGATGAAATCATGCACGCCATCAAAAATTCGGAGGAACTAGCCGAAGAGCGCGACGCCATGAACACAGTGGCCAACATAGAGGAAAACGACAACGGCATCATTGTTTATACCGTAAAAAATAAACTGGCTGTCACTCTGGGCAGAAAAATAGAATCGGCTTTTAAAGGCGGAAAACTGGAAATCACCTGGTCCGACGACGACAAGCCCGCCGAAGTAAAATGGCACAAAGATGTTGAATAATAACTTTTAAATTTAACCAAAAATAATATGAAAGTATGGGTTGATAGAGACAAATGCATCGGCGCGGCACCCTGCGTGGCCGTTGCTCCAAACGTTTTTGAACTGGACGGCGAAGGAAAAGCCGTTGTACTGGACAGCGCCAAAAACGGCGGAGAAGGAGACAAGTTCTTGATCAAGTCCGAAGCCGCCGACGAAGCCACATTAAAAATGGGTGCCGAATCATGCCCCGTACAGGCCATTTATCTGTACGACGACGACGATAATCAGATCTTTCCGCTCGCCGCATAAACACCCCCGCGACAGGTTTAAATACACAATCAAGCGGTCCCGTTTCCGATAAAGAAACAGGGCCGCTTTCTTTGCAAGCGGTAAATTTTGATTTGTTTGCGCGACAAAAAATACTGGGATATTTTGGCCTCCAGTATTTTTTTTTGGAATTTATGGAGATTGATTCCGCCATTTCGAACAAAATTTTTGAAACGATTTTCAACTCCAAAAATATCCTGATAATTTCACACCGCAACTCCGACCCCGACTGCCTTGGCAGTAATCTGGCTTTGCGGCACGTTTTTAAACGGGCCGGAGTGAACATCACTTCCGCCTGTATTGATTTGATTCCCGACAATTACAAATTTTTTACGGAATTAAATAAATTTGTAAATGATATCAATCCCGCCGATTATGATTTGTTTATCAGTCTGGACTGCGGTTCACCCGACCAGGCGGGGTTCCCGCTGAAATATCCGGAGATGACGAAAATGCAAACACCCTGGATAAACATTGATCACCACCCCTCCAACAGCGGGTACGGAACTATTAATCTGGTGGATGACAAGGCCGCCGCCACGGTACTGATTCTCTACGCGCTTTTCCAAAAATGGGGGGTCGCGGTCACACCCTACCTCGCCACCTGCCTGTTATTCGGGCTGTATTTCGACACCGGAAGTTTCATGCACTCGTCCACCGACGCCGAAGTGTTGAAGGCGGCGGCCGATCTCCTGGCAAAAGGCGCCAATCACAAACTGATAGTGCAAAAACTTTTTAAAAACCGCACGGTGGAACAGCTGAAAATCTGGGGCAAGGCGCTAAGCAACGTCCGCATCACCGAAAACAACGTCATCGTTACCGGCATCATGGAAAACGACTTCCGCGACTGCAACGCCACCTGCAGTGACTTAAGCGGCATCATAGATTACTTGAGCTCTGTAAAAGGCGTCCAATTCGCCACAATCCTAAGCCACGACCCCGACGGCAATGTGCGCGGTTCACTGCGCACCAGAAGAGACGATGTGAACGTTTCGGAAATCGCCGGAACCTTTGGAGGGGGCGGCCACAAAAAAGCTTCCGGATTCACTTTAAAAGGCAGACTGCGGAAAAAAACATATTGGTCTATTACAAGCGATTAATAAGCTCTTATAGTCAACCCGTATTCCAAAAAAAAATCTTTAAACCAAGACCACATTTTGCTACTGTACACAACTGTCACCACTAATAGTATTTTTACACGCCGATGCCCCCCATTAAGCAGATCAAGAAGCGCGACGGACGCATTGTCCCCTTTGACCGGGACAAGATAGCCCAGGCTATCTGGAAAGCCGCGCAGAGCGTGGGAGGAACCGACAAAGAACTCTCCGTAAAAATAGCCAACCAGGTGGCAACCGTGTTGGAAGTCTTTTTTAAAGACCAAAGCGACGTACCAACCGTTGAGCAGATTCAGGATCTGGTGGAAAAAATCCTGATTGAAAACGGCCACGCCAAAACGGCGAAAGCCTACATCCTCTATAGAGAAAAACAACGCGACATCAGAGACAAAAAAGCCGAAATCCTGGGCGAAAAAGAAACCGAATTTTCCTTGAGCGCCCTGAAAGTTATGCAACAGCGCTACCTGCGCAAAGACGAAAAGGGCGTTGTAACGGAAACCCCCGAACAGCTTTTTGAAAGAGTGGCGCACAACATTGCCAAAGCCGACCTTAACTATGGCGATTTCAACGCCAAAGAAACGGAAGAAAAATTTTACGACATGATGTACCGTCTGGAATTCCTGCCCAACTCCCCCACTTTGATGAACGCGGGCACCAAAATCCAGCAATTGGGATCATGCTTTGTACTGCCCATTGAAGACGATATTGAAAGTATTTTTGACGCTCTAAAAAAAGCCGCAGTGATACACCAGACCGGCGGAGGAACCGGTTTTAACTTTTCCAAAATCAGACCGCGCGGAGACGTTTCCTACGCCTCGCAAAATCCCTCGGCCGGACCGATCCCCTTTATCCGAGTTTTTGACACCGCCACGGAAACAATCAAACACAGCGCTAAAAGGCGCGGCGCCAACATGGGCATTTTAAATGTGACACACCCCGATATTCTGGAATTCATCAGCTGTAAGGAAAACGAAAACGAACTGAACAACTTTAACATTTCCGTTGGCGTTACAGACAAATTCATGGAGGCCGTGGAAAACGACGGCATGTACGACCTGATTGACCCGCACACCGGTGAAAAAGTGAACAGCCTGCACGCCCGCAGTGTACTTGAACTGATAGTGACCAAGGCCTGGAGCAACGGCGAACCGGGAATAATTTTTCTGGACAAAATCAAAGAATCAAATCCCACCCCCGACCTGGGCGAGATTATTGCCACCAACCCCTGCGGCGAACAGCCTCTGCTGGCCTACGAAGCCTGCAATCTGGGGTCAATAAATCTGGCCAGATTCGTGAAAGACAAAGAAATCGACTGGGAAAAACTTAAACAAACCATACATCTTGCCGTACACTTTCTGGACAACACGGTAGACATGAGTGACTACAAACTGCCCGAAGTAAAAGAGGCTGTCATGCAGAACAGAAAAATCGGACTGGGGATTATGGGATTCGCCGACATGCTTTTTCAGCTGGAAATCCCCTACAACACCGACGACGGAATTCTGGCCGCCGAAAAAGTGATGAATTTTATTAACGAAGAAAGCCACAAAGCATCGCGGGAATTGGCAAAAACGCGCGGATCATTTCCCAACTTCAACGCCAGTTTCTTTCCACAGAAAGGTTATGAAAGAATGCGAAACGCCACCGTCACCACCATCGCGCCCACCGGTTCAATCAGCATGATTGCCGAAACATCGCCGGGGATAGAACCGCTTTTCGCGCTTGTTTACAACAAACGGGTTCTTGACGGCGGGGAATTTCTGTACGTCAACAAATATTTTGAACAAAAGGCCGTGGAAATGAACATCTACAGCCGCGACCTGATGCGCACAATTTCCAAAGAAGGATCAATCCGCAAACTGGACGGCATGCCCGATTCTCTAAGAAGAATTTTTGTTGTGGCCCAGGACATCAGAGCCGAATGGCACGTCCGTATGCAGGCCGCTTTCCAAAAACATACCGATAGCGCCGTATCCAAAACAGTAAACTACCCATCCTACGCCTCGGCCGAAGACGTAAAGGAAGCCTTTATACTTGCTTACAAACTTGGATGCAAAGGAATCACCGTTTACCGCGACAAGAGCAGAAAAAAACAGGTATTTTCCCATCTGGACAGGAAAGAAATTGAAAACTCAATCCCGGAAGATACCTATGAAGACACCCAGGTATCTCTTCCCTTTAACAGCGAATCATTTTACCGCGAGGCCCGTCCGCGCAGAAACACAGAAGAAGTAATACCGCCACCGGTAATGATCGCCCAAATTGAATAAACCAAATCATCATGGCCAACAAAATAGACAACTTTGATAAATTTGACGTCTCGGAAAATCAGGCAAGAGCCGTTGATCAAAAAAAACTGGACTCCTACGACGTGCGTGAAATCAACAGCGAAAGAAGCGCCCTTGCCCGATCCATCAGACAGGCAACAGAATTCAACGATGGCGAAAAACAGTACTATTTTGAAGCACTCGCCAACGAGGTTGACGACACAAATCTGTCGGCGATAAGACAATACAAACTTCAGGTGGACAAAGACCGACAGGAAATAAGAGGAATGATAGAATCGTACACCGGCATCATCAACAAAAACCGGGACGCTTTTGGAATTGATACAAAACGCGGATTGGATGCCGCCGATGAATACATAGAGGACTTTATGAAACTGGACGCCGCCGGCAAACGGGAATGGCTGAGCGCGCTGGAAAACGACATTGAAGAAAGGATGGAAATGCTCCGCCGGGCCAAAGAGCTGATGCCCGACAATAACGATTACCTGCACACCCTGCGCCGCAGCGAAGTTAAAAACCTTGTCGGCGAAATGGAAAAAAGCAAAGCCCATATCCGCGAAGCCGAAAAAATCTTTGCCGATAATTCCGAAGCGTTTTCCGAGGATGAAAAAAAAGAACTCACCGAACAATTAAACGACAGCACTCGCCACGACCAGGCCAAAATCGTCAACGGCATTCGCTCCGAACTAAAGGAGAGAAAAGAGCTGACCGCCGGCTACAACGCCCTGCCGGATAAATACAAAAGTCTGGCGCCCGGCTTCAACACACTTCCTCTGGACGAAAAAAGAAACGCCGCTGAAAATGTTGAAAACGAATTAACCAACGACTACCGTAACCTTCAGCGCAGCCACCCTCTTAACAAACATATTTCGGAAGACGGCAAAGACCAAGCCTATGCCTACTTTAAAGAATGTGATTTAAAAGACAAAGTTGGTGCGCTCGCAAAGCTGGACTCACAATTTAAGCTGGAACAAAAACTCTCCGACGAATTTGAAGATCTGCTCAAAAAACTGGGCAAAAACGAAAAACCCGCCAAACTGGAAAAACTGCGTCTTGATTTTTACAAATCGGATTACAAAAAGAAAAAAGAGGAACTGATTCCCGGACTCAAAAAGGTGGCTAAAGAAAGCGTCGAAACAACCACAGAAGAAAAACGCCTCACCGAAAATTACAAAAAGATGCTGGATAAAGCCGTGGAAAAAAAGCACATCGCAAAAATCACGCGGGAAAAATCACTAAAAAAATGGGCGAAAGAATCCATGGATTACAAAAGAGAAACCGTGGACGGATTCGAAGCCCTGCTCGCCCCCTATACCGCCCTATTTGAAAGATTTACGGCTCTGCCGGAAAATCTGCAAAAAGGAAACGAAGCGTTTTTTGAAGCCGGTTTTCACCGTAAACTGGAAATGGTAACGCGACTGGAAGAAAAAATTGAAAGCGCGGATAAAAACAAAAAACCGGAAAAAGCGGAAAAAAAGGATATTGAAAGCGCCGAAAAAATCAGCAAAAAAAGAATTCAGGATTTAACCAATCGGGCAACCACCGCCGAACGTGACGGGGAATTCGAAGACGCCCTGGATTATTACAAAGAAATACTGGATATGGATCCAGATGACATTATCGCGCAAAGCCGAATTAAAGAGGTGAAATCAAAGACGGGACAAAGCAAAGAAAAAGACACAACCGGCAAAGATGCGGAAAGCGCGCTGATGGCCGAAGCCCTGCGCCAACAGGACGTAAACAAACAACGCGAATATTTTACCGTACTAAGCGTCGCCGCCGACGAGACCAAATCCAGCGAAGCCCAACACGGCACCATTGTGGCGGCCAAACGCCAAAAAGACTCGGAGGACTGGGAGGTTGCCGAAGCGCTTGAAAAATATACCGAAGGCTCCTCGGTATTGAACAAAGAAGGCAAAGCCGAAGAAATCCTGACAATCAACACCGACAAAGACACCGTAAGCAGTGAGGTTTTGTCCGGAATGAGGCGTCCGATTGTATCGGACATAATCAAGTCGTCCGAACAGACCGCGGCAAAATTTATTCAGTTCAAAAACTCCAGCGGACAAAAATTGAGCGGCGCCGAAGGTCAAAGACAGGCCGACTATATAGAGGAACAAATGAAAGCAAACATAGCGGGCAATGTGGCGGATATGGCGGAAAGGCGCAAAATCGGAATTGATGAAGATAAGTTGGAGGAAATCCTGGAAAAAAAGGATTTAAAGAAACTGGACATGGCGGCTTAAAGCGCCGGCTCCTTGTTATGGAAGGCGGTTTTGTGCTACAATAAGCAGATTTCACTAACGCCCTCGGCTACAACATGGACAGTTCAATATTTTTTATCATCGCGTACTACACGGTTTTTGTACTGACCATCGCCCTGATCGGCATTTATTTTATGACGCTGGTGGCCAACCTGCTGGCAAAAGTGCCATTTGTGCCGACCAGCGGAAGAATTATTAATTACATAATTTCAATTTGCGACCTTAAAAAAGGAGAAAAGGTGTACGACCTGGGCTGCGGCGACGCGCGTTTTTTATTGGAGGCGGAAAAGAAAACCGGCGAACAGGGAATCGGATACGAAAATGCCATGCTCCCCTATTTATTGGCGCAACTGCGAAAATACCTGAACAAAGCGAAAGTGGTTGTAAAAATGGAAAATTTTTTCCGTGCCGATCTTTCCAAGGCGGACGTAATATACTGCTATCTGGGCCCCGACGTGATGACCGAGTTAAATAATAAATTCCAAAAAGAATGCCGAAAAGGCACCAGAATTTACAGCAACTCTTTTTCCATCAAAGGCCTGCAACCCAAAAAAACCTGGCCGCGCGATCCCAAAAAAAGACTGCCGACAGTATATTTATATGAGATTTAAATGAAAGATTTTTTCTACATCACCGGCATAATTCTGGTAATGCTCCCGTTTTTTTACCTGATATCCACAACCAATCAGAGCATCTATTCGCTGGCGCTTTTCATTTTGATACTTTACCCCACACTGGCCGCGCAGGTTAACGGCGCACCATTTGTGCCAACGCCCATGACGGCGGTGGACCGCATGATTAAGGCGGCCGGGTTGAAAAAAGGCGACAAAATTTACGACATAGGCTGCGGGGACGGCCGCATTGTTCATCAGGCATCCAAACAATACGAAATATCCGCAACCGGATTTGAACTTTCACCATTCGTCTACCTGCTGGCCAGATTCAAACACCTGCTCTGGAAATCAAAAGCCAAAATAGTCTTTGGCAATTTTAAAAAACACAACCTCTCCGACGCCGACGTAATTTTCTGTTATCTTCTGCCCGAAACACTGGCCAAACTGGAGCCCAAATTAAGCCGCGAACTGAAAAAAGGAGCCAAAGTTATTTCATATGCCTTTCCCGTTTCCCCCTGGACCGAAAAAACTAAAATTGAGCGGGATCCGACAACCCGGCTGGCCCCGATTTGGATTTACGAAAAAAGTTGATAACCGCGAATAAAATTCCATAATAGGCAAAGAGCAGTGGCGCCGTAAAACCGCCGATATCAATCATGGCGAAAGGAATTTTTGCCACGAACCCCACGCCTGTAAGCAGAATTTCTATCAATAACCAGGAGACGGCCGCAAAAAGATACGCAATGGGAGCGAAAAGCAAAGACCCGCAAAAAGTCAGAAAGGACATAAACATAATCATGGGAATCAGTGGCAGAAAAATGACATTGGCAATCGGGGAAATTAAAGAAAATCTTTCAAAATTAATTAAAATCACGGGTGTTGTAAAAACCGTCGCCGCCAGAGTGACAGCAAGACTTTCGCTGATAAGAGGAGGCAGTTTTTTGAACAAGTTTTCAATCAACGGAAGTAAAACCAAAAGACCCATTGTAGAAAGAAAGGACAACTGAAAAGAAATGTCGCGGAGCATAATCAACGGATTGACCGCGACCATCAAAAACCCGCTGAACATAAGCATTTGCAGACCAGAACCCTTTCTACCCACATAACCCGCCAGAATCGCCAGCACACCCATTACCGAAGCGCGCACCACGCTGGCCGACAACCCCGTCAACACCGCAAAAACACCAATCATCGCGCAGGTCACCCAAAACCGCGGGCGCCTGCCGGCGCCCCCCATCAGCAAAGCAAACACATTGATAATCAAAGTAATGTTATACCCCGAAATCGCCAGAATATGAGTCAGCCCCGTCATCTGAAAATCATCCAGAATCTCCTGCGGAATGGAAGAACGCGCCCCGATTAAAAGTCCCAGCGCGATACCCGCCGCGGGCTCGTTCAAATAAGTTTCAATCCTCCCCTTAATCAAAGACTTAAGCCAATAAATCGCACCAAAAAAATCCAAACCGGCAAAATCACCACGCTCCTCTTCCACCAGTGAAATAAAAGGACGGTACATAACCGAATAAACATTATCCTTGGCTAAATAATCCTTGTAAGAAAACCCCTCAAAGTCGGCGGGGCTTAAAAGCTGTCCCGACACTTTTAATTTATCCGCATAATGATAAGACGGAAAAGTCCCCGCTTTGATCAAAACCCTTCCCCCGGCCTCAAAAACCCTTTCCGGAAAATATATTTTTTCGGCGGACAACATTATATACTGGGCATTATTTCGCAACTCCGGTTGCGTGGAAACCACCCCCTCAATCATGATTTTTTGAGGCATGTCATTGAAATAAGAAACGTCAGTCATCTCCGCCCCCGCCGTCGCCAGCGAAATTCTTATCACACCCAAAACAAAAAACACCGGTACCGCCCAAGCCGCCGCCCCGGACCACCGGCCGGTAAACCTCATGGATAAGGAAAAAATCAAAACAACAACTATCATCATCCAAAACACCTCCTCTCCACCCCTGAAAACATCCCCCGCCCCAACGCCAAGGAAAAAGCCGTAAAGCCCGTACCGCAAAATCATGGATTTGGTCATACAAATCAAATTAACCGAAAAACCTTATGGAAATATTAAAAATAGCTTAAATATTCCGGCTCACCCCTTTGGATTAGATTAAACAAAAAACTTGACAGTATGTCACTATAGTACTATCGTTAGTCACTTTTTATGATGTAACGCCTATACAGATGCTGTTTGAAGGGACAATCGGGCTTTTCCAGACTCTCAAAGAAATAGGCTTAACCGCAAAAGAAGCCAACATTTACCTTGTCATGCACGACATTGGCGCCAACCCGGCCAGCATCATAGCCAAACGATGCGGGCTAAACCGCTCCGGCTGTTATAACCTTTTAAACACACTGGCGGAAAAAGGATTCGCCCAAAAAAGCATGAAAAACAAAATCCTCTACTTCCACCCCACCGATCCGAAAGTCATCCTGCAGCAACTGAATATCAAAAAGGGCAGACTAAATGACACCATAGAAAACATAGACAACCTGATAACACAATTCAACACCCTGCAAAAAGACTACACCGTAAAACCAAGTGTGGTCTTTTTTGAAGGAGCCGAGGCAATCAAAAATATCATGGAAGACACCCTTGCCACGGACGGACTGATCCGCATTTATTCCAGCCTGGATGAAATGGGATTGCCCCAACCCGAATACTGGAACGAATATGAAGCACGACGGTCAAAAAAAGGAATTAGGCTGAAAGCCATTTACCCCGCCAACAGACACAGCTACCGGCGCAAAAAAAACGACGCCCTTGAACTCCGCGAAAGCCGCCTGATACCGCCGGAATTCAATTTTCACCTGAATATCATAATCCACGGATGCAAAGTATCACTGGCCTCTTTGAACGAACAATTCGGACTGATGATAGAAAGCGAAGAAATGTCCCGCGCCTACAAAAAAATATTTGATCTGGTCTGGGAAGGTGCTAAAAAATTTGATTCCACCATGACCAGCATCATGCGCCAACGCCACGAAAACAGCGATTGTCCCTGACTGACTTAAAAAGCCCCCCGGCACGCCGGGGGGCTTTTTCCACTCAACTTATTACTTCACCCTTTACTGAACAGCCATCTCCAGACCCTCCAGTTCCTCCGCATCCAGCCCCTCCAAATCCATACCCTCCATCAGAGCGTTCAGCTCCTCTTCCGTCATTTCCGTACCTTCCATGCCTTCAAAGGTGGAAGCGTCAAAATCTCCCGTCTCGCCTCCATCGTAGAGCATACTGTCATCATACATGCTTTCATCGTACATCGTTTCTCCACCGCCCATCATCAACATCAATAGCGGAGCAACTGATGGTTCGGCCATAAATTGTTCAACCGGGAACTCGGTTACACCGGCGGGAGCACTAACTGTAACCGCCTTGTTGATATCGGAAAGAGTGACAGTCAAAGACATTGTACCGCTGGCTTTATCCTCGGCGGTCGCAGTTTTGTTAACGGAAAGTTTAAACTGGTTAACTACATTGGTTGTTGTGCTCACCCATATTTCACCCGTAACAACCGCTCCTTCAAGCTGAACATCAGTGGCGGCTTGCTCCGTAAGAGCGGCGATCGCCTCTTCGTCCATATCCAGCTTATAGCGCCAGCTGGGATCACCCGCGACCGAATCGGTTCCGACATATTCCGGTGTGGTTTTTGCCCACAGTTCATCCATTTCCTCAACATCAAAATCCGTATCGGCGGCTTCGGACATATCATCCACCGCACCTTCCAGTAATGTATAGCTGTACCACTTGCCCATGTAAGCCTTCATATCCTCCGGAATAGGCATCACTTCGCCCATATCCAGTCCACCCACGTTAAAATAAACAGCTTCTTTATTTAACATGAAATCCAATTTGGCGGAGCCGGTCAGTTCTTCACTTTTTACAGATCCGTCCAACTTAAGAATCACTTTTGGATCTTTTTCATCCTTCATATCAAACGCGCCGTTCAATTTAAAATTCATTTTTGAATTAACATTTTCCTCATCATTGGCATCTACGTTCAAAGCTACATCATATTTAAGAGACGTGACTTTGGATAAATTGGTCAATCCCTCCTTAAGAACCTCCTCCGGAGCTTTTGTTGGAGCCGGAGCCGTTGTACAACCTGCAAAAGCCAGTAACGCAATAAAAGTAACCGTGACCACCGCTAACATTTTCTTTATTTTCATAGACTGAAAAAGGTTAATGATTAAAAAATAAAGGTTTATTTTAAGATAAACACAGACATTTTAAAGACATCCGCACAAATGTCAAATTGACCGCAGAAACTAATAAGTTTAGTATCTACAAAGCTAAAACATAATATGGAGAAACTTCGCCCGCGAATTCTACTCGCCGCTCTGCTCTGTCTGATTTCAATCCCTACTCCTGCAAACGCCTTTTCGGATCTTCCCGAAATCAGCAGGTATTTCCCGGCCATCCAGTATCTGCACGAAGCCGGTATCATTAGCGGCTACAGCGACGGTACCTTCAGGCCGGACAATCCCGTAAACCGCGCGGAATTTTTGAAGCTGGTCCTGGAAAGCTCTGAAATTCCAACGGATATAGTAACCCCCACAGGCTTTCCCGATATTGACGATAACGCCTGGTACGCCCAATACGTTCGCAAAGCCTACGCAGAAAAATGGATAGAGGGTTATCCCGACGGTACTTTCAAACCGGAACAAAACATCAATAAAGTGGAGGCGCTGAAAATTATCGGACAGGTTCAACAATGGGAACTACCGGAAAAACCAGTAGAAATGCCTTTTGAAGACATTCATTCCTCCGACTGGTTCGTCCCGTATGTGGTTTTTGCCAAAGAAAAAAACTTTCTGGAAGAGACCACTCGCAACTACATCCCCGAAACTATATTTTCCCGCGCGCGTATAGGCGAACTTTTATTCCGCAGTTTCATCACCCGCAAAAGCGGCTCGGACATATACAGTTTCAACCTGATCAACCGCTTTCCCGCATCCTCATTTGCCATAATCCCGATAGAAGACCCCTCTCTCGATGAGGTTGTGCCGGATTTCACACCCGTGGACTTTTCAACATATTCCGTGGATTTCTTTGAAAACGTGACATTGGAGGAAATCTTTCCCAACACCTTTTACCTGAATGAAATATATATAATGAAAGGACAAACCTTGGAAGGTACATATGATACCGCCTTTGTTTTCCTTTCTCAAAACGGCATCCAGTCATTCAGTTTTCCGGCCGATGTAAAGGACGGCAAATTTGAAATACCAATAGTATTTACCGTACCCGGCAATTACAAAATGGGACTCATCCCCGGGTTTAAAGGGGAAAGCAAAGTGGTGGATATTTCCATAATTGAGAATCTTCCCGCCCCTCAATCATCAATACAAAAAACCGAAAAACCCACCGGCCTGAAAATTTTTTACGACAAAGGAAGAACATTCACCGGTTTTAATAACCCCGGAGACACAATACACAGAATCACATTTTCGCAGGACAAAAAAGAAAAAGAATTTATCACAAGGCAAAACATCAAAACATTCAGCCCCGACTGGATTTATTTTCTTGGCTTCTCCGAAGGAAAAGCGTCTCTTTCCGCTTCGTCCGCCGACACCGAAAGCACATATCCTCTTATAATAAAAAACAACTGGTCCGAAAAAACTGTCACATCTTTCAACGCCACCACCCATCAATACAGTGAACTGAATACCGGCTTGATTTCCGTTAATTCCCTGCCCGAAACACTGGATTCCATATCCCCCATCCGCTTTGATGGCACCGCGAAAACAGACATTGTTGCGCAGGCGGCCATAATAAAACCGGACGGTTTTGTTGATATAGTGGATATTACCAGTCCCCAACCTTTCGCACTTTTTTACGGCACGGATTATCTCCCCTCCGGAAACACTTTCAGTTTCAGTTACACGCCGGATACAGCGGGAACTTACGCCGTTGAAATCAATAGCACCAACGGATCCGCTGTTCTAAACTATCCGGTGTACGTAGCAAACGGTATACCTTTAATTCCGAATTTTTTTGACCTGTACAAAGGAGCCGGAGACAACTTCATTTTCAACCTGCAAGACGAAATAACAATGCAAATCAATTTAATCAACAAAGAAAGAATCCGCTTCGGACTAAACCCCGTAATCAGCAATACGGATTTAGACCGGCTTGCCCTACTGCATTCCGACGACATGATCACGCGCAACTTTTTTGGACACATCAATCCCGACGGAGAAACACCGAATGACCGCCGCCTCCAATTTGGCATTCCCACACCCGTCGGCGAGAATCTGGCCATTTCCCCCACAAGCGAATATACAATTTACGGTCTGATGCAAAGCGGTGTACACAGAAAAAACATCCTTGATCCCAAATGGACCAAATTGGGAATTGGAATATCCATTGACCCCAACGGATCAATGTACACCACCCAGGAATTTTCCACCGAAAAACTTACCGAATCCGACCTGACGGTAATAAAAAACTCCATCTTTGCCGCTGTCAACTCCGCAAGGACGGAAGCCGGAATCGATGCTTTCATCCTGGACGGATCACTGGACACACCGGCGGAAATCTGGACCGACAAAATGACCGGAGAAAACTTTTTTGATTTTACCTCACCTTCCGGAGAAACCCTTGCCAATGTTGTACGAATTTACGTACCGACAAAAATGGTGCAGGCGCTGATTTTGGAGGGCAATGACAGTAACGCACTCACCGTGGAATTGATGAAAAGCACCGAAATCATGGACTCCGGATGGCGAAAAATCGGTATCGGCGTTAACGTTGACGAAACGGGCACTCTAAAAACAACCGTTCTTTTCACCACACTTTGAACAAAAAGTCTCATTGATAAAAGCCAAAAAATGACTAATATATAGGGGAACTTTTTTTGACCGATACATTAGAACAATCACCATGGATTTTAAAGTTAGAAAAATTCGCAGGGAGGCCAAACGCCCCAAGAAAAATCTTTTCGCAATTTTCAACAGAGTAAAATCATTCAAAGCCCCCGAACCCTCGAAAAACAAGTACACCCTGCACATTGCCACAGTAGCGGGCAGTCTGGTGGTAATTTTCGTACTGGTTTTCGGCATTTACTCCTTAATCAAGAGTCTGGACTTTTCCTCCATTGTATTATCATTCGGAAAAACCCTGCTCACCGATGAAAACGGACGCACCAACTTTATGCTCATCGGTACCGGCGGCGAAGGCCACGACGGAGCCAATCTCACCGACACAATTATTATCGCCAGCATAGACTATGAAAACAAAGTGGTGCCGATGCTCTCCATTCCCCGCGACTTATACATTATCTCCTCCGAATACGGCAACCAGCGCATCAATAGCGTTTATTCGTCTTATCTCAACAAATATGGCAAGAGAGAAGGCATACACGCGCTTAAAAAGTTAGTCGGAGAAATCACCGGCATGGAAATCCAGTACTATGCACTGGTAAATTTTCAAGGATTTGAAGGCATCGTGGACAGCCTGGAAGGAGTTGACATTATGGTGGAAGAATCCATTTACGACCCCAAATACCCCAGAGGCGAAACCATTTACTACGAAACTTTCAAAATTGACGCAGGACTCCAGCATTTGGATGGGGCAACGGCGCTCAAGTATGCCCGCAGCCGCTCCACCACCGGAGACTATAACCGCGCCAAACGCCAGCAGTCGCTTTTGTATGCAATCCGCGACCGCGCCTTTAGTTTGGACATCCTTACCGACGCCGGCAAAATAAAATCGCTTTACGATTCTGTGGCGGAAAGCATAGATACAAATCTTTCATTGGCCGAAATTCTGGAACTGGCCAAATTATCCAAAGAGTTTAACAAAGATGACATCTTCCCCGCGGTCCTGAATGACGATCCAAGCTCCTGCGGCGGACTTTTATACACACCGGCACGCGAATACTTTGACGGAGCAGCAGTCCTGCTCCCGGCGGGAGGAGGAACCTATTCATACATTCAACAGGTTGCAAACACCATCTTCAACCACACCAAGACAATGGCCGCGCAGGAGGAAATACAGGTGTTAAACGGGACCAAAACACCCGGACTGGCCGGAGTGACAATGAATCTGCTGTTAAGAAACTGCCTGAACGTCACATATTACGGTAACGCGACTAACCGCGATCTGGAACAATCCACCATCTACTACAAACCCGGCCCGGAAGGCGAAGAACCCGTAACACTGGCTTTAATCAAAGAACTGGTTCCGTTACCCGTAATCGCGGGAATTCCCCCCGAATACACCGAACCGGAAAAACGACAAAACGCAACAATTGTAATTGAACTTGGAAGAGACTATCTGGAATTGAAACCCGATGAACCGTATAACACCCTAAAATTCCTTACCGCTCCCGCAGCCCCACCATCGGATACCCCCAAAGCCGCGGAAACACAAACAGAATCATCATCGGACGCACTCGCTTCCGGCACCGAAGATGCTGCCGGCGCGGATACCGCAAACACCGGTACCGAAACTCTTGCCCCTGCCGCCGACACATTAAACGGCACGGAAAATCAATCACCAGAATCCTAATTACATGCTATCCGCCTTCCTAAGTTTATACGCATACGGAGCTCTGCTTACCGACTCCGTCCCCACAAACGCGCCGCATATCATGCCGTGGAATGAAAACGTATTGCTGGAAGCAACTTCCATTCCCGAAAAAAACGAACAGAACATCGCGCCGATAATAGAGGCCAAAAGCGCAATTATTGTTGATATGAAAAACGGGCTGGTGCTTTACGAAAAAAACATTTACGAGCCTATGCCCATCGCCAGTCTGACCAAACTGATGACTACCGTAATCGTTATTGAAGAAACCGATCCCCAGGAAACGGCCGTAATTTCCAAAAACGCCTCGCAAACCGAAGGCTCCAGAATCTGGCTTGCCGAAGGTGAAAAAATGACAGTGGAAAATCTGCTTTACGCCGCGCTGATCAATTCCGCCAACGACTCCGCAGTGGCGCTGGCCGAACACAACGCCGGAAGTGTAAGTGTGTTTGTGGAAAAAATGAACACCCGCGCCAAAGAACTGGGCATGTTATCAACAACATTTGTAAACCCGACCGGACTGGACGAAGACCCCCCGGCCGAAACCGCGGAAACCACACCCGATGACACGGAATCCGAGACCCGGACATCCGATTCCAACAACGAAAATCCAATACCGGCAACCAACCTCCGCAACATCTCCAGCGCCTACGATCTTACTATATTGGCCCGCCACGCCTTTGGCAAAAGCTTCATCCGCAGAACCGCCACCAAAAAAGAACTGGAAATAGCCTCGATCAACGAAACCCTCACCCATAAACTAAAAAACACCAACGACCTTCTAAACAGCTACCTGCCCGTGCTGGGCCTAAAAACCGGCACCACCGACGCCGCGGGCGAATGTCTGATTGCCGTCATAGAAAACGAAAACGGCAACGACATCATGACCATTGTCCTAAACAGTCCCTCCCGTTACAAAGAAAGCAAAATCCTTGCGGACTGGGCCCTTCGCACTTACACCTGGAAATAACCGCAAATAACAAAATGATTGAACTCCTCGCCAACCTCCGCCATCTGATTTTGATTTTCGGATCGCAAATCACCGCTTTCGTGCTGGCCATCATTTTCGCCCCCACCTTCATAAAACTCCTGCACAAATTCAAGTGCAGTAAACAAATCCGCGAATACGCCTCCAGCGGCGAAATCGCCAGCATCTTCCAATCCCTCCACGGCAAGAAAAAAGGCATCCCCACCATGGGCGGAATTTTAATCTGGGGCACGGTGCTTTTGGTGGTGCTCGGATCGGGACTGATGCAACTTATTGGAATCACCGAAAACTCACTCATCAACAGAAACGAGACTTTTCTACCATTGTTCACACTGATAGCCACGGCCCTGCTCGGCGCGGTGGATGACTGGTTTAACATCAAAGGACTGGGAAAAAGCAAAGGCATCAACATCAAACCAAAATTTCTCTGGCTCACGCTTTTCGCCACGCTGGGCTCGCTGTGGTTTTACTTTAGACTGGAATACAACCAGATACACATACCTTTATATGGAGACATCGCCATCGGCTGGTTGTACATCCCGCTTTTCATTTTCATAATCTCGGCCTGCGCCCATGCTGTAAATATCACCGACGGACTGGATGGACTGGCCGGCGGACTTTTGATAATCGCTTTCGGAGTATTCGCCATCATCGCATTTTTTAAAGGACTTTTTATTCTATCCGCTTTCTGCGCGGTAATCGTTGGCGCTCTATTGGGATTTTTGTGGTTCAACATATTTCCTGCCCACTTTATTATGGGCGACACGGGGGCGCTGTCGCTCGGCGCCACGCTCGGCGTAATCGCCATGATGACCGATTCGGTGGCCGTATTACCTTTGATCGCACTCGTCTTTGTGATAGAAACCCTGTCCGTAATCATCCAACTGACCTCCAAAAAATTCTTCCACAAAAAAGTCTTTTTGATCGCCCCCATCCATCATCACTTTGAAAAGAAAGGATGGTCGGAACCGAACATCGTAATGCGTTTCTGGATAATGGGTGGATTCGCCGCCTCAATCGGTTTAATTCTTGGCCTTCTCGCCCTTAGTGGAATTTAACGCCCACATCTCAACGCGGGATTGCACATCCGCGGTACCTTCCAGCGGAACCATAATAAAGATACCCATCTGGCTTGGAACTTCCGGTTGATTCGGACTGATAAATTTCATTCCCGTGTCATTGTCATCCGACAATTTGGCAAAAGCCGGTTCAATAATGTCCGTCTCGCTTTGCTTGTCTGTGACATAAGTCGCGTACAAATCATTCACATCATACAAAACATCAGAAGAAACCATTTCGGGCATCTGTTCCAGCGCCGTAACAAATTTGCGCAACGTATCCTCTCTTACATCCTTCACCCTTTCCTTCAAATCATTCTGATCTAGATAAATAATGGTGTTTTCAATCGCCGTAAGCGTCTTCATGTGACTTGCCTGCCCCTCAATCAATGGAACAAAGCGCTCTTTCACCTCACGCACGTTTTCCTCGGTCAAATTAAGCGTGATATTGTTGGTTTTGTTCTGATATCTCTTTAACAGCGTGGACGCCAGATGAGCCTGGTCCGATGCAATCAGCGTTTCAATTTCCAGTAAAATGTCGCCAGCCTGACTGAGCCTGATTTCCGCGCGTTTAACCTCCGATTCCGCCAGAAGCAGTTCCATATCCTGAAGAGTCTCTTTGGCTTTATAAAGATTGTTGTCGGGCAGGAATGAGGAAAGCTCCTGCAATTGCATGGCGATACGATCTTTCATAAGTGTTCTGAGCGAGGCCGCCGCCGCGAAGTCCTCCTCCGCCAAATCTGGCAGTTCCGCGACCAGCTCGTTCATCATCGCCGAAAACCGCTCCATACCGGCGGCGGCGGCTTCCTTCTCCCCGCGCACCAGCTGAGCCTCGGCCGTCATCAAAAAACCGTAAGCCTCTTCAAACTTCCCCGCCGAAGCCTCCGCACCCGGCAAAAGCATGGCTTTAACCTCGGCGTCGTCAATAACCCCGCCGGTTTCAATAGTATTCTCCCTATCGGCAATCAGTTCACGAGTATATATTCGGTCGTTATCCAGATTGGCCGCCACCCACTCGTTATTGGTATTAAAAACCTCGTTCCTCGGCATTTTTTCTATAGTCACATTAGTCTCCTGAACATCCGCAACCGTCACACCCACTGCCGCAACTTCGGCTCTGTAACCGGCAATAACCGTTTTGCACGGACCGGACGACTCACTCCCCGGAGAAACCTTTACAACATTTTCAAAAACCGCCACCCTGGTGGCCTCCGCGTTCACACTCACATCAAAAGCCGCCTTGGAATCAACCCCCGCAGACAAAGCCTGTGTGGAAACTTCAAAAGAGGAATCCTCTGCCAGCCTCATCACTTTGGCCCACAAACGGCCGTCCTCCAGAAAAACACCCACCTGAGAAAAAACCGGACGGGCCGGATCATAAAATAATTTGGAAATTTTTATACGCGTATGTTCGTTAATCCTCCCCACACTGTCGTCAAAAAAACGGATGGTTGCCGAACTTCCTCCTTCGGACACAACAATATCCCCCTCCATAAGCATCATGTTGGGATAAGCCTTGACCATTTCCAATTGTCTTTTCACAAAAACCTCACCGGTTAAATCCTCCAAAAAAGTTGCCTTGGCATAAACAACAGCGTGTTTTTCCGGCATAACAACAACAATCGTCAAAGCAAAAATAGCCAGCACCACAAGCGCCGAAGCCCTTTTATACCACACCCCGAAACCGGCAAAAACCCCTTCGTCACCCCACGTGGCGCTGCTCTCCGCGTATTCCAGAACGCGCTCCTTCATCA
This sequence comes from Candidatus Altimarinota bacterium, assembly GCA_041738505.1. GTDB lineage: Bacteria > Patescibacteriota > Gracilibacteria > UBA1369 > UBA1369 > JBGSPQ01. The sequence goes on along the minus strand of JBGSPQ010000023.1, from coordinate 21,294 downwards.
TAACGCGGGCCCAGTCGGGCACAAAAACAATTCGTGCCACCCTGCGCGCCGCGCCCGCCAGTTTCTCCAAAGAATAACCTTGCCTTTCCGCCAAATCCCCTTTTCTTATAACGGACATTAAATGCCTCTTCACATTATCCCGCTCGGGCATCTGTAAATCGGCGGAGGAAAAAGACAAAAGACTGTCCTCAAGCCTGTTTAGCTCCTTAATAATAGCATCCTTTTTGTCCGACAGATTTTTCATTTTTCTTTTATTCGTTTCCTAGCACCACACACTACAACGTGGGCAAAAGTGCTTTTGTTACACTAATAATTCACATTCATATCCTCCAGTATGCGTCTCAGGGCTTTAAGCGCCCTGAACTTCAAAATCCGCAGATTTCCCTCGCTCCGCCGCATAATCCCCGCAATCTCACTGTTATCAAGCCCGTTGATATACTTAAGCAGAATCACCTGACGGTACTTTTTATTCAATTTACCGATCGCCACCTTTAGCACATCCTGGCTCATACTCTGCTCTGTTAAAACAACAGGATCATTCATCCGCTTTTCATCCGGTAGATTCATTTTGGCTATATCAACCGTTTCCCTCCTCATCCTGTAATAATCAATCACACTATTATGAGCAATTCTATAAAGCCACGAGGAAAAATACTTGTTACTCACTTTTTTGTACGATTTGAGATTATCCCAGACCTTCAAAAACACATTCTCGGTCATATCCAAAGCCTCTTCCCTGTCCACGCGGAAATAGATGTATCTGTAGATATTATCAACATACAAATCATAAAGCTCGCCAAAGGCATCCGTATCTCCATGCTGGGCCCGGAGCACCAGATCTTCCACTTTTTCCTTGTCAGGTTCCTGTTTTTTCATTTCTCCTTTCATAATTCGGGAAGTAACTATAACCCAGTCGGCCGAAAAAGCAAAACCGCCCCCTCGGGTTCCTACTTTATTAAATACCGAAAATATGATAAAATTACATAATCTGATAAGCAAAAATGTCAGGAATCACCGCCCCGGGCGAAACCTCGCCCGAATCACAAACACCGCAACAAACACCGCAGGAATCGGGAAGTTCGCTTCCACCGGCGGCCCGCACGCGTGCCGAATGGAAGGATTTTTTGCAGAAAGAGGAACTGGACCGCCTTCAAATAATCCAAAAAGAAAGAGACGAAAAAAAACGCAAAGCCGATGAACTGCGAACTACCGCCGCGACACAAAAAACCACCGAATCCTGGACAAACAACAAAGCCGAAAGGCCCACCCTGTTGGGCATGGATATAACCAACGATGCAAAAGCGAAAATCTCCAAAAACGTGGATGAAGAGTTAGCAAAAAACATGGCTCTTTTTAGCGAAGTCGGACTCAATTCACCGGAAAATGTTTCCTCAATTAAGAACGTTGCCAAAGAAATCATTTTTGAACATTTCACCAAAACCGGAGCGACCGAGTCCGTAACGGAAAGTTATGTGGAAAAAGAACTGGTCCCCAAACTGGAAGAAACTTTTGAAGCTCTTAAAGCAATCTACGAACAAAACAAAAATTTGTTCGCCTCGCCACTGCAATTTATGGAAACTTTCGGAACATTCTGCGGACTTAACATTATTCAAAACGGCCGGGTGAACGAACCGGCCATTAAAACTCTGCTTCTTATTCAAAAATCCGGACTACAAAATCTTGTAAACGGCTTCCGCGAATATGTTCCGGCAAATGCCGACGTGGAGCGGCTGAACAAAGATGCGGCCGCACTTCTGGAAACCGGCAGACAACGTTCCGGTCAGACGGCACAGGCAACGCCCGCGCCCGCACCCGGAGTTACCCCTCCGACACCGCAGGCACCCGGCACAGCTCCAACATCATCTCCCGGCACAGCCCCGCAAACCGTTCCCGCGTCTGCGGAAACGGCACCACAAAGCCCCGGCGCCACACCCGCGGAAACCCCTCAGGCCGACACAACGGCACAGAGCGCGACAACACCGGAAACACAACCCGGCACAGCAGGACAAACACCACCCGAAGGGCAAACCACCCCCGCGTCAGAAGAAACCTCCACCGGCCATCCCATCCTGGACAAAATCATGAGCGCGTTAAAATCCCTTTTCCCTGCCGGATTTCTTGACCAAATCATGTCGTTACTGGGTATGAGCCCCGCCGCAGCCGCCGAATTCGCGAGCCTCACCGACCCCGAAAAAAAAGAGGCGCTGATACTTAAGGAAGCCGCCAACCAGTTGCAGCTGAACGAAAAAGTAATGACAATACTTTACAAAGACGGTGAGCAGGTTAAAAAAATCCTCGCCGACAAATCCGGACTCATCAACACCGGCTGGACCGAATATCTTCAACAAAGAATTGATCCGCAGGAAATGGAATTATTAAAAAAAGACCCCGTCATGGACACCCAAACCGCGGACAAAATTTCCGCAATGTTCCTGAGCCCCACCACCGCCGCGCCTCCATCCGCAACACCTCCCCCCGCCACTCCCCCATCGGCCGCCACGCCACAGGCCGCACCCTCCACTCCCCCACCAACCGCTCCGCCCCCCGTCGCCTAATCGCCGTTCAATAAGGAAATTTTCAAAATCCATACACCTCCCCAAACTAAGTATTGACTTATTTGGCATTTAGTTTATAATCACTCGCCTTTGCAATTATAAATAACCACCTGAAAATATGTCGGAAACCACCAACCCCGTAACAGCGGAAAAAGAAGATACCCGCGTTGAAACGGCAAATAACGAACCTTCAGACCCCGCCACCGAACCGCCGGAATCCGGAGAAAGAACAGCCCCCGATCTGGAAAACTTATTGGCCGAAACGGCAGATCTGGTCGCCAACCATGAAACCCGCGTGAGCGAGGTTGAATCAAAAGTGAAGGAACTTCGCGATGCCATGGCAAAACTGGAGCTCTGGCGCGACAAGCGCACATCCAGACTGGAAGCCATTAATAAAATCGCCAACCCCTTTGACGGACTCAATTCCGGCAATCGTTTCTCTCCCGAACTGCTGGAAAAACTTACAACTGTCAGAGTTATCACCGCCGAAAAGGCGTCACAACTGCAAAAACTTTATGAACTGATTGATAAATTAAGCGAAATAAAAAATCCCACCGAAGAACTTAAAGACAGACTGGCAAAACTGGAATCGGTGGAAAAAGAACTATCGGCAAAAATCAATGGGGATCTTGCATCAGCCGGCGCGGCTTTTGAAGAAAGAAGAAGATTTGTTAGAGAAAAAAAAATACTGGATCACTGCAATAAAAGAACCGGCTTATACGGACAAAAAGTTAAAACTCTGGAATCCGACCCCTTGGTTAAGGAAAAAATGGAAAAAGACGCTTTCACGGCAGAAGTTAGACGCAGCGTCCAGAGTATCGCCACCCGCCTTAAGATAGCACTGGATAATCTGGCCAAAGCGCTGGGTGACGAAAATTTCTCCGACCGCCTGATGAAAACACTTGATCTTGAGGGCAACGCCCAAAGAATGCACGTTTACAATCTGCAAGCCGATTTAACCTCGGCGGTAAGAAGCGGAGCCATCGCCAACCCGGGTAATGTTGTCCCGTGGAAAAGCAAAACCGGCAGAAAATATCTTGAAATTATGAGATCACTAACTAACCGGGAATTAATGCAAAAGGTTAAAGCAACCGGTGATGAGGATTTAATGAAAAGAATGGATAACATTTTTGATACGGAGGATTGCCTGCGCAGAGTTTTCGGCCGCGAATATGACGGCATGGGAACCGACAGAAACGGTAAACCCGTTAAAAAGCAGAAGAGCGAATTCTGGCGCGCGTTTGAGCAAAAAGAGAGTAAATAAACGGCACGAATTCACACGTTTTTGTATTAAAATAAAAAGACAGCCCCGAAGGACTGTCTTTTTTAAATCTTTTATTAAACTTTTCCCGAACCTATTTTGATATTTTCTCAAGCCATGCGGCGGCGCTTGCCTTTCCGCCCAGACCAAAAGCAAGTCCGAAAGCCAGCGCGAGCATGGCTACAAGTCCGGTAAAGAGAATGTTGATCAGGTTCGTGGCCACGCCAAGCTGTACCAAAGCGGCCAGCAAAGCAAAAACAATAATTGACCACTTGGCCACAATCGCCAGCATGTCGGCGGTATGTTTGGTGACTTTGGAAGCCTTGGCTGATTTTTCAACAACATCATGAATGAACTGACCAAGCACCAGCCCGATGGCAAGAATAATCACAGCAACAACCACATTCGGCACATACATGGCAATATCGCTCAAGAAGCTGTTGACCTGCTCCAGTTTCAGAATGTCAACAACGGTAATCAAAGTGATAAGAATAAAGAACCATTTCACAATCCAGGCGATCATATTGGAAAAACTGATTTTCAATCCGGCCTCCTCAAGTTTCTTGGTGGCATCAATTTTGTTAACCAGCTTGTCCACTTTGGTAAAATCAACCAGCTTTTTAGCCAATTTGCTTAATACGGAAGACAAAAACAAACCAATAATCAATATCACCAGGGCGGCCAGCAGTTCCGGCACAAAGGCGATAATTTTTACCCAAAGATTCTGGAAGGATGCAACAATGGCGTCGTTCCAACTCTGGAAGTAGTTCATGATGAAGGGGTTATGAATAATTTTGCTTTAACACTGCGGATTATTTTACCAGACTTGCCAAAATTAAATAATATATTACTATTGACATCACCCCTATTACTTGTATTATTTCTGCCAAGAATTGAACATCAAACCATGAACAATAAAACGGAATCGGAAAAACTTTCAGGTTACAGCGAGGCGCTGTCCAAACTGGAGCCCGATGAGCAACTCAAAAAAATGAAGGCGGTTACAAGCCCCAAAACTATCAAACGATTTCTTTCGGAAGACGCGCCCGATGAACTTGTTCACAGGTTTTCGTTTAGGTTGGCCGAAGCCATTAAAGAACCGCTAAGCGATTATGAACTTGGAAGAATAATGTTGGAAAGACACGATTACAATAGAGCCCAGGCATACATGGATATGGCTCTAATCACCGGTGACCAAAGAGCGTACTATTTTCTTGGACTTCTGGAATCAGCCAAAGGAAACATCCAAGAAGCCGTTGCTCATTTTAAAATGTCGGTTGCAAGTAATTTCCGGCTGGAAAAAGCCATGGTTCACATTGCCGATCTAGCTCTGATTGATAATAATCCGGAAAAAGAACTGGACGAACAGGTTAAAAAAGGAGACAAGGAAAGCGGAATGGCAATGCTGAGCCATTACACCTCTTTGAATGATTATGATGGTATGGAAAAAGTTGCGGAACATATGATTAAAAAAGGATACCTCGGAATGTATCAATCACTGGCTGTGTTTTTTAAAGAACACGGGGAAACGGAACGGGCAATCGTTTATTTTAAAAAGGCGCTGAAAGCCGGACACGAAGACGTTTATCCCAATCTTATAATGACACTTCATGAAACAGGCAACGATGACGAGGCTATTGAACTTTGTATTGAAGCGCTTTCCAAAGGTATTCACGAAGCATATTTACCTTTGTTTACCTTTTTGGAGATGCATAAACGTTATGGTGAACTATTACAATATATAAGTCACGCTTTATACAACGGACATGAACCTGCTAAGTTTTTGCTAAAGATTCTTGATTCCAAAGAAATCACCAGAAAGCAATTGGCAAAGGAAGTCAGGAATGCCCTTATGCGGGGCGAAAATATGCATCCCGATATTATTAAAAGATATCTGGATATTGAAATGGAGCGGACGCCCGCAGGGCCGCTGAACTGATTTTTTAAATAATAAAAACTCCCGGCGGCTATGGCGTGCCCGACGGGAGTTTTTTATAAATGATTATTGTCCGTCCCAACCGGCAAGCCTGGCCATCATCCACCAGAAGGCGCGGCCCTTTAAGTTGCAGTTGAGCGATGTGGAGTGGGCGCACGAATTGGTGGCGCAAAGCGCTGAACCGGAGTTGGCCGCGCACCATTCTGTTGCCCAGTTGGCATCGCCCCACGGATTATCGTCGCCGTTTTTATCGTATTCGTTGGAATCCAGCGCCAGCATATCAAGAAAATAATCCCCGGAAGGGTCATAACTTTCTATATCCGCAAAATCAAACAAAACTTTGTTATTGGCACGAACATAATTTCTAATCTGTTCATTGCGCTGATGAAGATTACCGTCTTCTCCGGAACCGTCCAGATGTCCGGTCATGTAAACAAAAGTCACATCGGGATATTCCGTTTCAAGCGTGTTCATATAAGTAAGATACCTATCTATACCTGTTGATGTCATATCGCTGACTCCCCCGCACCACGACCACATAACCATGTTAATATGGCTGTTTGAATCCAGCATCTCGCGGGTGGAATCGTACCATTCGGTGGAACCTTCGGAGCCAAGATCCCCGTAAAGCAGGCTTTCGTTGTACAAAAGTCCGCCAACTCCGCTGGGGGTAAAATAGTATGCAGATCCCGACGCCCCTTTCAAAAGCTCCATTCCCGTGGTGATTTGCGATCCGTGGGAGGTGTGACCGTAAGCGATTGCAAACATCTCTTTGGCGGAATTAATATACTCCGCAGGGACTTTGCCAAGGTCGGTTGAGGTGTGATCAACAATAATGGCGTTTGTCTGCACCGGAGGTGTTTGGGAGGGCGTTTCGGTCTGCTCGGGCTCTTCCGTTTCCGCAGGCATTTCGATCTCTTCCGGCAGTTCGCTTTCGGGAATGTCCGCCGGATCTCCGTCATAATTTAACGGCGAATATTGATAATCGCTGGAAACCGCGTTGCAGACCAGCTTGGCGGCTTCCGCCCTGCTTAAATTGTTGTTAGGTCGGAAAGTGTCGTCTTCATATCCGCCAACCAGATTTAATTTGGCGGCCGCGTTAATATAACTAATCTGCCAAACCTCGGTCACATCTTTAAACATGGAATTCACGTTGGCGCTGATGGGCAGATTCATGGCTTTGGCAAGGACCGAAATAGCCTCGGCACGAGTCATATTACGGGACGGAAGAAATAAATTCCCCTCATATCCCTTAACCATATTGATGGAATCTGCGGCGCAAACCGATTTGGCAAACCAATCAGATGAACCGACATCGTCGTAGCATGAAGTTTCCTGAAAATCGGCCATTTCGGGGTGAAGCGCGTACACCATCATTTTCACAAATTCGGCTCTGTTAACATTATCATTCGGACGAAAAGCCCCGGAGGGATCCCCCGATACAATTTCACGTGTCATCAAATCCTCCACGCAGTCACTCGCCCAATGATCAACCGGCAAATCATAAAAAAGACCTGTCGGAGATGATACAACAGATTCCTCCATTTCCACGGAATCTTCTGTTTCCACGGAATCTTCCGTTTCCATTGAATCTTCTGTTTCCACGGAATCTTCTGTTTCCACGGAATCCTCCCCTTCCGACTGCTCAACCGTCACACTCGTACCATCCCCGGAAACAGCCACAACCGTCGCAGAACAATATCTTGCAGGCGAAGCTATGTGACAAATACGGTAGTAATTTGTACCTGCGGGCACTTCATAATCCGTATAAGAAGTATCACCTGTGTTCGATCCATAAAAAATATATCCATCTTCGGGATATACGGGATTATCATTCGTCTGCGATCTGACCAATTTGTAATATGTAAATTCCTCGGCGTGAGAATACGGACTCCATGTCGCGGTAACCGAATCATCCGCGTTTAAAGTCGCGGAAAAAGTTATGGAAGAATCATAAGTGACATCCGCCCACGAAGAATCGGTTGTACCGGTCGCGGCAACGCCGGAAAGATTAACGGCAAAAATCGCGACAATCATAGCTGTCGCCATAATGGCCGAATAAAAACGTTTTTTCATAATTTTTTTTATTACTGATTAAACAGTCGGATAATACCACTTTCCCCGATAAAAGAAAAACGCACGAGTACGTACCTCATACAGCCCCACCCTCATCTATCACCCCGCCCCTAAATCCCGCGAGTAAACCAATTTCAACCCAATCCTTCTCTCACCCCTTCATCAACCATTACCCCCCGCCCCCCAATACCTGACCCGCGTGCCAGCCACTTCTCCGCATGCGCGAGCCCCCCTAACCCACACCTTCTTACTTACCCCTCAACCCCACCTCCTCCGCGTGCCGGCCACTTCTCCTTCTTACTCCCCACTTCACCCCCACCCCGCACGCACTCCGTCATCCCTCCATCACCCCCACCCCTCAACCCCACCTCCCCCACGTGCGCCAGTTCGTGGTGCGCTTTGCACAGCGGCCGCAAGTGGCACGGATCGTGACTGCCGAAAGAGGCGAACGGTTTTTGATGATGAATGTGCGCGGCCGGCTTCATACAGCCCGCCGCCGAGCAAACATCACCATATTGCGCCCTGATAATTCTTTTGATTTTTGCAGGCACATACCGTGAAGCCGGCTTCCCGATCAGAAATTTATCTTCCCGATCGCGATTAGCCTCCTCCGCCATTTTTTCCTTTTCCCGTGCGATTTCCAGCTTCCTTTGTGCCAGACATTTTCGCAAAAAATCACTAACATCAATCCCTTTGGCCTGAAGTTCTTTTAGTTCCGTTTCCACATCCGTATCCAGTTGCAATCCGTGGGTTTTTGTTTCAGTGTCACCAAATCTGTGCCCGGGCACAACCCCCGCTTTGGCGGTGGGCACAGCCCCCACTTTGGAGGTGAGCACAGATCCCGCCCCGGCGGTGAGCACAGACAAAGCGGGATTGATTAAGATATCTGACTCAAATAAACTCACGACGGTTTGTCCCGCCACTTGACTCGCGGACCCCAAATTCATATCCGTATTTTGCTCATCCGGCACCACCCTCATCCCCGCGCGCACCATGTTCATGTACGCAGAAGGCACTCTTTGTTCCCCCAAATCGCCACATGCCACCCTATATTCTTTTATATAAATCTCCAGCGCAGCCTTGGATAATTTTTCAGCTTTATTCAAAAGTTCACGTTGGTTTTCCAAAGTGGCCACGGAAGCTATCCTCGCCAGTTTATTCACACTCACATCACCGTGAATCAATGACTCATGCAAAATCGGTAACGCAGAAAACCTCTTATCCAATTGCAAAACTCTGTTCACCTGATCGCGACTCATCCCCGCCAGCCGCACGGCGAATTCGTAAATGCAGGTATAACCGCGCCTTTCCAGCCATGATTTACGGGGTACTCCCCGCGACTCCATCTCCCTATGATACACTTCGGGCAACAACCCCGCGAACCTTCTGCGCGCGGTCAGCGCTTCACGGCCCCATTTTTTACAGATGGAATAAAGTTCGCTGTCCGAAAATTGATTCAAATTTTTCATAAAAAATATATTAAAAAAATACGGAAATTGACCGCTAAAAGCCCAAATACAACCTACCGAAAAAAAAATACAATGTGCGCGCCATCCCGAGTCGCCTGAAGTAGTTGCGCGCCGGCTAATTACAAGCAAATTATATCCGAAACAAGCCAAAAGACCACTATTCCGGCTTGCGCGCGAATGTCAAATTGCGTTGTAGCCGTCGCTTAAGGAAGCCAAAAAACAAACATGAAAGAAAAATCCCACCTGAAAAATATGTTAAAATCAATCTCCACGGCGGTATACCCTTTTGCCTGCCAACCTGCCACATAAACCAACATACTAAGTAAGCTAATTATAGAACCACTATAAAAGAAAAACCCCCGGGAACCTTATAGGCCCCGGGGGTTTTGGCGCGTGCGTGCCGCCGCCCTCTTATTATGAGGTAACGGAACGCAATCACATCGGCAAAATCACTCCCGCAAATAGCCGGCGACCTTCGGCGAAACCTTCCTGTTATGGATGGCCCTCCGCCGTAATCACCGGCATTCTCTGCGAATCGTAATCATGCCCTTGCAGTACTCACAAGCACTGCTTGTAGACATTCATGATCGAGCTTCTGTAAAGCGTTCCGGTGTTGGCCGGAGACTTCACATCCGCGCGAATGGTGGCACCGTCGCCGGTACCATAACCCGGAATGTAGGAGAAGTTGATCGTTTTCCAGTCGGTACAGCTGATTCCCGCGGCTCCGCTGCCCGTGGAAATGGGACTGTTGGCCGGATTCAGAATGTCTTTGAGCTCGTAGCTGAAGCTATTCTCGAAGGAGCCCGTCTTACAGATCTGAAACTTGTAACTGGAGCCGCTCACTTTTTGAAGTTTGAGACAGATCTCCACTCCGTTCGGATTCTGATCAAAACAGGCGGTCTGGCTGGACGGATAGTAGGTATCCGTGCAGGTGGCCATGTCCACGCAGGTGGGCGTGGTTCCGTTCACGATGCACTCCTGATCGGCGGAGCAAAACTCCAGCGTGTACCAGGGTGTCTGATCGGTCACGCCACTGCAATACGAACTTGAACCACTGCAGTATTGGGTAACCTGCATGTATTGGGCATCGTCGCCGGGCGAGGTTCCCGCACAGCGGTATTCGTTCCAACTGTCACACTCCTGGCCGGAGTTTTTAAAGTGACAGCCATCACAGCAGATCCCACTTGTACACACACAGGACGACTGACAACTGCTCCAAACACCCCACTGCCCGTAAGCGTCACAGATCCGGCTTTGAGTGCCGGTCTGGCCGCCCACAGTGCATGACTGCGTTTCGGTCTGGCCGGGTGAGCACTGCGCTTGAACAGAGCAGCTGCTCCAGGCGGACCAGGCGCAGGTGGCAAGACAGGTTTGAGTCTGCGTTCCGGTGTAATTGCAGGTTTGACTCTGCGTTTCACCAGGCGTGCAGACACCTTGTCCCTGACAGGCGGACCAAGTGTAGTCGCTCTGGCAGGTCATCTGGCCGCAATCGCCACATGGCTGAGTCTGCCCGGGAGTGCAGATGCCACTTCCAAGACAATCACCCCACGTACTCCACAGACACTGCGAAGTACAGACGGCATTTTGCGTCCCCCCATTGCCACAAGGCTGACTCTTGGTCTCGCCGGGCTGACAAACAGGGTTAACATTACCATCGCACTCGTCGGGAATATAGCCGCCGCCGTATTCGCAATCATCCCTCCCCCCCTCTTCCGGAACACATCCGGGCAAAGAAAGACAGTCTGCGTAATACGGCCCATAGTAACCATCCTCCGGCAGAACCACGCACTTTTCGTCGATTCCGCAATAGTGGTAATCGCAAAGATTGTACTGACTTTCGTCACCAAACTTCACAAAATACCACTCGCGAGCGGCCATCAGCATTTTCACCGCCTCCAGTTTATCCACCGGATCTTCGGGACGAAAATGCAACGCAACATCCACCGGTTTTACCGCAGTTGGAATGGACCCGCTAAGTGCCGCGAACAGCACATAGGTGGTCACCCAGTGGTATTTCCCGTCGTACAAATCGGCAAAATAGTCGCCGCTTCTTACGTCGGCAAACTTATCGCCGTGCAACCCCGCCAGCGCCTGCAGTTGCCACTGCGTGAATTCCGAACTCATGAAAGTTTCCACAATCATCTTGATCAGCTCGGCGCGCGTACGCGGAATATCCGGACACCCCTGTTTACCCGGATTTACCGGATCACAATCGGTGTTAGAGGAAAGCACCCCGTTTTGAATGAGTGTTTCCACGTAGGGATGATGGATATCGTTTTGAGGGATATCCGTGAATGTGGCGAACTGGGTTTGAGTAGTGGGCATTTTGCGCCCCACCTTGAACCAGCGTGCCGATTCCCCGCGAGTCAGAATCTCCGTTTCCGGCTCATCTCCCGTGGTATCAACAGCAAAATAGCCGTCGTACCTGCCAAAGTCCACGCCCACCCGCCTGGCCGCCAAAGCATGAGGCTTGGCCCAAAGCGGACACCCTGAATCGTCACACTCAAACTCCAGGAATTTGTCGGTAATCAGGTGGTACGGGGAAAGATAGTTGGCTAGGCGGGAAGTGTTGTTGTAAACGTAACCGCTTTCGAAAAGGCCGCCGCCGCCGAGGTTTTCATCGGCTGCAGCATCATCTTTCGCGATTGCCGCTTTGAGGTCTTCGATCCTATCCCAGATGCGCACGCTGATGTGAACATGCGCGCCGGTTCCCCACCCCGTGGCCCCTTCCAGGCCGATTCTTTCACCCTGCGAGACTGTATCTCCCGGACTGAAGAAAAGGCCGTTTTCGTAATGCATGTGAGCGTAGTTGATGGTGATCGTCTGGTGCGAGAAAGGTACTCGGGTGGCAATCGTCATGCGATAGCCCCAACCTTTCTTTTTATAACCGGAAACCGCGGCGATCACTTTACCTCTAAGGAGAGAGCGATTGAAGTTTACTCCCTCACCTGTAGATTGATCTTCATGAACATCGATGCCGTCGTGTCCCCAAAACCTTTTACCATTAGCGTCAGTCCAGCCTTCTTCATAAGTTTGATTGTACGGCTGAGTAACGCGAAAGATAGGTGTCCCGTCCGGCTTTTCCTGCGGCCAGACGATGTTGGAAAAATCCCCTTCGGGGATATCTTCCAGTTTCAGATCGGTGACGTAGCCGTAATCTACATCAACCTCCGCATGTGCACTCCTCGGCATTAGCCAAAGAATGAGGCTGATGATCGCAATGAACATCAGCTCGAGACTGAATTTCTGAATTCCCATTGTCTGCTCCTTTCTAGCCTTTGATCTTCATTGTCGTGACCACGCTTTCAATCGTTTCTTCGGTAATTGGGCTATCCATATCACCCCTGATACCCAATTCGAAGATAATTCCGTCCTTCTTGAAGAATCCTGAATAGAATTCTCCACTATAAATGACCTCGTCGGAAGTGTTGTAGTCTTTTACGTAATAGACTGTTGTTTCGCCGTAAACCTTTTCAGCAACGGGCTCAATTTCGCAGTTCGGGTTTTCAAGGCACCCCGCTGCATACTCTTCATGGTATTCGGTAGCCATGCCTTCGGCAGTCGTCGCCTCATACCAGTCTTCGGAAACCTCGTTCAAAGTGAACTTCCAGCTGTGTTGCTGTTCTCTTTCATCCAACTGCGCCTCAGCTGTCGTTACAGTCTCCGGCGGATCCGGAATATAAGTACTCCATCCCGCCAATTTTCCCGGAGCTCGCTCAGCCGGCCTCCATTCTTCAGGCAGATCAAAAGTGATTTCCACCTCCTCTCCACCATCTTCCTCCGCGGTGGCGGAGTCATTGGTGTTGCCCGCTTCCGGTTGAGTGGTGGTTTCGCCGTTGCCGGCTGAAAGGTTGGCGTTTTCGGTCGGCGTGCAGGCCCCCAAAAACAGAGTGCAGATCAGACCGATCGAAACGGCCCAAATCCCCGTGATGTTACTGTGTGCTTTCTTTGTGTTCATAGTGCCTCCTTGTTAATGATCACTCGTTGTGAGTGAACCAAAATTATCAGACCGATATTAACGATTTCTAAAAAAATGCTTAAAAAATATTTTTATTGATTTCCCGCCAAAAACCAAGTCGCCGTTTCAACCTCTTTTTTTGAGCCCAGAATCACGGGAACCGTCTGTTTAACAGATTCAATTTCAATATCCAAAATGCGCGAAAAATCCTTTCCCCCGACCGCCGCGCCTCCGGCCTCCTCTAAAATCATCGCGAACGGCGCGCATTCATACAAAAGCCGAAGTTTCCCCTCCGGCGCGTCACCGCTCCCCGGATACAAAAACACCCCTCCCCCTTTTTTTATAATCTGACATACATCCGGCGCCATCGCCCCGGAATACCTCAGTTTATAACCGTTTTTTATCCAGTAATTCAGCAACTTCGCATAGCCCCCACCCGGATTTTCCGCCATCAACTCCAAATTGCCCGGCGCAAAAATCTTACCCGCATCCGAAACCATAATCCCCTCCCCACTCAACACAAAAGCATTCTCTTTCCCGCTATAAACAAACTCATCAACACCTCCACCCAGCGTCACCAGCAGACTCAACCTTGGCCCGTACACGGCAACCGCCGCCGCAACCTGCTCCGCGCCCGTCCTGCCAATCACCCCCTGCCCCTTGTACAAGCCGACAATCGTCCCCACGGCCAGATTAGCCTCCACCAAAGAAGATCCATCCAGCGGATCAAAACACACACTGTACCCGCCCCCCGAAACGTCAGCTTCGTACGGACTTTCAAGTTCCTCGGAAGCGATAAAAGAAACATCGGCGTTTTCATTCAAGCGCGAAACCAAAATTTGATTGGCCAGCACATCCATTTTTATCTGCTTCTCCCCAAACACATTTTCCCCTCCCGCATAGCCGGTGTTCCCGGTATCCAGCGAATCCGAAATTTCCTTTACGCAAAAAGCAATATCCGTCAAAACCGAATACAATCCCGCATCAATGTTTTTCCCCGAAAGATATTCCGAAAAATTCATAATTTAGGATTGAAGATTTTGCCACAATGCACCCAAATATTTTTTATCATTTTTCATGGGTTCTAAGCATAAAAAATCCCCCTTTTGCCTTCCAAAAATTCCCTAAATATGTTAAAATAATTGGATAAAAAACTAAAAACACAAAAACCAAAAATAAAGATGAGAATCCATTATTCCGCAAGCCACAGCCGAATATGCACCAAACTCCTTGCCTTTTTCAATAAGTCGATCCAAGAGCAAAAAAGCCATAGCCCAATCAAATTGACTGCTCTTATTCTAGTTGCGGGAACGCTATTTTTATGTGCTAATAACATTTAAGTTGAAGACCCGTCTGGAATCACTGCCAAACAATCAATGAAACAGAAAACAAAAAAATTCGAATTCATAAAAAGCTTTGGCGCGCTGGCGTTACTGGCGCTCATTGTAACGTTCACCTCCAATAACACCGGAGCCTCGGACGGCACACTGCTCCCCTCCGCTGTTGAAAATCCCGTGGTGACAAAGTATTCCCTGCTGTTTAGCAGTGAACTCGCGCCACAGGCATCCGTCGCGTTTGGCGATTTCGGCGAATGGTTTAAAAATCCGCTGGACAATACTCCAGCAATTGAGTTACCTCTGCCAAACCGGGATAACTTTACAATTGCCGCACCTGAAGCGGAAGAAGATCCTCTTAGCAAATTAAAATCTGAAGACGAAGTGGTGGAGATGCGCAATGCCACGACCAAACAATACCGCAATCCCGATGGATCCATTACGGCGGTAATCGCGGCCGGCCCGGTCCATTACCGGGAAGACGGTGAATGGAAAGACGTTATTCTGGACATTGAACAAAACACCACCGGCCGTCATTCCGATTATGCCTATGCCAGCATCAAAAACGACCCCATGCGTTTTTATTCGGCCTCCAGCGGAAAGCAGGGGCTTTTGATAGATTTTGGGAAAGAAGTTTTTAAAGACTGGATAAATCCTGAGATGCGCTGGCTTGATGACAAAGGTAATATCCTAAAAAGCATCCAACCCGAAGTCGTTGAAGGTTACGTAGACTCAAACAGGATGACGTATCCATCAGTCTACAAAAATACGGACGTTTCCTTTAAACAGGGATCTTCCATAGCAAGAACGATGGATATTGTCCTGAACGACAGATCCGCCCTCGCCGAGATACCCGAAGGCGCTGTGGAATTGGCTTATTGTGAACAGTTGATCATGCCAAAAGGCTGGTCATATCAAACAATCACCGACCCGGAAAAACCAAAAGATATCAAAGAAATAACTCTTTCAAACAGCGAAAATAAGCCAACCGTACAATTCTATGCTCCTGATATCTATGAGAAAAATAATCCGAATAATACGATTTTCGGCAGATATTCTCTTACAGAAGAAGGGGATGCGATTTCAATCTGCAAAATGGCACCTATTGAATGGCTGACCGCTCCCGAACGACAGTTTCCTATTGTTGTGGATCCGACCCTGGGTGCCACCGGCACCAACTATACCGGTACTGTAAGTTCCGCCGGCGATAAATGGCCCGGTGACGCGGATGTCGGTTGCTGGGGCTCATGCACACCAACCAGACGCGCTTATGCACACTTTGACCTGTCAGGAATCATTGAAGGAGCGAACTTTAGTGCCGCCGCGCTTTATACATATATAAGACAGTTACCGGCAGCCAATATGTCACATTATTCCTATGTGGGTACCTATAACGCTACATCCGCTACAGGTGCGCAGATTTACGCCGACATTTCTTATAGTTCCGGCGGAAGTGACACCGTCAATACAACGGACACTGTCGGGCATGCGCTTATAACCACATTCACCGCAACGGGATACGGATATCTGGAAGCCCGATTGCCTAACAATTATGTTTCCATGGTAATAAGGAGCGCGACCACAACTTCCTACTACCGTGTTCACCGGTATGATGATGCATCTTATTATCCAAGACTGACTGTAACATATTCGGCACCAACAGTTACTGCCAGCTTAAGTGATACTCAGGTTACCGCTGGTAACAGCGTTATCGTAACAGGAAGCCACGATGCCGGGACCGGAACATGTTATGCCTATTGGGATACTGACACGACCTATGGTGGAGGAACAACTTTGTTGGATTTGGAGTCAGACTGCTATGGCGCAATTACAGTTCCCAATTCCACCGACGGTCTCCGATACATTTGTACTCGACCGGTTGATGCAAATAGCATTGTTGGATATGGTTGTGGAAGTCTTTGGTATGACGAAAGCCCTGCGACCACTCCCACCATTGCATGTGGCAGTTATACGACCAACGTATGGCGCAACGATGTAGCTCCCACCTGTACATGGAATGTCTCTGGCGGACCGACGACTGTGTCCGGCTATTATTGTGTTACATCTGGCTGTACACCGACTACCTATGATTCAGATGGTAGTTATCCAACAACTTTTGGGGAGGGTACCAACTACTTCCGCGCAAGAAACTGGGATACTGGTGGCTACAGCGGCATTGCTGAATTTATTGTCAAAATGGATACTTCCGCTCCGTCCACACCCAGTATGATTGCCGAACCGACTTACACCCCATATACCGAAAATACAGTATATACAAGTGGCTCAACAGATGGAGGAGTTGGAGGAATACAATATAATTTCTGCAGAAACTTCACCAATACAACAACCGGATGTACCGCCAGCGGCTGGACTTCAAATACCTGGTACACATTTGCCAGCCTTTCCCATGGACAAATATATTATTATTTCGTCCAGGCCAAAGACGCCCTTGGCAATACAACAGGCTGGAGCAGTTCAACTTTTTCCACGCAGGACAGCATACAACCCGCCGTGTCCGTACCAACCATATATAGCGGAACACAATACAATAACATGTGGTTTAAGGGAACCATATGGCTAAGAAGCGCAATTTCTGACAGCGGTTCCGGACTGGCTAGCGGTACTTGCGCTGTAAGTATTAATTCCGGAGGATGGGATTCAACCGGTGTCACACAGGATGCTAACTATTGTTACTACAACGGTCCTACTGGCACAGGATACACTCCCAATGCCAATTTCGATATCCAATTCCGTGTAATGGACGTAGCCGGCAACTGGGGAGGGCACCTACGCCAATATTATTATTACGACGCCACCAACCCATATCTTTCCAGCCAGACCGGATTTGACCCGGTAAACTGGTACACAAGTAACCAGACATCCTACTTCTATTATACTGATGCCGGCGTCGGCATCTCAAGCGGAAGCCCGGCAAACTGCGTAATCAGCACCAACGGAATATCAACCTCCTGTTCGGTCACACCTAATGTTTGCGACTATTTAAGTAACTGCAACACCACACAGGTAACTTCCGCCACCATTAAACTGGATACGGTTCATCCCACTCTAACCTTCAACGGAATCTCCGAATCCAGCGATTACATTTACGTCGGCGGTTCCGCGATTTTTTACAACAACGCCGTCCCGTCGGGACAATCCTTCACGATGGATTATAATCTTACGGATAATTTATCCGGAGCATTGGCAGGCGCATATTACGTTGCCGGCGAATCGGCATTCGGCACCACTCCAACGGCCGGCACCCCCTTTGATATAACTTACACAATAGATAACGCGGAAACCTGTGACGGAGCACTTACAACCGTTGGTTATGATTATGCCATGAATGATTCCAATCCGGATGGTTATGCATGTACTCTGGATACCACCGCTCCAACAACACTCAATTCCATATTAATCAACTCCGGAGCAACATACACAACTTCAGCAACTGTCACTTTGACACTTTCCTCCACGGATGCCGGAGCGGGATTAAGCCAGATGCAATTTTCCTGCGACAACTCCAACTGGACCACTCCCGAAACCTACAGCGGAAGCAAATCATTCAACATCACGAATCAAAGCGGTGCAGGTTGCTCAACAGCACAGGGATCCAAAACCGTTTACGTTAAATTCAGAGACAATGTCAACAACTGGAGCGCGACTGCCAGCGATTCAATTACATACGACACCACCAACCCAGTCGTCTCCGCCAACAATTCCTCTACTTCATGGTACAATACCAGCCCGACAATCACCCTGTCCACCTCAGACTCCGGCGGGGCAGGTTTGAGTTATTCAAAATATAGTTGGGATACCTCTGATGCCACGTGTCGTAGTTCCGGCACCTCCTTCACCAACGGCAACACCATCACCATTCCTTCACAAGGCTCTCATACCCTTTATCTGTGTAACGCGGATAACGCCGGCAACACCGGTTCATGGAATGGTCCCTACAAATTGGATAGTGTTAATCCCACCGGCTCTATTTCTATTGCCAACAATTACTATAATCCGAGCACTTATAGTACAACGACAACCATCACGGGAACCGCTGGCGATGCGCTATCCGGACTTTCGAGTGTTTATGTCTATGTACAACGCACCAGCGATAACTATTGGTGGAATCCAACAACGCCAGGCTGGCAAGCTGCACCAGTGAATAATGCAGTGAACGGGACCACATCCTGGTACTATTCCGGTTTGCCGCTAGCACAACTACAAAATGGTGTCGAATATAAGTTTACCGTTGCCATCCAAGATAATGCCGGCAACAGTTATAGTCCCGCACTTGATTCATTTATTTACGATTCCAGCCTACCCACCGTCACCATCAACCAGGCCGGCGGACAGGCCGATCCCACAAACGCTTCACCAATCAACTTTACGGTTGTCTTCTCCGAAGCAGTTACCGGATTTTCATCTGTAAACCTTTCCGGAACGGCGGGAGCAAACACCGTCCTCGTAACAGGATCCGGCACAACATATACTGCAACAGTTTCGGGCATGTCAGTGACCGGAACTGTAATCGCCTCCATAGCCGCCGGAGTAGCCACAGACGCCGCGGGCAACGGCAACAGCGCATCCACTTCCACGGACAACACCGTCACCTACGATATAACTCCTCCGGGATCTTTCAGCATCACCGGACCGCCAAATCCGACCAATGACGCAAATGTTACAATCACCTGGACCGCTTCCACAGGGGCTACATCATACGATGTTTCCATTGATGACAGTTCCGGAGGATGTCCTTCTCCCGTTGGCGGCCAAATTGGAGTAACCGGGACAAGCTGGAACATCGGTGACGTCATCCTTAGCGAAGGAGTAACTTATTACGTCTGCCTAACGGCAAAAGACGCCGCGAATAACTCCACCGCCGCTTCTAACAGCGGCACGTATATTTTTGTGATTGATGCAACACCACCCTCTGTCACCATCAACCAGGCCGGAGGTCAGAACGATCCCACCAACACATCGCCTATCAACTTCACAGTTGTCTTCTCCGAAGCAGTTACCGGATTTTCATCTGTAAATCTTTCGGGATCGGCGGGAGCCAACACCGTCCTCGTCACAGGATCCGGAACAACATATACTGCAACAGTTTCGGGCATGTCAGTGACCGGCACTGTAATTGCCTCCATAGCCGCCGGCGTAGCCACAGACGCCGCGGGCAACGGCAACAGCGCATCCACTTCCACAGACAATACCGTCACTTACGACATTACTCCGCCCGGTTCTTTCTCAATCACCGGTCCCACCAGCCCCACCAACGACACCACTCCAAATATCACCTGGGGCGCTTCAAGTGGAGCTTCCACATATGATGTGAAAGTGGATGACACTTCCGGTGCTTGTCCTTCCCCTGTCGCCAGCACTACAAACGTTGCCGGCACAAGTTGGACGGTATCCCCCGCTCTTTCCAACGGCGTTACCTACTATGTCTGTGTAACGGCAAAAGAAACTGCTACCAACACCACTCTAGCCACAAACAAAGGTACATATTCATTCCTTGTTGATACAAACGCTCCCACCGTCACAATCAATCAGGCCGGCGGTCAGACCGATCCCACAAACGCGTCACCAATCAACTTCACAGTAGTATTTTCAGAATCCACAACCAATTTCGCCACTGGCGATGTCACTCTTGGCGGTACAGCCGGAGCCACAACAGGCACCGTCACCGGTTCCGGCACCACATACAATGTGGCCGTTTCCGGAATGACCGGCACAGGTACAGTCATTCCCGCGATAGCCGCCGGTGTAGCCACCGATACCGCGGGCAACGGCAACAGTGCCTCCACATCAACCGACAATTCCGTCACATACGATATTACTCCGCCCGGCGCATTCTCAATCACCGGACCCACCAGCCCCACAAACGACACCACTCCAAATATCACCTGGGGCGCCTCCACCGGAGCTTCCACATATGACGTAAAAGTGGATGACACTTCCGGCGCTTGTCCTTCACCTGTTGCCAGCACTACAAACGTTGCCGGCACAAGCTGGACGGTATCCCCCGCTCTCTCCAACGCCGTTACCTACTATGTTTGCGTAACAGCCAAAGATACCGCCACCAACACCACTCTCGCCACAAACAACGGCACTTATTCTTTCCTTGTTGATACTGTCGGCCCAACCGTTACCATCAACCAGGCTCCCAGCCAGAACGACCCCACCAACGTATCACCAATCCTATTTGAGGTATTCTTTTCCGAATCTATCACCGGCTTTACATCTGGCGATGTCACCCTTTCCGGCACAGCCGGCGCAACCACCGCCGTTATTACACCGATAGACGGAGGATACAGCGTGGCCGTTTCGGGCATGACCGGATCCGGAACCGTAATAGCTTCAATTGGCGCGGGTGTAGTCACCGATACTGCGGGCAACGGCAACAGCGCATCCACTTCAACCGACAATACCGTCACTTACGATATTACTCCTCCGGGTTCATTTTCAATAACAGGCCCCACCAGCCCTACAAACGACACCACTCCAAACATCACATGGGGTGCTTCCACTGGAGCTTCCACATATGATGTAAAGGTGGACGACACCTCCGGAGCTTGTCCTTCCCCGGTTGCCAGCACTACAAACGTTGCCGGCACAAGCTGGACGGTATCCCCCGCCCTTTCCAACGGCACCACCTACTATGTCTGCGTAACGGCAAAAGATACAGCCACCAACACCACCCTCGCC
>JBGSPQ010000022.1:0-11626 GCA_041738505.1 Candidatus Altimarinota bacterium | reverse complement strand
ATGTTAAATATTATAATCATGTAAGACTCCATTCTGCGCTTAAAATAGACAAAACTTCTTACACTCCTTGCCAAAGACTAAAAAGGTTTCTTGATGCAGAAGTGTAAACAACCCGTTGATTTTTTACACGCGCACAGAATTTGATTACCATAGTCTGGTGACTTTTGTGCAAACTTGCCTGGAAAAGTGGAGGGGTGCGCACTTTTAGTCGTTTGTCTATTGTGGGTTCTGTGCGGTCTGTGTGGAAGGCTGTTCGGATGTACCGGGCACGGCCGGTTGTTCGGGCGCGGAGGGAGTTGTCGGCTGTTCGGACGCGGCCTGTTGAAGCCATGCGGGGGCCGGTGTGGCGGCGGGAGTTGTTATTTCCGCAGGTGACGTTGTTTCAGCGAGAGGCGTTGTTTCCGCGGGAGATGTTGTTTCTGAGGCTGGCATTGTGCCCGTGGAAGGCGTTGTTTCCGCGGAAGTTGTTGCGTCCGCGGGGACCTCTGCGACTGATGTGTCGGCAATAGGTTGTTGTTGAGTAGATGCCGGGAGTATTACGGGGATTTCGGATGTGGGTTGTTCTGCAAGCGCTGGGTTCCGCCCGGGTGATGTTTCGGTAGCGGGCTCTTCCTCCAGCAGTTTTTCCACTTTTTGCTCGTCAGCCATTTTTTCTTTTTTGTTTCTTTGGGCGTCCTCATCAAAGACAATGGTGCGGATCGGGAACGGAATGCCGATGCCGACTGCGTCAAATTCCTTTTTGATATTCTGGATCATTGAACTCCTGGTTTTGATTACTCCTTTTTTGGATTCCACCCAACCCTTCACTTTTAAGTTGATGGATGATTCGCCGTATTCAAACAAACCGACGGAGGGTTTGGGTTCGGCAAGGATATTTCGGCTCTCCTTTACGGCTTTCATACAAGAGTCCATGGCCAGCTTGAGTTCGGTGCCGTATTCCACTCCCACAATAACCTCCACCCTTCTGAAAGGATTGGATGTGTAACTGGTGACGGGATTGACGAACAGTTCGGCATTGGGAATCACCACTTTGGTACCGTCAAAATTTTTAACTACTGTGGCGCGGGACTGAATCTCCTCTATTTTTCCAAGGATGCCGTTTACTTTGATGATGTCTCCGATGGTGAAATGGCGTGCTGTCAGAAGCATCACCCCCGCGATAAAATTCATGATCAAATCCTTGAGCGCGAACCCGATGCCGAAAGCACCTGCGGCGATGATTGTGGTTAAATCTATCCCTGCGATTTTTAGACCCACGGTAAGTCCGATTGTAAGTACAATTGCGTTAGCCGATCGTCCCGCCACTATGGAAAGCTCTTTGTGCTCCTCTTCAAATCCCTCCGTCACGAGTTTGTTTTCCACGGAACTTTTAACGATTCTGGCGATGATAAACGACAATATTATGACTATTAAAGCCGTAATCCAAAGAGGAATCTTTGACAGAATAGTGCCGACAAGCTGGGTGAGCTGATCCTGTGTTTGATCCGCAACCTCATTGGCCGCGACAATTTGCGCCCGGGCGAGAGGAATATTTATTGCGGATTTTATCAACTCAATCATTATCTTTGATTTAATCTGTTAATTATAACAAAAAAAAGCCTTTTCCTCAATGCCAATTGGTTCTCTTTTATCCAAAAAACAATAGAATGGTGAAGACATTTATTAACTTTATAACTATGACGGAAGATTCAATTATCGTTTCCTTTCTAAGCATGCCGGTGCTGATTGTGGTGGGAATTATTCTCCTCACATCAATCAGACAGGTAAACCAATACGAAAGAGGCATCAAGTTTATGTTAGGTAAATATATCTCCACAAAAGGTCCGGGATGGAGAATTGTTCTGCCGGTCATCCAGTCAATGACTAAAGTGGATATCCGAACCAAAACCGTGGATGTACCCGAACAGGAAGCCATTACCAAGGACAATATTCCCGTCGGAATCAATGCTGTAATTTACTACAATGTAACTGTTGCGGAGAAAGCCATTCTTGAAGTTGAAAATTTTTATTATGCGATTATGCAGTTGGCGATGGTGACGATGAGAAATGCAGTGGGCCAATACACTTTGGATGACATTTTAAAGAACAGAGAAGAAGTTTCCGAAGTGATTCAGGTAGCGGTGGATAAGGCAACCGATCCATGGGGTATCAAAGTGGTTAATCTTGATTTGAAAGACATAGTGATTCCGGAAAACCTGAAGAGGACCATTGCCAAAGCGGCAGAAGCGGAACGTGAAAGAAGAGCGGCGATTATCTCGGCGGAAGGTGAAGTGATGGCTGCGGAAAATGTTTCCAAGGCCGCCAAAATGCTGGCCGAAGCGCCGGGAGCCCTGCACCTGCGAACTTTGCAGTCAATTAACGATCTGGCCTCCGACCAGTCGAATACCGTTGTATGGATGGTTCCTATGGAAATGCTGAAAGCGGTTGAGGGTTTCGCTCATAAAAAATAAATCTCATGGCGCCTTTATATGGAGTGCTGGGTTACCCCGTTAAACATTCGCTTTCACCGGCGATGTTCGGGGCGGCCTTTGATGCCTACAATATGGATGCGCACTATGAGCATTTTGAAGTGCACCCCGATGATATAAGAATGTTTTTGAAAGAAGTCAGGGAAAAGCCGATAATGGGGTTTTCCGTAACCATTCCGCATAAGGAAAGTATTATGCCGTTTCTGGACGGGCTGGATAAGCACGCACGGGCGATCGGTGCCGTGAACACGGTGTCAAACGTTAACGGCAAGCTGAAGGGATATAATACCGACTGGATCGGGGCGCAGAAGGCGTTGGAGGACGTGACGGAGCTTAACGGTAAAAGGGTTTTGATTTTGGGGGCCGGAGGGTCATCCCGCGCAATCACCTATGCCTGCGCGCAGGCGGGAGCGGAAGTGACGATCTTGAACAGAACGCTTAAGAAAGCGCAGGAACTTGCCGATCAATTTAATGTCAACGCCGGCGCTTTGAGTGAAATCTCCAATTTCAGGCCGCATATTCTTATTCATACCACCTCCGTGGGGATGACGCCGAATGTAAAAGAATCCCTGGTGCCGTCCGATTTTTTTATGCGCGGTATGGTGGTGATGGATATTGTTTACAATCCTCCGGAAACAAAACTGGTCAAAGACGCCAAAAGAGCGGATTGCCGGATTGTGCCGGGTCATAAAATGCTTTTATATCAGGGGGAAAAACAGTTTGAAATCTGGTTCAAGAAAAAACCGCGCACGGATAAAATGGAAAATGCTTTATTGGAGAGTTTAGGCTTTGTCTAAGAAGTCGGCGCCCTCCACATCCGGAGGGGGTTCTTCGTCCTCGGTTTCGTCGGGGATGCCGTAATCGGTGCCGAAACTGGCTGTGTTGGCCAAAAAATCACTGCCCCAGCTTTGGAATATCCAATAGTAAAACATTGTCACGGCCGCCTGGGCGAATCCCACCAGCGACCAGATAATCGGCAATGCGGCAAATAGCAGAATGGTGGCGCTTCCGGTCACATAATATAAAATGAAATTCACACCCACGCCCACAAGCAGGGCCAGGATGCTGTTATATACGGCCAAAAGAGGATATCTGGCATCATGAATGATTTCCATAATCAAGGCTCCGGCCATGGCGCTGATAATCACCTGCAGGCTGGCGGCGTATACCGTAAGCTCCATTCTTTCGGTGGAAGTTGTAAGATAAATTGGCAGGACAAAGGCAAAAATCACCAGATTTACAATAAATATCTGGCCCATCATCGTGGAAATTCTGTTATATCGGTCTCTTTCGGTGTAGGCCAGAAACAGCGGTGCCAGAAGGCTGGAAACCAGCGAGGTCGCGAACACCATTGCCATTAATACAACCATAAACAAAGGGCTGACCTGCCCGGATTCCAATTCGGTCGCGGCGGTACCGCCCAGAACGGGTTGTAAAATGGATGAAGTCGCCAGAAAAATCAGCAATAAAACGGCAGTGCCCGCCACTCCCCCTCCAAATCCCGCAAACGTTTTGAGTACAAGAATAAAAAAAGTGAGCCTTCGGGGACCGTATTCAGGCTCCTGATAAGTTTCGGGGGACGGTTGGCCCTGGTATGGCTGTGATTGATCCGTCATCTGCTGTAAGCCCTGATCGCCGTTTTCAAATTGTTGTTGTTCCATTTATATTCAATTATGTCGTTTTATTTTACCATAAAAAACAATAATTATAAAGATGCCGGCGGATAAAAAGACATCGGCAAGGTTGAAAACCGGCCACCACCCGATTTTTATAAAATCCACAACATATCCGTAAGCCATTCTGTCGTAAATATTGCCGAGCGCCCCGCCGAGAATGAGTGAAAGAGCGATAAAAGTATATCTGTTTCGTAAATCCAGCGCTTTGGGCAGCCAATAAACGGCCAACACCAGAATCAAGACATTTAAAGGCAGAATAATCTCCCCGGGCACGGGCATGCTCCAGGCGGTGCCAAAATTTTGCCGGTATTCCAGCGAAAACCATGAAGTGATTGCCAGAGGCGAGTCCAACCAGCCCGCGGCAAGCCATTTTGTATAGCCATCAACAACGAAAAGAAGAAAGGCTGCGAATCCGATTTTATAGTACGATTTTTTCATTTTGAGGGAGTTTGCATTGAACCCGGCCTGTGTTAGTATGATCGCACTTTAGGCAGTTTTTTTCAATATGCGAAAGCTGAAAGCCGACAATGTGCTGTTTATCACGGTGATGGGCCTCCTGATTTTCGGGCTGGTGATGATCACGAGTATCGGCGTTCCCAAGTCCATCCAACTTTCCGCGCCCGATATTTTGTACCCCAACTGTTCGGATCCGGAAGTGGATTGTTATCTGTTGTTTAAAAATCATCTTTTCAGGATGCTGATAGGGATTTTTGCCATGCTGGTGGTTTCCAAAATCTCTTTTCGCTTCTGGAAAAAGACTTCTGTTTTCTGGTACGTGGCTACGGTTTTACTGCTATTGGTGGTGCTGTTTATCGGCTCACAGTACACAACTTTCGCCAAGAGCTGGCTGGTGGTTTTTAACACCTCTCTTCAGCCGACGGAGTTTGGAAAACTGGCGCTGATTTTTTATCTGGCCCACTGGATGGAGCGGAAAAAACAGGATGTGGGGACTTTTCAATACGGATTTCTACCCTTTTGCATCGTGACGGGGATTTTGCTTCTGCCGATTCTGCTGCAGCCCGATTTGGGAAGTACGCTGGTGGTGGCGGCGGTGGCGGTCTGTATGTACTTTGTGGCCGGCGCCAGGTGGCGCCATTTGGCTTTGGGCGCGTTTATCGCTTTTATTGTGGGACTGCTGTTGGTTTCAAACGTTTCACGCGTCAGCGACCGTATGGACGCTTTTGTGAATCAGGGCGAAAACTGCCGGGAGGATTACTGCTGGCAGACGGAACAGGCAAATATCGCGGTGGGGACGGGGGGATTTTGGGGGAAAGGTTTAACGCAGGGTGTGCAGAAATCATACTGGCTTCCGCAGGCCTCGGATGACTTTATTTTTGCCGCTTCGGCGGAGGAGCTGGGATTTTACAGGATTCTTTTTGTGGTGATCGCCTATGCGGTGATAGGTTATCGCGGTTTTCTGATAGCGCGTAACGCCCCCGATAAATTCACGATGCTGACGGCCGTGGGCATCACTTCGTGGATTGTGATTCAGGCGTTTATGAATATATCAATCAATATCGGTCTGATGCCGGTAACGGGTATCACCCTGCCGTTTATCAGCTATGGAGGTTCGTCACTGGTGGCGACTTTGATCGGAGTTGGAGTACTTCTTCATATTTCAAAATATGCATCGCAAAATGCGCCTGCTTCTGTCAGGAGGTGGAACAGGCGGACATATAGTACCAAATATGGCTCTTATTAAGGAGCTTCGGGATAAATACGGGGACAACGTTGAGTTGTTGTATGTGGGCGACCGCAAGGGCATGGAAAAGCAAATGGCGGCGGACGAAGGCGTTCCTTTTAAGGGGATTTTGTGCGGCAAGATGCGCAGATATTTTTCGTGGGAAAATTTTGTTGATTTGCTGAAGGTTCCGGCGGGGATTTTGCAGGCTTATTTGATTATCAAAAAATTCCGGCCGGATGTTATTTTCTGCAAGGGGGGATATGTAAGTTTTCCGGCGGCGGTGAGCGGTAAACTCGCGGGAGTGCCGGTTGTTCTGCATGAGTCGGATGTGGTTCCGGGGCTTTCCAATAAGATGTCTGCGAGGTTCGCGACAAAAATTTGCGTGGCGTTTGAAGAGAGTGGGAAATATTTTCCGGCGGAAAAGGTTGTGTTGACCGGCAATCCGGTTAGAAAAGAGATTGTGAGCGGGGACGCCGGGGCGGGGCGGAAGTTTTGCGGATTTGCGGATGATCTGCCCGTTCTGCTGGTTACGGGGGGCAGTCAGGGGGCGGGGTTTATCAATAATGTTGTCTTTGATAATTTAAGGAATCTGCTGTCCGTTTATCGGGTGGCGCATATCTGCGGAGAAGGAAAGATGAGGACGGAGGATGATATTTTGGCTTTACTGGGCGAGGATTACGCTTCTTTGGCGAACAGGTATAAGGCGTTTGAATTTGTGAAGGATGAGATGAAGGATTTGTACGCGATGTGCGGGGCGGTGGTGTCGCGGGCGGGGGCGATGACGCTGGCGGAGATTGCGGCGGTGGGGAGGCCGGCGGTGCTGATTCCGCTGGGTAAAGGCGCAAGCCGCGGCGACCAGATTGATAACGCGCGGGCTTTCTGCAAGGATCATCGCGCCGTTACGATGGAGGAGGACGGTTTTGTTTTTGATGATTTTTTGAATGAACTGAGCGCGCTGATTAATGAAAATGAGACCAAACGTGAGCGGGGCGCTAATTTTGACGCGACGGATAAAATTATCAATTTACTGGAGAGCTTATGAAAATCGGCGTCAACGGAAGGTTTTTGGTTAAACCGCATACCGGAATCGGCAGATACACGCGTGATTTGTTTCTGGAGGCGGCGCGGAACCACCCCGATATTCAGTTTGTTTTTGTTGTTCCGGATGTTCCGCCGGCCCCTTACCGTTGGGGTTTTGAAAATGTGGAAATCACCGTTCTGCCGGAAATCGGGTGGGGGCCGGCGGGGGTTAAAAAGACTTTCTGGGAGCAGGTGCAGGTTCCGCGCTATTTTAAAAAAATTAATGCTGATCTGATTCATTTTCCTTATCCCTGTAATCCGTGGTTTAAATCCCCTTTTCCAACGGTTGTGACCGTTCATGACACGATTCCCTGGACTCTGCCGGAATACAGAAAATCCTTATTAACCAGGCTGTATCAGGACAGATGCAAAAATGCCGTAAAAAAGGCGGATAAAGTTCTCTGCGTGTCCGAATCGGCAAAAAAAGAGGTGGCCGAAGTGTGCAAAACGGATATTGAAAAAATCACCGTGATACATAACGCAGTCTCCGAATCCTTCACTCAAAAAATCCCGGAGGATGCCAAAAAGGCGGTATTAAAAAAATACGGACTAAGTCCTGAAAGACCGTTTTTCCTGTATGTGGGAGGCTACGACGCCCGTAAAAATGTGCAAAAACCGGTTGAGATTTTTGTAAACGAAATCGCTCCGGAATTTGCTGTGAATTTTGTACTGGCCGGAGGCAAATGTCTGGAAAACAATCTGTACGAAAGCTATGACGAATTGACAAAACTCATAAATGATACTAGTATCAAATCAGCTAAAGGAAAAATGGCTGTAACAGGCTTTATAGACGAATCGGATTTACCCGCTCTTTACCAATCTGCACTGGCGTTCCTGAATCTTTCAAAAAAAGAGGGATTCAATCTTCCTTTACTGGAAGCGTGCGCAAGCGGACTGCCGGCCATTGTATCGGATCTTCCGGTACATCACGAAGTGGCCGGGGACACGGCCGTTTATTGTCATCCCGATGACGGGAAATGTCTGCAAATCCATATGAAAGATCTGCTAAAAGACTCCGCTTATTATCAAAAACAAAAACAAAAAGCGGAGAGTTTTGTGAATAATTTTTCATGGAAATCCTCCGCCGAAAAACTGATTGGGGTTTATAAGTCGCTTCTATGAACCTTTTCTGGGGGACAATTATCACAACACATATGGTCTCATTGATATTTATGGGACTCTCGCTGTTGCGCTATTTGGCATACAAAAAACGCAATACAATCATAGAAAACGGATATTCCATGCTGTTGGGTTTTATCCGGCCGGATCATGTGGTGATGATTTATGTGGGATTTGTTCTGCTCTACACTGTCGGATCGATGATGCTTATTTTTTATCTTTCTTCGCTATGAAAGAAAAAAAAATAAAGAGCTCCGACGAATTCCACTTCCGCGGACAAATGCAGGATGAAAAAGTTATTGAATTTTTCCGCAGGCACTGGCTGGTTCTGCTCCCCGATTTACTGCCGTTTTTGCTTTACATGACCGGCCTGATTGTTTTTGTGGCTTCCATAGGCAGTTTCAGACTGCCCTCTCTGGATGAACCTTTTTTCCAGCTGTTGGTGGCGCTGGCGCTGATCGGCACGGCTTTGCTTATCCACAGGTTTTTTCTGAAGATGATTGAATACTTTATGAGGACCGTGATTATTACCAATTTCAGGGTGGTGGAGGTTAAGAAATCGCTGTTTTTGCATGATGACAAGCATTCCATTGTAATGAAAAGAATCCAGGATATTCAGAAACAGCAGAAAGGCCTGGTGAAAAGTCTGGTTGGGGTTGGGGAACTGGTGGTTATTATCAGCTTTTCCGATCCGTGGGTGCTTCGCAATGTGCCCTCGCCGGACTACCATTACAGACTGTTAAATCAGGTCAGGACCACACTATCGGAGAGGGATCATCAACCGCTTAACAACTTCAGTAATGAATTTTCGGATGTTAAAAACGGGATGACCAATATTAACAGGAAGGCGGTGGAGGTTGAAGATTAAATGTTGCCGGTGTTTTTTTATGGTATAATTGCCGCGATAATTTATCCATTATGTCCGAACACGTTATTGTTATTATAGTTTCGGTTCTTCTGCTGGCGGGTCTGGCGGTGATTTTCATTTATTTTCTGTTTAAATCCTTTAGAGCCGAGGTTGATGAATATTATCAGCTTCTGTTGCAGAAGATGGGGATAAGGCTGGATAAAATCCCCAATTTGATTGAGACGGTGAGGGCTCATTTATCGGGTCACACCGAACTGCTGGTCAACCTGACGGCCCTACGGGCGAAGACATGGCCGGTGATAAAACCCAAAGAAAGAGTTCACGCCGAACTGGAAATTTCGGATTTGATGCACAAAATCTGGGCTCTGACAAAAGAATCCCACGAACTTGAACACGACACCAATTTTCTGGAGCTGAAGATGGAATTCAAGGAAATTTCAAGTGAGATAGAAGAAATGACTGAGTATTATAATGGGAAGGTCAGGAACTATAACAAACTTGCGGGGTTCTTTTTGCTGGCGCCGGTTTTGGGGCTTATGCGCTTTGGAAAGATGCATATTTTTGAGTTTGAAAAGTAAAATAATAAAAAAGTATTGACGGTGAGTATACACTCACCTATAATGGGGTTACAAATAACCATTATTCTTTTTTATAAGCCATGTCCGAAGTATTAACGGAAAAACAGGAGGCCGTACTGGAATTTATAGAAAAGTACCAGTTTGAAAACGGATCTTCACCCACTATCAAGGAAATGAGAGAATTTTTCGGGGTGAGTTCGGATAACAGTATTTTAAAACACCTGAAGGCTCTGGAGGAAAAAGGCTATATCAAAAAGGATGATACACCGCGCGGGATCAAGCTTTTAAACAGCGTCAAAGAAAGGCTCAATAACGAGGATTTTAAGCTTCCTCTGCTGGGAATGGTGCCCGCGGGCGGGCCGATCCTGACGGAGGAGTATATTGAAAGCTGGGTGAATGTAGGTGAGGACGTTGTGTACAAGTATAAGGATTCGTATCTGCTCCGCGTTACGGGGGACAGTATGATCGAGGCGGGCATTTATGATGGGGATATTCTGGTGGTTTGCGGGGCGTTGGAGCCGCGCGAGGGCGATATTGTGGTGGCTCTGGTGGATAACCAGAATACCGTTAAAAGATATATGAGAGAATCAAACGGACGCGTTTATTTGAAACCGGAAAACCCCAATTATGACAATATTTATCCGGAAGGCGAACTTTGCACGCAGGGCGTTGTAACGGGGCTGATAAGGCACTATAAGAGGTAGCGGCGTGAAATAAAAACGGGACTGTTTGTCCCCTCGAAGGCGGTGTGTACGGACTGATGCCAAAAGACGGCATATGTCCGGTGTGTTTCTTAGACTAAAAATTATAATTCTTAACCCAATAAACCATGTTACTTGCTAGATTTTTTTCACCCTCGGTGAACGTAAGACTGTTTGATCCGATGCCTCTGCCGAGGCGTACACAGGCCTTAAGGAGAGATCGTATCGCCGAAATGAATTTACAGTCGGCCGCTAAAACCGCGCCTGTAAAATCAAAAAGAACGACTAAACGAAAGTTCACTTATAAAGTTTCCCGAATCCCCCTCAACGCCTGACTTGTTTTAATTCGTGATTGACCTTTCTTAACCCCTTTTGCCTATGTGAAACGGGAAAAACCCTGCCGACGAGCAGGGCTTTTTCTTTGCTTGACGCTGTTTTTTGAATGGTTTATTTTATGCCCATGCCTATGCCAAAAAAACCACGAAACGAGTGCCTTATCTGCAAAAAAGAAACCTCTAGATCCGGGTATAAATATTGTAGCAATTCTTGTCAAATGGAATACCAATATCAATCCTATATAAAAAAATGGCAGGAGGGTCGTGTCACGGGATTACAGGGCTTAGGTATCGTTTCGCGCTATGTAAAAAAATATCTTAGAAGAAAATTTGGAAATAAATGCAGTTTATGCGGTTGGGCACAGGTTAATCCAAAGCTTGGAGAAGTCCCTCTTGTTGCAGACCACATTGACGGTAACTGGCGAAATAATTGTGAAAATAATCTGCGTTTAATATGTCCAAATTGTGATGCACTGACTCCGACCTATGCAGGTTTAAATAGAGGGAATGGCAGAAATAATCGTGTTTTAAGCAAGAGAGCAATTGAAGGACACATATTGGTGACTGTAAGCCGGAGTAACTCAGGGGTAGAGTAGCTGTTTCGTAAACAGCAAGTCGCGAGTTCAAATCTCGCCTCCGGCTCCATTTAAAACGATTTGTTAAGGAAGTGGCTCCAGAATTATCGGGGAGTCGCGGTATAGTCTTTGCCGGCTGATCCGCAAAGGCTTAAAGTCCGTTGCAGTACTCTGAAATATTTTTTTCTCATTGCTGCAATTTTAGCGTCCTCTATCTTTTTAATTGTTTCGCAATTCCATGGTGACTTGAACTCACATTGTCCCATTCTGCGAATTTTTGCTTTTTTACGGCCTATGGTTGGTATTACCGGAGCCGGATAAGATGTTCTTTCCATAATTTTTATGAAGGAAATGTTTTTACCTGCTTTCTAAACCTTTGTCAACCTTGGCTTATTACAAATATATATAGTACACAGACAAATAGGACACCGTGTTAAGGTTAAATAGCTTACACCTAACCCAAACAACGATGTCCCAAGCAGAATTATACAAAATCAGGCAGGAAGTTAAAGAGAAGGAGTTGGCCAAGATGAGATATCAGT
>JBGSPQ010000036.1:0-38503 GCA_041738505.1 Candidatus Altimarinota bacterium | reverse complement strand
ATATATAGTACACAGACAAATAGGACACCGTGTTAAGGTTAAATAGCTTACACCTAACCCAAACAACGATGTCCCAAGCAGAATTATACAAAATCAGGCAGGAAGTTAAAGAGAAGGAGTTGGCCAAGATGAGATATCAGTGGTTTCGCGAATATCATCAGCATGGAAATATTAAGGCTGTATGCAGAAAATATGGAATTCACAGGAGCAGATTCTATTATTGGAAAAAGCGCCTGGATTTGAATGAAAGTGGCAAAGGAAAGGGATATTCAAAAAGCATGAGATTAAAATCGTATTCCCGAAAGCCAAAAACAAACCCCAAAGAGTATTCTGAAGAAACAATTAAACTGATTATCAAAATCAGAAAACGAACAAAAAGAGGAGCGGAACATATTTGGTTTGAACTAAAAGACAGATACGCGATTGATGTTTCCGTAACGGGAATATACAAGATTTTGAAGAGAAACGGCTTAATTAAGGCGAGAAAGTGCAATAGGAAACAAGACAGGACGTATGAAGCTCCAAAATATCTTCCGGGAGAAAAGGTGCAGGTCGATCTGAAATATGTGAGATTGATTGATGAAAGCGCAAAGCGATGCGGCAAAAAATATCGCTGGGTATATCAATACACGGCTTTGGACGTGGCGACCGGAATAAAATTTAAAATGATTCATGAAAGCCGCGACACGCAGGCAAGTGTGGATTTTCTTACCAGATTGCGACTGTTTTATCCGTTCAGGATCAGGGTTATTCAGACAGACAACGGATTTGAGTTCACCTGGAGATTGCATCCTGAAATCACAAAAATACATCCGTTTACGCTTCAATGTGGGCTATACGGATATGAACACAAAATGATACCTCCCGCTTATCCCAGAGCCAATTCACACGTTGAACGAACACATAGAATCGACGAAGAAGAGGTGTATCGCGGAAGAACCTTTACATCGCTTACTCACTTAAATAAAATCAATTTACTGTCACTGAAATATTTCAACGAAAAACGACCTCAAAAAACCAAACATTTTATGCCACCGTTACAATTTGGAATCCTGAAATACAAGCTCACAAAACAAAAACTTAACTACAGTGTCCTAAATGTCTGAAACTACTACAGGCTTATTACAAATATCATAACTACAATATGTTGACTTTTGCCTTCTTTGTTGTATTTTATAATTCCATTTAATATATTTTTATGTCTGAAACAGGAAACAGCCCTTACAGGGTTCCGGCGGAAGAGTCGGTTAATGAACAGGATAACCCCGTAAAAACCACTCTGCGCGAGGATGCGGAAGATGTTTACGATGCCATCATGGATCGTGTTGATGATGTAAAGGAGGCCGTAATAGAACTTACCGGTTTGCCCGCGGCCGCCAGATTTGTTTTCGGGCAGGGATCTTACAGGAACGCACAACGCGTGTCGCGCGGCGAGCGCAGGGAACTTGCGCGTGAACGCAAAAAGGCAATATTTTTTACGGAAACTAAATAGTTTTAGCAGACAAATTGTGGATTTTTCTTAATCCCACAATGTAGATCACATCGTCTACTTGCTTTTTCTTTTGTGTTATTATCTTTAGATATAAAATCTAATAGTATTTAATTAATAAAAATAAAATGAAAAAAAATCAAAAACTCTATTACTGGCTGGGTGGTCTGGCAGTAATCGTAGTCGTTGGAGCTGTAATATTTAGCCAGGGTACATACTTCCAGGGGATGTTTCTTTCACGTAACACCGAACTTATTCAATCACCAATCAGGCCTGCATCTAAAACTTCATCAAAAATTCAACTTAAAACTCCAATTACCAAGAATATTTCTTATAAGGGGGCTTGTGTTATTCGCGATCAATATACATCTTTACCGGATTATTCCGCTCCGGCCTCCGGAACGGGGTATGCAAAAGTCAATAAGGGCTCAAATTTTAGCTCATTTGCCAATATTGACAGCGCATGCACGCAGGCTGATTTTAATGCATTGATCAGTACGTATTGCCCATTGAATGAAGGTGGTCAGTACCAGAAACAGATTGGCATGTATAATCAAGATGGGAGCTATAATACGACGGGGCCAAGCAGTCTAGGAGCGGATTATTTAACCTGTCCGGTTATCACTGCACCTTCCCCCGCACAAAATGCTGATGCAGTTATTGCAACTTTGTTGCTTTCAGCCTCAAGCCCGCAAGGAGGAGCAGCTGACTATAGTTCATTCCACGTCATGGATTTTCTAGTGGCAGGATCCGGTCCAACCGATAAACAGGGAATTATTACAGATATTACTTATTCCACCGGTACGTGTGCCGTTGGCAAAGTTGATTTGTATGAAGGTAATACACTTCTTGCCTCTTCCATTAGTGATGGAATTATTTCCGCCAATGATTTTGCCAACGGATTAGGTTTAATTGTACAACCAAATGTGCAAAAGGATTATCGCATTTATGTTGATTCTACAAACTGCATGGTTGATGAAGTCCTCATATTTACAATGGGTAGCTTTATGTATAACGATGGCACAGGATCAGAATATCAGCTCCTAGATTCAAATAACGGTTACTTACCGTTGGATGTTTATCCGATTCCTTTTAGCAGTAATAAGTTCTACTTCTAGATATAATCGTTATAGCGACAAGAATGGGGCACCTGAAATCTAAAATTCCATGGTGTCCCATTTTGATTTTCCAAAGTCATTGATTATTTATGTCTTGTATTTAACCAAATACAGAGGAGAGGGACAAAATTGGTCTATCACCGGCAACAATTTTTCATTGCAGTAGCCTTTTTCAAGAAATCCCTCTTTCAGGCCTTTTTCTGTTATTATTTGCAAGTGAGTGTGATAAAACCAGTCGCCGTTTTCTGCAAATCCGCCAATCCTGGCCAACGGTTCGCCGCCTTTTAATTCAACATTTTTTTTCGGTAGTGATTCGAGATTTAAGTGCCCCCAAAAGGAATAAAAAATACCATTGTTGACATTATGTTTAGCAAGGACAAAACCTCCGTAATTGCCCTTCCCTTCTTCATAGCCCGTCCGAATCACTGTTCCCTGAATTGGCAAGTGTAATTGAAAGTCATTTGGAAGAATTATATCCACTCCAAGATGATAAAATCTTTCTTCATTTACCATTTGAGGTAAATGGGCCAGCAGCGTATCCCTTTTTTCCAGATAGCCGGCACTACCCCATTGGCGATTGGCATTTCGTAAACTTTGATCCACATACTTTTGGAATTCACGCTGATTTTTAACGTCTAATCTTAAAAGTTCGCTGTTGGCACCCGACAAATCAAACAAGTGCGGTTCCCCAAGGTTACTTGAACCCAATAAGCTGTAGACCGGAAGATTTGTATTTAGAAGCGAATATGGATAAGTCATTTTTTTATTAGGTTAGATTATTAACGCAGGTTTCAATAAGACGGGGAGTAAAATTATTTCTATCAACCCATCCTCTTATAAAAGTCCTGAGTTGGTTGCGCGGAACATTTCCAAAATATTGGTTGGAATTTGCATTATAGCTTTGAGGCGCTCCATCAATGGTTACGTGATTTGAAGATAAATACCGATGTCCGTCCGCATGAAATATACTCATGCCACTGCGCAAACCGGGGACTATGGAATTGGGAGTTCCTATTCGGGAATCAGGTGTCCTTAAGTCCGCCCAGATATTATGCACCCCTTCCGATAAAAGGTATGCATGTAATGAAATCAGCAAAGGACGAATGTATCCGCGTCCTCTGAAATCCGGAGAGGTGGTCCATTCGGTTGTTTCCCCGTGGCGGATACCGTTGTGAGACTGATCATTGTAAAGCGCAACGGCAAGCAATTGATCATCTCGGTCTCTAATGCCCATTACGACATCCCGTATATCATCACCGCTTAATAACCTTTGTACGGACGATCTGGTCCATCCGAACGTTGACCATATCCTGGTTAATTCATCCACGCCGATGCTGGTGGTTGGGCGAAGTCCGGACATTGATGCACTATTGATAACGCTTAACGCCTCACTCTCAAAAGGACCATGTTCCCCGATTGAAGTCCGAATTCTTTCGCGAATGTTTCTTTCAATCAAATCGTAATCCGAATCATCAATTGCTCTATCAGCTCTGTTAACCGCAATTGACAAATAATTGAACCTGCCTTCACTGTCGGGATAAAAATCAATTTCCGGACGGTTACAGATTGTATTTATGGAAGCCAGGTCGGCACTTGTAATGTTTGAGTCAGCAAGCAGTCTGATTACCAGTCTACTGCGATCGCTTTGCATGAATCTGCCATTCATGTCCGCCGTCAATTCCAATATTGTGGCAAGATCGTAAATATCGTCGCGGTCGGTGTAGACCATTCTGTCATAGGAGGCATCCATATCAAGCCCCGGACGCGAGTGACCGCTATATTCGCTATCCTGGAGATGCCCGGGAACGGGCGTTTCTATCAGAGGAGGAATAGCCCCCTGATTGTTTAATGGATTCTCCTGAAAAGTTGTTGTGTCCATATATATATAAATTAAGAAATATTAGACTCCGGCATCTTGACGGCAAGAACTGATTATTGAAAATTATTATAAATTTTGTTATTATTCTATTAGTTTTTGTTATATTTTTTTCACTTTTAATGATTAAACTGTCTTCCGCGTTAAAAGATTTGGTTCAGGGGAATCATTTTTTGGAATTCGGTTTTGGTGAGGGACTGTTAAATAATTCCGCCACGGCTGAATGGTTAAAACCTCTGTTGGAGGCGCGAACCAAAAAGAGTATCAGCAGGACTTCAATCATTATGGCTTTATCCAGACTGTCTGCTGTAAAGCGCAAAATCAAACCCCGTCTGAACAGTTACAAACTTGATAGTGTAAATATCAAATCGAGACTGACCGAACTTACTTTTTCCAATGTTGAAAGCAACAGACGAATTATTATTGATTTGATGAGCCGGCAAAAAGATTTTTCAACTCATATTACTTCTGCATTCGGGACAAAAGAGATTACGATTATTCTTCCCTCAACAATGGTTGCGGAGGTAAAATCACAGATTGCCGATCCTCCGATATTTGAAAAATCGGGTCTGGCGGCTTTATGTGTGACATTCCCCGCACAATATGTTTTAGAGCCGTATATTCTTTATTATCTTATCCAACAGGTAACTCTGCAGAATATCAATATTTGGGAAATATCATCCACCTATACCGAAATTATCTTCTATCTTGATGAAAAAGACGTAAAACTAGCTTTTGAAACGATTTATACTCAATTTGTGCGATCATAACCAAGTTTTATTCTTTCATTTTTCTTCCGGGTTATCTATCATGCTCCTGCTTTTATGGGTTTTTCATGGATTTTTCACTGGTGAAAATTGTTGTTTTTGTTCCGGCTACACATGCCGATCTGATTCGCTCCACTCTGGCCGAGGCGGGGGCGGGGCATTTTGGCAATTATGATTTTTGTTCGTTTTCATCTGTGGGAACGGGTAGATTCAGAGGGCTTGAAGGTACAAATCCTTTTATCGGAGAACCGGGAAAAATCGAAGAAGTGGAAGAAGAAAGAGTTGAAGTTATTTGTCCTATTGAAAAAAAAGACGCGGTCCTGGAAGCGGTTAGAAAAGCACATCCGTACGAGGAACCGGCGATTGACGTTTATCCTTTGCTGAATCAATAAAAAAATGGAGACACCGACAGAAAAACTTACGCCGATGATGAGGCAGTACCGCGCGATGAAGGAAAAATATCCCGATGCGATTTTGTTTTTTCGCCTGGGTGATTTTTATGAGATGTTTGCCGAGGATGCGCTGGAGGCTTCGCAACTGCTGCAGATTACGCTGACTTCGCGCAGTAAGGGAGACAAGAAAGCGCCGATGTGCGGTGTTCCTTATCACGCGGCGGAGGGCTACATTGCCAAGCTGACCAGGATGGGGAAGAAAGTTGCCGTCTGCGAACAGCTTACCGATCCCTCTTTGCCAGGCATTGTGGAGCGCGATGTGGTGCGCATTGTGACTCCGGGCACGACGCTGGACGACAATGTGCTGGAGCAAAAATCCAACAATTATGTGGCGGCAATTGTAAAAAACGGTGACGGTTTTGGCCTTGCATTTGCGGATATCACAACGGGCGAATTCAGCTCCGCGGTGATTTCGGGACAGAAAGATTTGGATTCTGAAATCGCCAGACTTAGTCCCGCGGAAATTATTATTCCCGCCGATTTTTTTGAAGATGAATTGTTTGTGAAACTAATAAAATCTTTTGATTCCATTTTCTTTTTTCCTTTTGACGGGGCGGGTGCTTTATCCGGCGCCGCGGACTTTCTGATGGAATACCTGAAATCCACACAGAAAAGTTCTTTGAATCATGTGGCGGAGGCGAAGAAATACAGCCTTGATGAATTTATGCCGATTGACGAGGCCACTTTGCGTAATCTGGAGTTGATATCCACTTTGCATGATAACAATAAAGAGGGCTCGTTACTTTGGGTGTTGGATAAGACCAATACGGCTATGGGCGGGAGAATGCTGAAACATATTTTACTGCATCCGCTGATTGATAAAGATGAAATCAATTCGCGGTTGGACGCGGTTGAGGATTTTACAAAAAAACACGATCTTAAAGACGACCTGACGTTTTTGCTGAAATCGGTGATGGATTTGGAGAGGCTGATTTCACGGTTGAGCCTGGGGCGGGGCAACGCCAGGGATTTGATCGGTTTAAAAAATTCCCTTTTGCTGGTGCCGCGAATTCAAAGTCTGCTGGCGGGGGCCGAGGCTTCTCTGCTTGTAAAAATCAGGGATATGATTGATCCGCTGGCCGATGTGGCGGAGCTGATTGAAAACGCTATTTGTGACGATCCGCCGCCGGGAACAGCGGACGGGGGAATGATTAAGGATGGTTTTAGCGCGGAGCTGGATGAGTACAGGTCCGTTTCGAGGACGGGGAAAAACTTTATTCAAAATCTGCAACGTGAAGAGGCTGTAAAAACGGGCATCAGCACGTTAAAAGTCCGTTTTAACAAAGTTTTCGGATATTATATCGAGGTTTCCAAAGGGCAGATAAACAAGGTGCCGGAGACATATATCCGCAAACAGACTTTGGTGAACGCGGAAAGATATATCACTCCTGAGCTGAAGGAATTTGAAGAAAAAGTGCTGGGCGCTCAGGAAAAAATTGTGGCGTTGGAACTGAATATTTTTACGGAAATCCGCGAGAAAACCGTCGCGGAAATGAAACGCGTTCAGCGCACGGCAAGGATGATCGCTATGCTTGATGTTGCCTGCGGGCTGGCGTCCGTGGCGCTGGAAAACCGCTATAGTAAGCCTGTTGTGAATGACGGAAATGACATTGAAATTCTCGGAGGGCGGCATCCGGTTGTGGAAAAGATGAGTAACGACGCGGGTTTTGTGCCGAATGACGCGGTTTTGAAAAATGACGGAGAAAGAATTCTTTTGATTACGGGTCCGAACATGGGAGGCAAGTCCACGTTTTTAAGGCAGACCGCGTTGATTGTGCTGATGGCGCAGATTGGCGGTTTTGTTCCGGCGGAGAAAGCGGTTATTGGAATTGCCGACCGCATTTTTACCAGAGTGGGCGCTTCGGATAATCTGGTTAAGGGGCAGAGCACTTTTATGGTGGAGATGAAAGAGACTTCTTTTATTCTGGAAAACGCAACGGAGCGCAGTCTGATTATTCTGGACGAGGTGGGCAGAGGAACTTCCACTTACGACGGGATGAGTATCGCGTGGGCGATTTTTGAATATATTCACGATAAAATCCGCGCCAAAACGCTGTTTGCCACGCATTACCACGAATTGATCGCGCTGGCGGAAAGGCTTCCCCACGGTGCGAATTACGCCGCGGCGGTGAGCGAGAACGATGCGGACGGCGTGGTTTTTCTGTTTAAAATTATAGCGGGGGGCGTGGATAGAAGTTATGGAATCGAGGTTGCAAAACTGGCGGGTCTGCCGGGAGAACTGGTAAACAGGGCCAGCCAGATTCTTACCGATCTGGAGGAGGGAGTGATGGAATCGGGAATCCAAAAGGAGCTTGCGGACGCGAATAAACGCGTTCCGGAATCACAACTGCAACATCCGCTTTTGATTGAAGAAAGTGAAAGAACTCACGAATCAATCAAAACCAATGCCACTTTGGAAGAGCTGAGAAACGTTGATTTGAACGCACTTACCCCGCTTGAGGCGCTGAATAAACTGGCTTCAATCAAGAAAAATCTGGACTGATTTATTTGTCGCTTTCTCCAAACAGTTCTTTTTCCTCCACCGCGCTTTCGGCGTATGTGAGTTGGAACATCACCATAAAGCCCCTGAGAGCAAGCAGTAAGGGGATAAGTAAAGTACCGCTTATAACACTGAAGGTCCTTACCTCCGAATCGGACACATAATTCCCCGAAATATCCATCACGTCTATTAAAATGCCCGATATAATGCCCCCGTATATACCTCCTACAAGGGCGAATAAAATACCCAGCAGAAAGTAATTAACAAAGATACTTCCTTTCATTCCGCGGGAAAGTGACACGCTTTTTTCCAGAGCCTGCGCACTAGTCATTTTTTCATCGGCCAGTAGAAGAGGATAAGCAAAAGTAATGGACAGAGCCCTGATAACAACCTGTATAAATACAATGAAAAACGCTATCACCAAAATTAAATTCAGCCCCGGCACGCTTGCGAGATTCATGTTTGGCGCGCCAATGCCGATCCACATCAGGATGGCCTGTCCGGTAAGCAATAACATAATCAATAATAACAGCCATGCGTAGGTGTATATAAATATCCTGAAGGCCAGAACTATGGCCTCCCATATCCGGCTGAAGGCAAATTCAAGAGCTTCCCGGAAAAACGGCATTTTGCCTTTTTCGGATTGTGCAACGTATCTGATGGAGGCTCCGAAACCAAGAAAATCCAGAAGCCAGATTAGCAGAGTAAAGCCGACAATAACGGCCATGGCATAGCCCGCGACACTTGTATCATTTCCCGCCGGAACAATGTAATCCATGTAAACATCCAGCGCCACCTGCGCCGCAATCGGTATGACAAGGAACGCGCAGATCATTTTTAAGTAGCGCTTCTGGTAATTGAAGGCTTTGGAAAGCATCAGGCTGAATCCGGTTGGCCTGGGTGTTGAATTCGGCGACTTCTTTTCCTTGGTGTGAAGCGGTTTTTCCGACATGTTTATTTTTTATGAATAACGGTGCGACGGTAGCATTTTTTTTAGGTACGGGCAACTTTCTTTTGCTGTTTTTGATTGAACATAAAGGCTAATAGTGCCAGTATTGCCGGCGTAGTTATCAACTCAATTATGGGAATAATTAATCTGCTGCCGGAAAATCTGATTAATCAAATCGCTGCGGGAGAGGTTGTGGAAAGGCCTGCTTCGGTGGTTAAGGAGCTTACCGAAAACGCGTTGGACGCGGGGGCGAAACGCCTGATTATCGAGGTGGAGGGTGGTGGAGACGGTTATCTGCGAATTACAGACGACGGTGGCGGGATGGATAAAGAGGACGCTTTGAAGGCTTTTGAAAGGTATGCGACGAGCAAGATTGCGAGCGCGGAGGATCTGGATAACATATATACTCTGGGTTTCCGCGGTGAGGCGCTGGCCACTATCGCTTCGGTTGCTTATGTTACTTTGCAGACGAAGCAAAAGGGTTCACTGGAAGGCACTCTGATTATTAACGAGGGCGGGAACATTATTAAAAATAAGCAGGTTGGATGTCCGGAAGGTACGCAGATTGAGGTGAAACAGCTTTTTTACAACACCCCCGCGCGCAAAAAATATTTGAAAAACGAGGCGACCGAATACGGGCACATTCTTGATACGGTGACGGGGATGGCGCTGGCGAATCCGGGGATAGCATTTAAACTGGTGCATGATCGCAGGGTGGTTTTTGATCTGCCGGCGACGGAAGATAGTCTTTCGCGGATTCGGGGACTGCTTGGCAGGAGTGTCAGCCAGGAGCTGATTCCGGTTTTTTACGGGCACACAAAAATCAATTTGCACGGGTTCATCGGCAAGCCTGCGATTGCGCGGGCAAACCGCAACGGCCAGCATCTTTTTGTGAACGGTCGGTCGGTGAATTCACACGTGCTTTCGTACGCGGTGAAACAAAGTTATCACTCGCTTATTCCGAAAGAAAAGAATCCGGTGTTTGTTTTGTTTTTGAATTTGAGTCCGGAGTTGGTTGATGTGAATGTGCATCCGCGAAAAATGGAAGTGCGGTTTGCGGATGAGAAGGAAATTTTCGGTGTGTTTTTGAAGGCTTGTAAAACGGCTTTGGAAAAGCATGTTCTGGCGCCGGTGTTTGAAGTGGACGGCGGGATTAGGGAGCATGGGGGGTTGGGGCAGACGGTGGATGCAGCGCCGGTGCAAAGTGTAGTGCCGGTACAAAGTGTGATGTCGGTGCAAAATGCAACGTGCACCTCAGAGGAACTGCGCGCCTTTGAGGTGGAAAACAACAATGTTGGTGGGAGGAGCGCATTTGAGGTGAAACCAGATGGTTTTGGGGGGCTAGTGAGAGAGGAGC
Source organism: Candidatus Altimarinota bacterium (assembly GCA_041738505.1). Lineage (GTDB taxonomy): Bacteria > Patescibacteriota > Gracilibacteria > UBA1369 > UBA1369 > JBGSPQ01. The sequence continues at coordinate 27,995 of JBGSPQ010000036.1, read as the reverse complement.
CCGAAACTTTTAACGCCCTTACCAGAACCGATGAGGATGAGTTGGTTCCGCTGGCCCAGCTGAATAATTCTTATATTTTGTGCAAACAGGGCGACGGGCTGACGATTATGGATCAGCACGCGGCGCACGAGCGAGTGAGGTATGAGGAAATTCTGGCTGAATTTGAGGCGAAAAAGATTGCCGGTCAGCCGCTTTTGGCTCCCGAGCAGATGGAGGTTTCTTTGAGCGAAGCTGTAATGATTAATGAAAATATGGATATTTTGGCCGAAATGGGATTTGAGATTGAACCTTTTGGGGGGAACACTTTCTCGGTTTTTTCGGTGCCATCGTATCTGGTTAAAGAGGATATTCGCGCGACCGTGATGGGAATTTTGGATGACATTAGTGACAACTCGGTTAAAGGTGATTTACAGGCGCGCAAGGAAAGAGCCCTTACCTACGCGGCGTGCAGGAGCGCGGTGAAGTTCGGGGACGCGTTATCCATGGATGAAATGATTGCGCTGTGTAAGAAATTACCGCTGATGAAACAGCCTTACACGTGTCCGCACGGCCGCCCCACGATGATTAAAATGTCGGCGGCGGAGCTGGAAAAGAAGTTTGGAAGGAAATACTGATAATTTTAATATCCCACCAGCGCCGAAAGATATAGATCGCTTGTGAATCCGGAACCGTACGATAAACTGCCGTCTTCCAGCGTTTTTAACGACTCGGGGTAAGTGCGATAACTTTTGTATCCGGGTTTAAAGTATATCTTTTTTTCCAGAAACGAAGAGTTGTATGCAGGCTGATTTTGCGCGCGGAATCTGTAGGTGTCGGCCGGATGCATCTCCAATTTAAACGGAGGCAGATAAGTGAGTGAGACTTTGTTTGTTCCCATCGCGCTTACCTCCATGCGAAACATGAAATATGTTTTATCCAGTTCCTCATCCTCAAGCACAACCACATCCTCTTTGTTCACCCCGTAGGCATCCATCAGTTGGCTTCCCTTTGGAACGTAGACCTTCATAAATACAACATTTTTACCACGCCCCAGAATGTCAATTATGTGCGCGGGCAGGTCATTGAAACCGAAGTCTTTAAGCACCCTCTGCCATTCCTGCAAATCCTTGCCGTTCCAGGTGTGACTGCGGGTAACCGCAAGTTCGTTGACCAGAGTTCCGTCCTCTTTTATCAGCGTGTAGTGACTGATGTTCTGATTGATAAACCGGTCGCTTTTGTTGCCGCCGATGGAGGTTGCAACCACCTGCAGATAGTCCTCTTTGCCTTCGAGCCGGTCAATGCGGTTGCTTAAATCCAGTTCGTCAAAAAGTTCCTGCACGTTTTCGTGGCGGGAATAAAGCATAATCTTTTTTTCCTCAAAACCTTTTATGATTGAAGTTATCAGTTGATCCAGCGGAACTTTGGATCCCAGCGCCGCTTGAAATGCCGGTACTATTTCACGCATTATTTCTTTGGGTGATTCCGCGCCCGACAATTTTGATTCCACGATGTATGAAAGAACCAGCTGAAAACTGTCTTTATCAAGCGGCGCGCTGAGTCCGGAAATCTGCAGGGGGCCGGTTAGTTCCAGCATTTGCTCCACGAAACTCAGGTTGACGGTGATTACACTGTCCACGCTGGGGCCGTTTTCTTTCTGCAAAAACCATGCCGATTTTTCGGCGGAGATGGTGAAGTCGGGTGAATAATTTGAGTCGCGGAGACGCCAGGTGTCCGATACCAGAGCGATATCCGCGGGCGGTTCTATGTATTCGTGAAACTGTCCGTCCAGTTCGTAGACGTCGTGGAATTCGAATTTTGTTATGTAGCCGTCGTTTAAATCGGCTATCAGATAACTGCCGATGAATCCGCCGGTGGGGCGCGCCTCGCTGTCGTTTTGCAGAAGAATCAGGTATCTGTGGGGGTAGCGGTCGCCGAGCATTTCCAGAACCGCGGGTATTTTTTGCTGTGTTTCGGTGAGCAGGTCGTATATCTGCCCGGTTGTATTATTGATTAAATCCAACTTTTCTCGAAAGCCCGGAGGCAGGACATCGGCGCTGACGTTCTTGAGATTTTCGCGGGCAAGGTTGATTTGTTCGGTGGCGGTTTGAATGTAGGCAAGGTCTTCTTTGAGCGTGTCGGTGAGGGATTTTCCGGTAGCGGACCGATTGCCGAAGGCGGCGTTATTGCTGTTTTCGGCGATGAAAAGTTCCGGCAGGTGGCGCAGATTTTCTATGCCCCGAGAGAAGTTTTGGCCGGCCAGCGAAATATTTTTTGCCGCATCCAATAGCCCCTGCGCGGAATCAACGGTTTTTTCGCGCGTCAGGAAATAGTTCTGATGATTTTTTAAAAAGGATATTTCCTCCATGGCCAGATCAAAGTTTTCGCTGGCGCGGATGAAGGTCTGTTCGGCTCCCGCAAAGTCCGACCGCCCGGCTTCCGCTCCGGCAGAAAGAAGGTCCTGATAGCCGCTGTAGGCGGTGGCGATCACGTCGTTTTTCAGGGTCATCCCGCGGTTGTAGATGTTGATGATGTTTAGTACCAGAAGGATTACAAGGCCCGCGGCCGCCATTCTAACGACCTCGCTGATTTTAATGCTTTTGATCGTGTCCGCCGCGTTGATGTGGAGGTAAAAAACTTTTTCACTTTGTTCCTCTTCGCTGTTTTTTTTAACGCTGATGTCGCTGATGAAATCGCCGCCGCGGGCCGTCCGCACAACTTTGCTTTTTTTCTTTCCCAGCACTGAACAGTCAATAGCGTCCGCGTCCACCGCAAAATGCTCGGCAGCATCCTCCCGCTTGAGCGAAATTGTTTTATTTTCCGTACTGATTAGGTCGCGAACGACTCTGCGAACCATATTATTTTAGATTACTTCAATCAAATAAATGGTGGAAATTCCGTCCCTGAAGTAATTTTTGGTAACGGTCAGATTGTTAAAAGGAACCAGATATGGATTTAAGTTCTGATCGGCGTTAAGCCCGGTGGCCGCCGTCAGCGCCCCCAGCTTAAGCAAAAATACCTCGTCGGCGGTACGAAGAACCGGCCCGACATTTTTTGAGTAATAATCAGTAGAGACAAACCCTTTGGCTAAGGCATCCTCATGGCGGTCTATGATTTTTTTCATGCCGTCCATATCCGTGCTTAGCGCAATAACCTCGCCGAGAATCGCGTAGTGAACCGATACTCCCGTATCCCCAAGCTTTAAAGTCGTAATCATGGCGGACTTGTATTTGTTCGTATCCCTGCCGATTTGTTCGGGGCTGGCCACAAGCTCCTGTCCGATTGTACCGTCCGGCAATTCCACCTGACGGATTTTTGGAGTGAAAATTCCGCTTACCTCCACAAACGCGTTGGCGGTTTTTTCAAACTTGGGAATATCCGTGGTCTTGCTGTCCATTTCCAGAAACAAACTAACAACCGGTTCTTCCAGGCTGTTTTCAACCGTAAAAAGATATTCACCCGTTAACAGCGGAAGAATGTCTGTTTCCAGATTAATGTCTTTGCCAAAATAAATCTGTTTCTGAGCTTCAAGCATACCTTCAAAAACCAGAGCGGGGGTCTTTGTCCCGGATTTGAAAACGTCTTTGATGCGGTTGATCTCTTTGGTCAAATCATGGCCGCCCATCAACATAATGGGGTTTTCTCCGGCGAGCGACAGCAGTTCACCCTGATACTTTTCGTTGAAAGTAATAAAACTTTCGCCTCCCAAAGCTTCGTTGTCTATCGCGGTGAAAGTCTGCGCGGTGAACCTGTCCTCGTCGGCAAAAACGGAAATACCCTCGGCCCTGAACACATTTAGAAACGGCTTGAATGCAAGCAAATCCTGTCCTTTCCTGCTGACAAAAAGTTGATCCTTTTCCAATGTTTCAAACAATGTAACCAGGTTCACATAACCGTATGCAACACCCCCGCGGGGCAGGTTGTTGGCCACTTTTATGTAGTCGGGATCGCCGCTCAACATGGTTCCCTCCGCCAGATGATCCAGATAATTTTTGATCAGTTTTTCGTCTTCGGCGATAACCAGATAGTTGTTAACAAAAGTAAAAACAGCGGTCTGACTCTGCGCGAAAGAATAAATTTTCCTGCCCGAATAGTCTGATTCAATCAAAGTGTCCGTCGTCTCGGATATTCTTCTGTTCTTTAAAAATTTGACGGTGGCCCCGTGATCTCTGCTTTCTATAAAGTAAATCGGCGATAAAGAACCCTCCGCTCCGGAATAAAGTACCGCCCCGATTTTCCTTCCCAGCCAGGGATAAAGATCGTTTTCATAGTTGTAGGGAACCACCTGCTCCACCAGTCTGATGACGTTTTCTCTTTTGTAAACCGGATATTTTTCCAGCAGGCTGTAAAAGCGCCCGACCTGTCCGTGATTGGTATCTATCATAATTTCAATAACGCCCACAGTTTTACCGGCGGGTGTTATTTCGGCCAGATCCTGCGGTGAAAACAGTTTTCCGAAAAGGAAATATCCAATGAATGCCAAAGCAAAAAGCCCAATCATAATCAACAGCCCACCTTTGATTTTCCGTTTTTTAATGGAATTAAATTTTCGCGTTTTGACTTTTTTTTCTTTTACCGGAACCGCTACCGGTTCGGCGACCGTTTTTTCCGGTTCCGTGACGGGTGCTTTTACCGCTTTGGGTTTTTCGAATTTCGTTTTTGGAGGGCGCGAAAACAGCTTTAACTTTTTTTTGGGTTTTTCGTGTTTCGGGGATTCAACATTTTCGCTCTGCGGTCGGCGCTTTGTGGTCGCGATTGTTTTCTTTTTTTTCTTGGGCATAGGGTCAATAAAAAGGGGCACGGATTTCGCAGGTACAGTATCTCAAACACGGGGTAATTATTCAAGTTTATTGCGCTTAAACCCATTCCCTGCTAACAATATAATCCAGCAATTTAACGGGAATAAAAATGCCAACACCACTCACAGCCAGTGAAATCCGCAGGAAATACATAGATTTTTTTGTTAAGAAACATGAGCACACCGAAATCAGAAGTTCTTCTTTGATTCCGGAAAACGATCCGACAGTGCTTTTTACGACGGCGGGAATGCATCCGCTGGTGCCGTATCTGCTGGGCGAGGCACATCCTTCGGGGACAAGGCTGGTGGATTATCAAAAGTGTCTGCGAACCGATGACATTGACGAGGTCGGGGACAGCACCCACTGTACTTTTTTTGAGATGCTGGGGAACTGGTCGCTGGGCGATTATTTTAAAGAGGGCGCAATTAAAATGAGTTTTGAATTTCTGACTTCGCCGGTGGAAGAAGGAGGGCTGGGACTGGACGCGGACAAGCTGATGGTTTCGTGTTTCGCGGGGGACGACGACGCGCCGCGTGATGACGAGGCGGCCAACGTGTGGGAAAGCCTGGGATTCAAACGCGCCGAAAATGCCAAGTCCGGGGACAAGCGTCTGATTTTTTTCTACGGAAAGAAAGACAACTGGTGGGGTCCGGCCGGAAAAACGGGCCCGTGCGGTCCGGACACCGAAATGTTTTACGCCATGGAGGGAGCCGAGTTTGGGCCGGAGAGCGACCCCGCGAACAATAAGAAATTTGTGGAAATCTGGAATGACGTTTTCATGCAGTATTTTAAAAAAGAGGACGGAACTTTTGAGCCGTTGAAACAGCAGAACGTGGATACCGGAATGGGGCTGGAAAGGGTGACTGCGATTATGCAGGGGGTTTCTTCGTTTTTTGAAACGGAACTTTATTTGCCGCTTAGGGAGAAAATCCGTGAGCTGGCGACGGGTGAGAAACACGCGGAGGGCGATGAACTGGTGCAATCGGAAAGGATTGTTGCCGACCACATGCGCGCCGCCGTTTTTATTATGGGGGATCCGTGGGGGGTTACGCCGTCCAATACGGACCAGGGATATATCTTGAGGAGACTGCTGCGGCGCGCTATACGCCACGGGAAAAAACTGGGCGTTGAAGGTCATTTCACGAACACGCTGGGCGCCATTGTTGTTGATATGTATGAGGATGTTTATCCGGAGCTGGCCGCGAATAGGGAAAGGATTTTGGAACAGCTGAAACTGGAGGAGGAAAAATTCCAGAGAACGATTGAAAAAGGGCTTAAGGAGATGAATAAAATCTGGCAGGCGGATAATGAAGAGGCGTTGAAAAAACCGGTTACGGCCGGGGACAAGGCGTTTTTTGTTTATGAAACATACGGTTTTCCGATTGAAATGATTGAAGAGGAGCTGGGGAAAAACGGCTATACGGTGGATAAAGATGCTTTCCGCGCGGCGTTTGAAAAAGCCAAAGAGGAGCATCAATCAAAGTCGCGCGCGGGGGCCGAGCAAAAGTTCGCGGGCGGACTTGCGGACCACGGTGATGAATCCAAGAAACTGCACACGGCGACCCATCTTCTACACGAGGCGCTTAAGCAGGTTTTGGGCAAGGATGTGAACCAGAAGGGCTCAAACATCACTCATGAAAGACTGCGTTTTGATTTTAATTACGCGCAGAAAATGACTCCCGACCAACTGGCCGAGGTGGAGCGGATAGTGAACGAACAGATCAATCGCGAACTGCCGGTGAGTTTTGAAATGATGACGGTGGACGAGGCGAAGAGGGTCGGCGCCGTTGGGCTTTTCGGGGACAAATACGGGGAGCAGGTTAAGGTGTATTCCATCGGGGACTTTTCCAAGGAGATTTGCGGCGGCCCGCACGTTTCAAACACCTCCGAACTTAAAGGTTTCAAAATCAAAAAAGAGGAGGCATCTTCGGCGGGAGTGCGAAGGATCAAGGCTGTAATAGGAGAAGCGGCTACGCAATGAGATGCTCAACCAGAATTTTGAATCCGATTCCAATCAGGACAAGTCCTCCAATGATTTCGATTTTGTTTTCAAAAATGTGTCCGAGTTTCTGACCCGCGAAAAATCCTCCCATTGAAAGAACCGTGGTGATTACGGCAATGATTATTACGGGGGCAATAATGGATACCTGCATAAAGGCGAAACTTAAACCCACCGCCAGCGCGTCGATGCTTGTCGCCAGGGAAAGAAGGAGAACGAGATATCCGTTGAAACAACATTCCGTTTTTTCTTTTCCGATGGCGAATGATTCATAAATCATTTTTACCCCGATAAAAAAGAGCAAGCCGAAAGCTATCCAGTGGTCCACTCCGGTTATTAAATCTTTAAGAGTTAATCCTGCAAGCCAGCCGATCACCGGCATGAATCCCTGAAAAAAACCGAAACTCACAGCTACGATCATTCCCCTTTTGATTCTATGTTCTTTAATGTGAAGTCCCGTGGTTACGGAGACCGCGAAAGCGTCCATGGCCAGACCGAGTGCGATTAAAATTGTAGTAAACAGGTCCATGTTTGAAGCGCTAAACTTCTATTTTTTTACTTACCTTTGACCACCCATTTTAGGGCTTTTTCAATTTTCACCTCTTTTACGGTGCCGATTAAATCGGTTGTGCCGGGGAACTGCACTACTTTATTATCGCGAGATTTTCCCTCGCACTCTCCGGTTTCGGGATTGTGCGATTCCACAAGTACTTCCAGTGTTTTGCCGACCAGCGATTGGTTATACTCACCTGCACATTCTTCCAAAATGTCGTTTAATTTGTGCCAGCGGCGGGCTTTTTCCTTGTGGGTGACATCGTCCTTGAAGGCCTTTACGGAAACCGTTCCGGGCCGCTCCGAATATCGCGCGATGTAAGCCATGTCAAAACGCAGGTCCCGGTACAGGCGATAGCTGTTTTCAAATTGCTCCTCCGTTTCTCCGCAGAATCCCACAATTATATCAGTGGTCACGGAACATCCCGGTACGGCCTCGCGGAATTTTTTTATAATTTCTTTGTATTGTTCAACCGTATATTTGCGGTTCATTTTTTGCAGAGTCCGATCGTCCCCCGCCTGAACGGGCAGATGAATGTGGGGTGTCAGTGTTTTCAATTTCGCGTGGGCGTTGATCAGAGAAGCGGTAAAATCATACGGATGGGGACTGGTAAAACGCAGTCTGTTCAAGCCCTTTTCGCCCAGTTTATCAACACGTGTAAGCAGTTCCACAAAGGGGTCTTCGAATTCCGCAAACTTTCCGTGCAATTTATCTATTCCGCTTTTGCCGTATGAATTAACGGTCTGTCCGACAAGCGTGATTTCCCTGCAACCTTTTGCAACCAACCCGGCGCACTCGTCCAAAATCGCATCCATGTCGCGTGATTGTTCCCTGCCGCGCGCATATGGCACAATGCAGTACGTGCAAAATTTATCACAACCGATTTGTATCGGAACGAATGCCTGAAAGGGTGAAGTGTAATCGGGATTCACGTTTAAATATTCCAATCTGCCGGAAAATTCGCTTTCCTCCTCCGTAAACGGCCGGTGTTCGGACTCCTGCAAAATTTCCTCCAGCCTGTGAGTATCAGTAATCTTAAAAACAAAATCCAGCATTTTAAGCTTGTCCAAAAGTTTGTCGCGGTTTTCTTTTTCGGTATTTCTGGTGCTTGTTTTTCTGACCATGCAACCGGTAAGCGCGAGTTTTAAGCGCGGATTATGTTTTTTCCACTCGGCCAGATTCCTTGTCATTCCGAAAACGCGGTCTTCGCCTTTCTGGCGGATGGAACAGGTGTTAAACAAATATAAATCCGTCTCGCGCGGGTTTTCCGTCTTTTCAAATCCCAGTTTTTGCAGAACCGAAGCCACGCGTTCGCTGTCCGAATAGTTCATGGCACAGCCCAGCGTCTGAATATAATATTTCACTTTTCGCTCAAATTAAGTTCATGAAAATCCTCATCGGCATCAACGCGGACGGTTTTTAAATCCGGCAGGCTGTCTATATCCTTGCCATCCCCGCTTACGGTTATGCTCTTTTTTTTAACCCAAACAAAACCCTTTTCCGGTGTGATCACCGCTATATCCACAGGCCCTCCCACCCCCGGCGAGGACCCCGGTTTGGACCAGGTGCCGTCGGTGATTTTCTGAATTGCGGATGTGGTTCTGATGGCAAGATTGGAAAATTCAATGGCGTCCTGTACGGTCATTGTTCCCCAGTTGATCAGATATTCCTGATCATCAAACTGCCGTAGAAGTTCTTCCCTTTTTTTGTCCGGGATTTCCTGAATGATTCTCAATTTTTTAATTTCGGGGCTCCAACCGCGAATGATGCGGATCAACACTTCTGTCTGTCCTATCCAGGTGGCTCCGCATTGCTCGTTTTCCAGTTTTTTTACGATTCCGGTTTTTTCTTTGGGATCCGGAATTGTGATTTTGTATACGTGATTGCTACCGTCGGGATCGTGTCCGGCAACCAGCAGTTCCATGATGGGAAGACAAAAACGCTGTTCATGGGATTTCCCGGTTCCATCTTTGGATTTGATGACAATACATTCCAGTTCCAATGAGGTTTCAACATTTTTGTGCCCCCTTACCTCAAATTCTTTCTTTCTTTTTTCGGCGGTTTCATCCAGATGTTTTTGATATTTAACAAAGAAAAAGTCGTACATAAGATCCACAATTTTTACAACAGTCAGATTTTCCAAATCGTTCAGCCGCTTAAAAATGAGTATCTGCTGATGAATATTCTTGTTTTCCAGAAAAGAGATTCCGCAGGCCACGCATCCCACCCGCGAATTCAGCTGAAAAAGTTTCATGCGGGTTTGAGAACCCTCGCGCACGTCGCCAATGGCGTTTCGGTATGTCTCCATACTGTCCGCGGCCAGAATATTCCCTTCGTTGGTTGTGGTAATAATGGCTAAACTCATTTTGATGGTGCCCGCGGCAGGAATCGAACCTGCATCTAAGCCTTAGGAGTGCCTTGTTCTATCCATTGAACTACGTGGGCGGGCTTTAATTATTGTTTTCTTTGTGCGTGCTTACGCGGTCTGAGGCTTGAAAATAAAATATTCGGTCTGATCCTCTTTGAAGTTTGATTTTCCGGTAAAACTGATTTTTTCCTGAGGTTCTTGTGCCGCGACACCCGCCTCTTTCATAAATTCCTCCAGTCCGGCAAGTGTGTCCGTGGCGCCTTCCACCGCATAATACATTGGGACAACTGCCCTTGGCTCTATCTTTTCAATCACCTTATGCGCGGTTGCAGCCGTCATGGCGTCCCCTCCCCCTATGGAGACGAACAAGATATCCACCTCCCCGATTTTGTCAATCAATTCATCATTCAATTCGGCGCCGGCTTTTTCGATAAAACACAGTTTTAACCCGTCGCCTATTAGATTAAAGAAAAATCCTTTACCCTCGGGAATGGGCATAGCGGTTACCGCAACCTCTTTAATCTCGTATTCGCCGGGACAGTCAATCACATAGGGCTCCCCCGATAGAGCGGAGATATTGTTATGGCCGGAGACGGCTCCGGTAACCACAGCAATATCGGCCTTTAATTTGGGCAGATTAAGCCCTTTTTTGTCATTATATGGATTAATAACAACACTCGCGTTTGCGGTTTTGACTGTAAAACAGGAATATCCATGCCAGGTGATGTCCATAATTATTTTTTTTAAGATTTGTAAGCCTTTTTTCTATAACAGCGGCCAGATTCTATAGGATTTTTTTATGATTGTAAATTTTGAGTACCCATATTAACTTATAGGGGATAATAAAATTAAAAATAAGCCTTTCACCATGTCAAAAATTACCGCAATCTCGGCTCATGAAGTGCTTGATTCAAGAGGCAACCCAACTGTGGAGGTTTTTGTTGTAACGGAAACCGGTTTCGGTTCGGCGATTGTGCCGAGCGGGGCTTCAACCGGAACTCATGAAGCGCTGGAACTGCGGGACGGGGACGAAAAAAGATTCGGGGGAAAAGGGGTTTTGAAAGCGTGCGCCAATGTTAATGAGACGATAGCGGCGGGAATCTTGGGAATGGAGGTTTCGGAACAGGAGGTGATTGATAAAAAAATGATTGATCTGGATGGGACTCCAAACAAAAGTAAACTGGGAGCCAATGCGATTTTGGGCGTCTCCATGGCCTGCGCGCGGGCGGCGGCAAATGATAAAGGTGTGTATTTGTTTGAATATCTAAACCCGCAGTCGCACATTCTGCCCACACCGATGATGAACATTATGAACGGCGGACAGCACGCGGACAGCGGCCTGGATATTCAGGAATTTATGATTGTACCCGCGGGGGCGCCGACTTTTCGGGAGGCTCTGCGCATGGGCGCGGAGATCTTCCACACACTAAAAAATCTTTTACATGAAGCCGGTTTTAGTACGTCGGTGGGGGACGAGGGGGGCTTCGCTCCGCGCCTCACCAAACAAGAGGACGCCGTTGATTTCATCTTGAAAGCGATTGAAACCGCAGGATACAAACCCGGCGAAAACGTCTTTCTGGCGCTTGATCCCGCCGCCAGCGAATTTTACGATAAAGAGTCGGGCAAATATAAAATCAAAGTGAACGGCGAAGCAAAAGAGCTTGATTCTGACGGCATGATAGCTTTCTGGGAGGATTGGGCGAACAAATATCCGATCATTTCCATTGAAGACGGGCTGGCGGAGGACGACTGGGAAGGCTGGGTAAAAATGCAGTCAAAAATGGGTGGAAAAATTCAGATAGTCGGCGACGACTTTTTGGTTACAAACGTGGAAAGGCTTAAAAAAGCCATTGAAATGAAAGCGGCCAACTCCATTCTGATTAAAATGAATCAGATCGGGTCTTTGACCGAAACCATAAACACCATCAAAACGGCCAAAGCGGCGGGCTGGACAACCGTTGTTTCACATAGAAGCGGCGAAACCGAAGATACAACTCTGGCCGACCTGGCTACGGGAATGGAGACGGGCCAGATAAAAACCGGCTCGCTTTCGCGCTCGGATCGCGTTTCCAAATACAACCAACTTCTGCGCATTGAAAACCGGCTGGGCGAAAAGGCCGTCTATTTGGGCAAAAAAGCATTCGCTAACAACTAAAAATGATTAAGGAAATACGAAGCGGGGACGTTAAAAAAATCTTCCCCAAAAGAGACGCCATGTCCCACAAAGGCATGAACGGCAAAGTGATGATCGCGGGCGGCAGTCCCGAATACTACGGCGCTCCGGTTTTAAGCGCGCTGGGGGCTCTTTACGGAGGGGCGGACCTGGTTTATCTGTTCGTTCCCGAATGCAATTTTGACGTATGCAGAAGCCTTTATCCCGATCTGATCGTGAGATCTTTTCCGGGGGATTATCTGGACATGAAAGCCGTTTCTCCAATCTGCGACTTTGCCAAAAATTGCGATTCGGTGTTGATCGGTCCCGGTCTGGGGGAAAGAGAAGCCACTATGGAGGCTATGCTTAAAATCGTTAAAGAACTGGAAATTCCCACGGTTTTGGACGCGGGCGCGATTCAGGTTTTTCAAAAGATTAAAGACGTTCCCAGACAACAGATTGTTTTGACCCCGCACCACAACGAATTTGAAACGCTGACGGGCAAGGATATTAAAATCAACGGATCGCTTTCGCACAAAGTGGTTTTACTACGCACGCTGGCGACTGATCTAAAAATCAACATTTTATTAAAGGGCCCGCAGGATTTAATTGCTTCCGAGGAGGGTGAAATTACGGCCAACGGAACCGGTAACGCCGGCATGACGGTGGGTGGCAGCGGAGACGTTTTGAGCGGGTTGATTGCCTCACTGATAGCGCAGGGGGCTTCGCCATACCATGCCTGCCAGATTGGCGCTTTTGCCGCGGGCAAAGCCGGAGAGGAGCTTTTCAAAACCAAGGGATACGGTTTTTCCGCCTCGGACATCGCGTTTGAACTACCGTATGTGTTAAAGAATTATCTTATTTAAGCCGAATTAATGAGGAAAGTTTTTTTTGGGGATTTGCCGGCTTTCCAGTTTCATTTGCTGCAAAAATTTTCCGATCGCGCCAATCATGCCGTTTTTTCGCGGCACGGCGGGGTTAGCAACAAGCCGTATGATTCTTTGAATGTTCGTTTCGGGATTGGGGACCGGCATGAAAATGTGATTGAAAACAGAAGACGGATTTGCGGAGCGCTGGGGCTGGAGTGTGACAGATTGGTTTCGGCAAATCAGACACACAGCAAAAATGTGGCGGTGGTTGATGAAAAAGTTTTGGAGAAATTGAGAGACGGCGTGCGAGCCGGCGAACACGGTTTTGGCCTATTGGAGCTTGATGATAAGGACGCACTGGTGACTGACCTGAACGGCGTGGGACTGATGATACAGGTGGCGGACTGCCAGGCGATATTGATGTTTGATCCGGTGAAGGGTGTGGCCGCGGCCGTGCACGCGGGCTGGAAAGGGCTTGCGCAGGACATTGGCGGAGCAACGGTCGCCGTGATGCGTGAAAAGTTTGGCGTTGATCCCGCGAATATTCTGGTGGGTGTGGCACCGTCTTTGGGGCCTTGCTGTGCGTTTTTTTCCAATCCCGAAAAAGAACTGCCCGCTTCTTTTCATAAGTTTATTGACGCGCGCAAGCGTGTGGATTTGTGGTCATTCAGCATTGAACAACTGCAAAAACACGGCGTCCGGCAGGGCAATATTGAGTTCGCGCGGGTTTGCACGCAATGCGGAAACGGCAAAGATATTGACGGCTCGCACAAGTTTTTTTCGTTCCGCGGGGAACAGGGAATCACCGGTCGCTTTGGCGCGGTGATTGCGGTTAGGTAGAGGAAGATTGATTGGCGGAATCTGTTGTAGGATCGCTTTGTTCGATTGCTCCGACAGGCGTAAGTTTCTTGCCCGTCAATTGCTCCAGAAGTTGTGGCGTGTCGCGATAGTTTTCGCGGGTTTCCAGTGCTTCCAGAAAATAGCGGATGGCGTTGTAGTTTGCGGTGTGATGATTCACACTCATGAACGCCTTGGCGGACTGGTAGGGGTAAAGCGGGTTGTTTAGTGCTTTTAGTACGGATTCTTCCAGGTTTTTTACGGCATCGTCGTAGTATGCCGAATCTCCGGAAAGTGAATATAAATGGATTTGCGCGACGCCCAGGTTGTAGTAAACGCTGGGGTGGTGGTCGTTGATTTTTAGTGCTTCTTGGTAGGCGGTAACTGCCGTTTCCAAAAGTTCGCGGCGTTTGTCGGTCGCGCTGATGGGTTGGGCGGTGGTGAGTGCGTAGTCGCCGAGCGCTTGTTGATAAGCGTATTCATAGGGCATGAGCGCGATCGCCGACGTGAAATTTTGCATGGCGCCTTCGTGGTTGGATTTCGCAGATTCGTTTAGCGCCGCTTTGTAGTGATAATCGGCGATCGCCGTTCTAAGTACGCAGGCGGTGCCCGCGACGGCCAGGGCAAGCATAAACAGAGGGATGATATATTTTACGAATGACGCGCCGGTGCGTTTGATCGCGGAGTGGCGCGCGGCTTTTAATTCCGTCCTCCCCGCAGACGCGTTTGCTTTTTCATCGGGCGCGGCAAGTACCAGCGCGGCGCCCATGTACACAAAAAACACGGTCAGCGTTGAAACCACCCCGAAACTAAAAAACGCCTGTACCAGATAAACAACGAGGGCGCCTTTCAGCCCGAGCAGGCTGTAATAATATGGATTGGCCTTGAGGGTTGGAGCGGGGGCAGGCCGGACACGGGCGTTGTCTTTTTGCGCGGGGGCGTTTTCCGGCCGGCCCGCAATCAGACTCGCGTTTAATTTACCCATCACAAAAAAGATAATCATCAGCCAGGCAATCAGCCCCAGAAATCCCTGCGTCGCGGTAATATTTAAATATTCGTTGTGCGCCGCTTCGGGGGTAATATGAAATTCCTGATCCCCCTCCTCCACGGTTTGGTAATCCAATCGGCGGTAAGAATTATAAATATCCCGGAAAGTGGAAAGCCCGTAACCCACAAAAGGACGGTCTTTAATCATTTCCGCCGCGCTAAGCCACCAGCTGTAACGGTCGGGAATTTTACCTTCGCCAATACTTTCCATAGTAATCGCCGTTCTTTCCACCAATGGAAATTTTGCAATTTCGTCTTTAAAAATAACAGCTCCTCCGATTAAAACGGCGATAACCACAAAAGACGGAGCCAGCCATTTTCCGATTAAAAACTCACCGTTCGCGCGTTTTTCAACCAGAATCACCACGCCGCAAACCAGGAGCGCCAACACCACAGCAAGAATCGCACCTCTGCCGGCGGTTAAGAAAATCGCGGCGGCATGCGCGACCAGCCCCAAATACCAGGCGTATTTCAACCATTTATTTTTAAGTTCCCGCACCAAAAATATCCCCAAAACAAAATTCATCCCAAGATAAGCTCCAAAGTGATTTCCGTGTCCGATAGTGCCAAAAACTCTGTCCGCGGGATCCTGATTCCAGTTGAATTGCTCTTGCCAGACGCCGAAATACTGCAAAATTCCGTAGAGCGCCAGAATTCCGGAAACGCTTACTCCAATGATTAAAAGCCTGCGCGCCAGCTCTTTTTCTTTCAAAAAATTCCAGATAAAAACCGGTAGCAGTAATAAATTTATTATCGTGATGAGTCCCAGAAAACGTCCGTGCGATCCCAGAATACTTGTAAAAACCGCGGAGGAAAAAACCGTCGTAATCACACAAACAGCCCCGTATATCAGCAAAATCCAGTTGAATCCGCTCTTCCTTAAATTCAGCCGCCCCTCCACAAAAACCTTCAACCCCCAAAGTAAAATAACCGCAACCGTTATCAGCCTTAATGCCAGAAGTTTGGGCGCGCTGAACGCACTGTAAAAATCGGGATGAAAAACCGCGGGCACAAAAACCACCAACGCATAAAGCAGATATTCAATTCCAAGGTCGTACCATTTTTTGTTTTTGACTTTTGTTTTCATGAGTTTTTTTTGGTTAATTTTAATAAGCACCCTTGCCTTTCAAAACAACAATAAACGTTAGCAGAATTATTTTCAAATCCAACCACAACGAACGGTGCAAAATATAATACAAATCGCACTCCACGTTTTCGTGAAGAGGAAGGTCTTTTCTGCCCATCACCTGCCACAGCCCGGTAATTCCCGGAAGAACCAGCAGGCGCGCGCGCTGAAGTTCCGTGTAGGTATCAACAATAAATTTCATTTCCGGCCGCGGTCCCACCAAAGACATTTCGCCACGCAGTACATTATAAAACTGCGGCACTTCGTCCAGACTGGTTTTGCGCAAAAATTTCCCCACGCGGGTAATCCTTTCATCGGCCAGTGAAACCGGCGCGAACTCCTCGTCTTTTACTCCGCGCTTCATGGTTCTGAATTTATATAGCATAAAAGTTTTGCCGTCCTTCCCCACCCGCCTGTGTTTAAAAATCGCCCGGCCCTTTGAATCCAGCCGAATAAGCAAAATCAACAATAGCCACAGCGGCGAAAAAACCGTCAGTGCTATGAGTGAAAACAACACATCCAGCACCCTTTTTGCCAAAATATATCCGCGCCCAGCCTCCAACCCTTTTCTGAAATCCTTTGCCGGAACTTCTCTAAAATCCGTTTTCTTTAATTTTTCAAGCGGGGGAATTTTCATTGTTCTTCCGGATGAGCAAGTTCGTGCAGTAAATACTGCGACTGTTTTCCACTTAACCAGCGGTCCATTTCTTTTGAATCCACTTTTCTTTTTTTCATGATGTCGGCGCGTTTTTTTAGCGTGGACGGCACTTTGCCGATCAGATCAAACCAGGCTTTTATCAGGTATGGTTCGCGGAAAATCACATATCCCTTGATCAGAATTTCTTTCCATAAAATCGGGAAAAAATCTTTTATGAAATTGCCCGCGAGTTCGTTTTTAAGCTGGGTGAGACGCTGATTTCTGAAAGAAAAATACTTCTGATTTTTGTTCAGTCGTGAGCGGTTTTTTGCCACCTCCATATGAGTGAATCTTTTCAGCACGCCGGTTCCCCGCCCGTGGTTGGCAATGGCGGAGGGCAGATACCAGCATTTCCATCCCGCCAGCCGCAGACGCCAGGAAAGATCAATATCCTCTTTGTACATAAAAAAGTTCTCGTCAAAATATTCGTCTTTGTATTTCACCTCCTCAAGCGCCTCTTTTCTGTAAACCGGGCATGCCCCCGATACGCCAAAAACCTCTTTTTCATCATCAAACTGGCCTTTATCCTCCAAACCCTGGCCGTCGTCTATAAAGCGGCGGTTGCGGTAGCAGAAGATCCCCACGGTATCAATGAAAGACGTTTTGTGGTTGTTTTCATAATTGTATTTGTAAATTTTTCCGCCAATCGCTCCAATCCGCTTATCCTCCTCCATTTTTCGCACGCAATGCTCCACGTAATCTTTTTCAAAAATAATATCGGGATTTATTGTCATCACGTATTTGCCTTTGGCAAGCTTTATTCCCTGATTGCCGGCGGACGCGTATCCCAGATTTTTGGCATTTTTTATGGCCGTTACGTGCGGATATTTTTCCGAAACAAATTCAAAAGAGCCGTCCGAAGAATCATTGTCCAGAAAAATTATTTCATATTCGGGCCAGGTCTGCTCAAGCAGGCTTTGGATGCAGGATTCAAGATATTTTTTGGTGTTGTAGTTGATGATTACAATGCTGACAAGCGGTTTCATGATTTTTTGGTTATACGGTCTTCCTGACGGAGTATAGCCTATGATACGAATTCTGTGTAATATGACACAGCATAAAAAGCAAATATGAGAATAATCGTGACGGGAGGGGCTGGTTTTATCGGTTCGCATTTGTGCGAAAGGCTTTTGAAAGAGGGAAACGAGGTGCTGGTGATTGATAATTTTGTAACGGGCGACAGAAAAAATACGGATATTTTGGCGCGGCATGCCGGTTTCCGTCTTATTGAGGCGGATATCTGTGAGCCTTTAAAAGAGGATTTGAGTTCGTGTGAGGCGATTTATCATCTGGCGTCGCCGGCTTCGCCTGTTGATTACAGGGAAATTCCTTTGCAGACTTTGTGGGTGAATGCGGCGGGAACAAAAAACATGCTGGATCTGGCGGCGCGGAGCGGCATGAAAATTCTGCTGGCCTCCACTTCCGAAGTGTACGGAGATCCGCTGGAGCATCCGCAAAAAGAGACTTACTTTGGCAACGTGAACACGCTGGGGGAAAGAAGCTGTTACGACGAGGGAAAGAGATTTGCCGAGAGTATGGCGGTAAATTATCGCAAGCAATTTGGCATGCCCGTGAAAATCGCCAGGATTTTCAACACCTACGGACCGCGGATGCGAAAGCACGATGGGCGGGTGATTCCCGAATTTATTACGAAGGCGCTGGGGGGAGAACCTTTGCAGGTGCACGGCGACGGCGGCCAGACTCGCTCTTTTTGTTATGTGGACGACATGATTGACGGACTTACGGCGCTGATGAATTCCCCGGAAAATTTTACCGGGCCGGTGAATATCGGCAATCCCGAAGAAGTGACAATCCGTCAGCTGGCGGAAATAATAATGGAAAAAACCGGATCGGAAAGCCGCATAATTTATACCGACAAACCGCAGGACGATCCCCTGCAGAGATGTCCGGACATTGCTCTGGCAAAGCGGGTTCTTGGTTTTGAGCCGAAAATCGGCCTTGATGAAGGGCTTCAAAAAGCGATAGATTACTTCAGAACATAACAAATTTTTTATGGGCAACTATCTTTTTACTTCGGAATCCGTGACGGAAGGCCATCCCGATAAAATCGCCGACCAGATTTCGGATGCCGTTTTGGATGCGATTTTAAAGCAGGATCCGATGGGGCGCGTGGCGTGCGAAACGCTGGTGACCACCGGGTTGGTGCTTGTGGCGGGGGAAATCACCACAACCTGTTACGTGGACATTCCCAAGCTGGCGCGTTCAACAATCGCGGAAATCGGTTATAACGACGCGGCTTACGGCTTTGATAACAACGCCTGCGCGGTGCTGACGGCAATTGATGAACAGAGCCCGGACATTTCAATCGGGGTTGATACGGGGGGCGCGGGCGATCAGGGAATGATGTTCGGTTTCGCGGTGAACGAGACTCCGCAGTTAATGCCCCTGCCGATTTTTCTGGCGCACCGGCTGACCGAAAAACTGGCGGAAATCCGCAAGAAAAAAGTTTTGGATTATTTGCGTCCGGACGGTAAAAGTCAGGTTACGATAGAGTACGAAAACGGCAGGCCCAAGCGTGTTCATACGGTTGTTATTTCGTGCCAGCACGATCCGGACAATGATCAGGCGCAAATAAAAAAAGATATTATTGAAAATGTTATCAAGCCGGTGTGCGGCGATTATCTGGACGGGGAGACGATTATTCACGTGAATCCGACGGGGAGGTTTATTATCGGGGGGCCGCCGGGGGACTGCGGACTGACGGGAAGAAAGACCATTGTTGATACTTATGGCGGTATGGGCCGTCACGGCGGTGGGTGTTTTTCGGGCAAGGATCCTTCCAAGGTGGATAGGAGCGCGTCGTATTACGCGCGGTACGTTGCCAAGAATGTGGTGGCGGCGGAGCTGGCGGAGCGCGTTGAGATTCAGGTGGCCTATGCCATTGGTGTGGCCGAGCCGGTTTCTTTGAAGGTTGATACTTTTGGTACGGGCAGGGTTGAGGAGGCGGTGATTCTTGAGCTTATCAAGAAACATTTTGATTTTACCCCCTCCGGCATTATGAAGGAGTTGGACCTGCGCCGCCCCGTTTATAAAAAGACCGCGGCGTACGGGCATTTCGGGCGCGATGACAGTGACTTTACCTGGGAGAAAACCGACAGGGCGGCGCTGTTGAAATCCGAAATTAAAAAATAATCAAATCTAAAAAACATATCATGAAACCAAATCTTTCCGATCCCTCTCTGATTTCCCAGGGTAAAAAAAACCTGGCACTGGCGGAATCACAAATGCTGGCACTGATGAATCTTCGCGAAAAATTTCGCAAAGAAAAAACTTTCAAGGGAGTGAGAATCGGAATGGCTCTGCACATCACCAAAGAAACCGGCGTGTTGGTCCGCACTCTGCGCGATGGTGGCGCGGACGTTGCTATCGCATCCTGTAATCCTCTTTCCACGCAGGACGACGTGGCCGCCGCTCTGAACAAAGAGGGGGTAAAAGTGTATGGCCACAAGGGCGAATCCCGCACAGAATATTATGATTATCTGAATAAAGTGGTCGCATTTAAACCTCAGGTTACTATTGATGACGGTTGTGATCTGCTCCATTTAATCCATACCAAAAGAAAAGATCTTATAAAAAACATGATTGGCGGATGCGAGGAAACCACGACGGGTGTGATTCGTCTGCGGGCGATGGAGAAAGCGGGGGAACTTAAATATCCGGTGATCGCGGTGAATGACAACGACACAAAGCACTTGATGGACAATTATTACGGCACCGGACAGTCCACTATTGACGGTATTCTGCGGGCAACCAACGTTTTGATCGCCGGGAAAACGGTGGTCGTGGCGGGTTACGGCGACTGCGGAAAGGGCGTCGCGATGCGCGCCAAGGGACTGGGAGCCAAAGTTATTGTGACCGAAGTGGAGCCTTTTCCGGCTTTACAGGCTTATATGGATGGTCACAGCGTGATGCCGATGGAGGAAGCCGCGCCGCTGGGGGACATTTTTGTAACAGTGACCGGCAACCTGGAAGTGATTCGCGCGGAGCACATGAAAAAGATGAAATCGGGCGCGATTATGGCCAACTCCGGCCATTTCGACGTGGAAATAGACACCGCCGCGCTCAAAACAATCTCTTCCAAACGCGAGCAAATCCGCCCGTTTATGGAAAAATTCACTTTAAAAACCGGCCGGGAAATTTATCTGATCGCCGAAGGACGGCTTGTTAATTTGTCCGCCGCCGAAGGCCACCCCAGCGAAGTCATGTCCATGTCGTTCTGCGGACAGGCGCTTGCCGTTGAATATCTGCTCAAAAAAGCTTCGGGACTGAAACCCGGCGTCCACCTGTTACCCGCCGAGCTGGACACCAAAATCGCCCGCCTCCAACTCTCCGCCATGAAAGTCAAAATCGACACACTCACCGCGCGGCAAAAGAAATATCTGTCCGGCTGGGAATCCGGCACCTAAAAAGCGGCGGATTAACGGTGTTCAGACTAATTTATCCTCAACCCTCAAACTGAAATCAAACCTTTCATGCGTCAGGTTCGGGTTGTAGTAGGGGTCGCCATCGCTAAGAATAGAGCGGTGTTCGCGCTGCATATATTTCACCTCATCCAGACTCACCTCGTATCCGCGGCTTAAAGATTCGTGATGATAAAGTCGCGCGTAGGGCGTAAACACAATCAGATACCCCTTCGCCCTCAACCTCAGACAAAAATCCACATCGTTAAAAGTCACCGCCAAATCATTCTCATTCAGGCCGCCCACTCCAAAATAAATATCCTTCCGCACCATCATGCACGCACCCGTTATCGCGCTGTAATTGCGGATAACATTGGCCTGCCCAAAATATCCGTGTTCAAATCCTCCACTCTTTAAAAACGATGAATTCGCGATTCCCCCCACCCCCACCAGAATTCCGGCGTGTTGAACCAGCTCGTTAGGAAAAAGCAGTTTCGCTCCCACGGCACCGACCTCTTTCCTCTGCGCGTGCTCTAACATGGCCTCAATCCAGCCCGGCTCAATCACTTCCGTATCATTGTTTATCAGTATCATGTAATCACCATTGGCTTTCCCCGCGGCATAATTATTAATCGAGGAAAAATTAAAAGGTTCGTTATATTCCAGCGGAACAATTTTTTCCGAACCGAGAGAGTCCATATATTCCCTTGTTTCAGCCTCTTCGCTTAAATTGTTCACCAACAGAATTTCATAATTCTTCCAGGTGGATTTTTCCAGAATCGAATCCACGCATTTTTTCAGAACCCGCGCCTGATCCTTAAAAGGAATAATAATACTCACCAAAGGTTCGCCGATAATCTCCCGGCGCACGCGGTAAGATCCCTTCCAGATGCCATCCTCCACGGAACCTTTGATTCCCCTTCTGCCCAACGCCTGCCTGAGCGCCTTTTTGGCCGAGTCAAAAGCGTACGGTTTGGCCTCCACCTCAAGCGCCGCCGAACCGGGGATTCTTCTCCAGTGATATAAAATCTTTGGAATATGTCCGATATTTTGATTCTTTTCGGTAAATCTCAACAGTAAATCATAATCCTGACTGCCATCAAAACCTTCCCTCAATCTGCCGATTTCCTCCACAATTTTCCTCTTATAAACGGCCGGATGACAGATGTAATTATGAGACATCAGCAGATCCGGCGACCAGTCCGGCTTGAAAAACGGCTCGCCGCGCACTCCCTCCGCATCAATCTTATCCTCATCCCCGTAAACCAAATCATACCTTGTTTCCTGAAGGCTCTTGATAACCTCATAAAGAGCGTTTTCACCCAACTCGTCATCATTGTCCAGAAATGTCACATACGCCCCCGTGGCCAGCTTCAAAGCGTCATTCGTGGCTTTCACAATCCCCCCGTTATGCTGTCTGTTAACAATCTTAATCCGGTTATCCAGCCTTACATAATAATTCAAAACATCTTTCAGTTTTTCATCCGTGGACGCGTCGTTGCAGACGCACAGCTCCCAGCGCGGATACCACTGTTTTCGAACAGATTCTATCGCTTTCCTAAGCCATTTTTCCTCCACGTTAAAAACCGGCATAACCACGCTGATCACCGGCTTGTAGATATAGTTTTCAATGTCCTTAATCGCCCCCCCTCTGCCGCGGTAATCGTTTTCGTTTTTCTCGATGTAAACATCGTAGGCGGTCAGCCCTTTTTCCGGCACGGGATTTTTTTTGATCTTCCCGGCCAGCCTTTTAATAAATGTAGCCGGCCCCAGTTTGGTAAGAATTTTCCAGCCTTTCACGGCCGTTTTTCCCGCACCCGCCACCGCTCCTCCGATTCCGGCGAATTTTGTTTTGACCCGCGAATACCTCATCACCGTTTTCCAGGCCCTTGAATTTATCACTTCCCTCAGCGCTTTTTGATGATTCTCCAGGTCACCGCGCAGGGCGACAAGTTCGTTCTCGCGCGCGGAAATCACGTTATCTTTTTCAAGATTCAGGTTCCCGCTTTCCTCCAAGCGGTTTTTCAAACCAAATATAATCCCCTCTTTCTCGCTTAGGTCCGCCGTATTTTTTTGATTAATCAGAATCTCCCTGTTCAAAAGTTCCAGTATTCTCTTTTCGTTCTCCCTGAATTCCACAATGATTTCATCTTTTTCCGCGACCGCTTTTCTAAACAGATTTATCGCCTGCTCCTTTTCCTGTAAAACAGCGCGGGCTTCTTTTACGGCCTCCCTAAAGCCGTTCAGACTCTCCTTTGCTTTTGTAAGAATCACTTCCAGCTCCGTGATTCTCGCGTCCTTTTCAACCAATGCGCGCACGTTTCGCTCGCTTCTGGCGTGAATGTCCTCGTACTCCTTTCGCAGGTCATTCAGTGCGCCCTGCAGAGCCTCAAACTGACCTTTTTCGGCTGTGTAAGTGCTTTCCACCAATTGAAGATGTTTCATCTTTTCCTCAATCGTCAGTCGGATATCGGCGAAAGCTTTTTCCAAAAGATCCATAAATTTTTCCGGATTCCAAACGTGCTTCGCGTTCAGATCTTCAATAACCGCCTGTTCCGGCAGTTCCCCCTCTTTTGCAATCACGAAAATGGTTCTGTAAGTGGGAGTCCTTAAATTCCCCAGTTCAAAAAGATTGTCGTTGAAAAATTTATAAAACTCATAGCGGGAGTTTTCCATATCCTGCCCGTTCAAAACCCCGGTATATAGTTGATTGATGTACCAACTCATCAGATTGCCCTCTTTAACTTTAAAGAATTTCACCCCCTCGCGGTTTAAAATTTCCTCGATTTTTTCCTCTCCGGGCAGTCCGTAAAAAAGATGCTCGTTCAAAAAAGGATGCTCATGCCCTGACACCTCGCGGTATTGCCTGTTGATGATTTCCTCCGCTTTGGTGATCAACCCGTTGCCGCAGGGGACACCCAAAATAAGATGATTTTTGCTAACGCGTAGCATCTCGCGGATGGCGGGAGCACGAAAAGGCTTATCCACATGCTCCAACATATCGGTGGAAACCACCAGATCAAAATTCCGATCGGAAAAAGGGATTTTCTGAACATCTCCCTGCCGATACTCGCACTCCTCGTCTTCGGCCTTGGGTGCTAAATCCAGAATCGTATAATTGGCCGATTCGGGCATGAACCAGTTGAGTCTGGCACCCCTTCCTCCAACATCAAGAACCTTGATGCCGGCTTCGGGAAAAATCATTCCCGCAAGATGTGAAATCACCGTGTTTCTGGAAAACAGATCCGGTGGCAGCAAGTTTTTGTCTTGTTTTTCTATCACTGTAAATATGGTCAAATCGGGCTGATCGGCCTCACCTGCTTCATTCACTATCCAGGTTAAAATGGATAACATTTTTTCAACCCCCCGTCTACTTGCTTTTTTGGCAATTTTATTGTCCGACTCAAACACCATAAAGATGGTGCGTCGTTTTACAATCTCCGTTCGTACTCGTCAACCGCGTCCCCCGCCGTTCCATCAAACACCAGCCGGCCGTTTTCCAGCACCACCGCGCGGTTGCAAAGCTCCCTCACCCGTCCGCTGTCGTGGGTGACCAGAACAATGGTTTTCCCTTCCTCATGCCATTTTTTAAAGACCTCAATACACTTGGTCTGAAAAGCCGCGTCCCCCACCGCCAGCACCTCGTCGCACAGATAAATGTCGGCGTCGGCCTCTTTGGCGATGGCAAAAGCCAGCCGAGCCCTCATCCCCGAAGAAAAATTCTTAATCTTCAAATCCAGAAAATTTTCCACCTCGGCAAAAGACACAATCCTATCAAATTTCCCCACAATCTCTTTGCGCGTCATGCCCAGCAGAGTTCCGTTAATAAAAATGTTTTCGCGGGCGGTCAGCTCCTGCTGAAACCCAATCCCCAACTCCAGAAAGGGCGCCACACTACCATCCACGTGCACCTCCCCGTCCCCGGCGCGATAAATCCCGGCAATAATCTTTAAAAGAGTGCTCTTGCCCGAGCCGTTCTTCCCCACAATCCCGATAAAATCCCCCTTGGCGATATCCAGATTAACCCCATCCAGAGCGCTAAATTGCTCATAAGTCCGCCTGCGCAAAAAATGGATCACACTCTCCTTTAAAGTGTCCCTTTTCTCGTGCGGGAGCACAAACCGCTTGCTTACCCCGTTAACCCGAATCGCATTTGGCATGGAAATTTCTTAAATGCCGGAAGCCGAGTATATCAGATTTTTAAATCATCCAGCAGTTTGATATTACCCTCTTTTTTCACAAGTTCGTAATATTTTTTGTCGGAGGTTACAAAAGTGGCGTCATATGCGATTGCCAGAGCGTGATAGGAAGCGTCGTAAAAAGAGATCCCCGGATGTTTTTGCATCAGCCTGGACGTGGCGTCCATCAGATCATGTTCAATCGGAATCAAACTGAACTGTTTCGCCGTGAGTAGATTATATGCTTTTTTGGCTGTCAGCGCGTTTTTCTGACGGGTGACAGTATTTAGAAATTCGTACTTGAATAATTCCGGGACCAGAACCGACACCCTAAAAGTATCCTTTTTAAAAAGGATTTTTTTCACCTTGTCGGCACCCGACTCCTTTAGAAGAGGTTTCACCAAAACCGATGTGTCCAGAACCAAAATTTCCATAAAAGTTTAATGAGATTCCCTGTCCTCACGAACCAGTTGCACGGCCGTTTTATTTGTTTTATTGGGAGCGCTGTCGGCCAGTTCGTCCCAAATCCGATCAATATCCTCCAGCGTCACCAGTTCATTCCCGGGCAGATTTTTTTCTATCAGCTCGGCCAGAAATTTACTTCTTTTATTTTTGGGCACGGAAGCCTCCAGCTTCCGCACAGTCACTATGGGAAGCGAAAAAGTCACCCTCTGCACAGTTTTTAAACCCATGTTACATAACTTATGTTGTGTAACTATTATAGGGTATTATTTTTTCGAGAGCAAATTATTTATGTTTTTTTCATGAATATTTAATAAATCGATAAGGAATGAGCTGTAATATGACATTGCAGTCTTCCGGATATTGTCATACAATTGTAATACAGTATCCATAATTTATAACCATGCGATCCGTGTTAACCATCTCAATACCAGAAGACAAAAAGAAAGATCTTGAAAGAAGGGCTAAAAAGGCCGGTAAAACGGTCAGCGCCTATGTGGTTTCAGTGCTGGAAATGGAAAAGCAGATGATCAGCGAGGATGAACTGGTGGCGATCGTCAAAGAGGGCATGCGCGAACATAAGGCGGGCAAAACCAAACTACTAAAAAGCCTAAAAGATTTGACTTAGATGATTGTAAAAAATATATATTTCAGTACGAAATTTAAAAGCCAGTTTGTCGCTTTGCCCCGCGCAATCAAGCAAAAAGCGGTCAAAGCGGAAGCGTTATTGCGCGACAACCCCTTTCATCCATCGTTAAGATTGCATAAACTAAAAGGCAAACTGGACGGTTGTTGGAGTATTACTGTTGATTATTATTATCGTATTATTTTTGGAATTGATGAAAAGGGCAATATTGTTTTTTTGAGTATTGGTACACATTCCATCTATTAATTCTACCGTCCAACCTCACAACTTCTCGGCGATTTTTCGCTCCTGGGTTTTAAAGAACGCCCAGCCGATTGTATAAATGGCCACGGCGGCCAAAGCCAGAATCGCATTTAAATAAAGGCTGGGGACGTGATGGCGAATGAAGATATCGCGGGAGTATTCAATCACGCGGGCCCAGGGGTTCAAAAAAATCAGACTGTGATATTCAAAAGGCACGATCGTGATGGGATAGATGATGGGGGTAAGCCAGAATCCCGCCTGCAGGGCGATTTCCCAAATGTGCTTGAGGTCGCGAAAGTGAATGTACAGCGCGGAGAGAAAAAAAGTAACGCCCGCCGCGATCAAAAACATTTCAACCAGATAAATCAGAAAAAACAGCGCCTCCCACCCGGGCTGAACACCGGCCGCGGCCAGAAAAACAAAGAAAATTATCATGTTCAAAACCAGCGTAATCAGGCTGGAAATGACAGACGCGAAAATCAACGCCGACCGCGGAAAATATATTTTGGTGACGATTTCGCGCTTGTTGATGAAGGTATCCATGCCAATGAGCGTGGCCTCGGAAAAAAAGTTCCAAATGAGCACTCCGAGCAAAAGGTATATGGCGTAATTTTCGACCGGATAACGCATGAAAACGCTAAAGACCAGGTAGATTACCCCAAACAGCATCAACGGCTTTATAAGCGTCCAAAAATAGCCCAGAAAGGTATTCTGGTATCGGAGCTTGAACTCGGCGATGACCAACTCGCGGATGATGCGAAGGTTGTGGGGGAGCTGGCGGGTTTTGACAAGGTTTGGTGTCATTGTGTAATCAGACCACCCTAAAGGTTACCTTTAAGGTGTTTAGCTGTTCGACCGCAATCATACCACTTTGGCAATATGTTTGAGAAATATTTAAGCGATTATTTAGAAATCGTTAATGCGCGGGGGGTATTTTTTTGAGCGGATGTGGCAAATTCGCCAATAAATAATCAATCAAATAAAAATGGAGATCATTTACAGCATGCACTCCCTGGAAAGGATGAAGGAGCGTGAAATAACCAAGAATGAGGTTTATGACACGATTCTGTCTCCAAAGAAAACAGTAAGAAAAGGGGCGACGCAGATGTCTATGCGAATCAGGCCCAACGGCCATTTGTTGATTGTGGTGTATACATTTGCCATTGATACCTATAAAATAATTACGGTGATAGACACTTCAAAAGTAAATAAATATCTGTAAACATGCTAAAAATCCAATACAATCCGGAAGTAAAAATCCTTAGCATCAGGTTCAGGCGGAATAAAAGCGTGGACAGTGACATTATAGATAATGCCGTACTGGATTACGATAAGGACGGGCGCCTTGTTAATATTGATATTATGGAGGTCAACCTGGAGGACTTCATCAATTCGGAGAAGATCGCACAAGTTTCAAAGAAGTGACAACGCTCAACATTGTTTAATCCTAATTCCGTAAAGGTAAACTTTTTGTGTTTCCAGATTCTGTGCGCGTGTAAAAAATCAACGGGTTGTTTACACTTCTGCATCAAGAAACCTTTTTAGTCTTTGGCAAGGAGTGTAAGAAGTTTTGTCTATTTTAAGCGCAGAATGGAGTCTTACATGATTATAATATTTAACAT
>JBGSPQ010000035.1:0-13708 GCA_041738505.1 Candidatus Altimarinota bacterium | reverse complement strand
TGCCACATTCAGTTGAAAAATATAACCAGGAACTCGAAGAATATTTAAAATATTACAACACGCAACGATTGCATCTCGGAATCAACTTAAAATCACCTCTCGCTCACCTCAAGTGTTTCCAAGCTATTGATTAGAAAACGGGCAAGCAGTTTTGCCATGTATTTTATGTTGTCGTTGAGCCCCCACCATTCGTGAATCATGACTATGCCGGGGTAGTCTCCCGCGATTTTTGGTGTAACAAAAAGTCCTTTCAGCTCCGCGGTATCAACGGAGGTGCTTTGCACAAGGGTGTCCACGTCTTTTTCAAAAAGAGCGCGGTTGTTTTCCTTTGCCACAACGCATTTGCCGTTCTCGTCCACTTCGCCCTCCTGGCATCCCAGATGATCCGCTTCCGGCGGTTCGTTGACTATCAGGCTGCCAACCATGCCCATTTCTCTGTGATTTCCCACACTACAGTAATATTCAAATGTACCCACTTTGTCCGCGACGAAAGTGACTTCGCTGACGGCGGGCGATTGTATCTGTTCGGTGGCCGCGTTGAATTCGTCAACCACCCAGTCGTGAAAACCATCCTCGCTGGTGAAAATAATTTTTACCGTATCGCCTTTGTTGACGGTGATTTCGGTTTCAGAGAAGGCATAATTTGTGCCGGAAATTTCAAATGTTTTTACCTGCGTTTCGGGGGTTTTCGTTTCGGGAGTAGTTGTTTCCGGGGTTTGTGTTTCGGATACCGGCGTTGAGGTGTCGGTTAGTTCCGCCGGGGGTTCCGCGGTGGCGCATCCCGCAAATATGAGCATTGTTATTACATAGGATAGTCCGATTATTTTTTTCATGGATTATTAGGTTAAATATTTAATGGGTTATATTAAATGTTTGGGGGCGCGGATGTAAAGCTATTATTAAGGAGTGGATTTTGGTACGAGGCGGAGGATTTTGTCGTCGCCGGGTGCGGCCGCGCCGCGGCCGTCTCGGTTGCTGGTGGTGAAGTAGATATAACCGTCGGGGCCTTCCGTGATGTCTCTGACCCGTCCCACGTCTATGCCGGACAGCTTTTCCGTGAGGATGATTTGTTTGGGGTCTTGCTCCGAAAAAACCATGCGGATGATTCCTTCGCCTTTTAATAATCCGAAGAAGTAGTTGTTTTTGAATTGAGGGAAGACTGTGCCACTGTAGAACATCGCACCTGCAGGAGCGACAGCCGGTGTATATACCATTAGCGGATCAATTAATCCGGCGGCACGATTTTCATGTGAAACCAGCGGCCATCCGTAGTTTTGGCCGGGTAGAATGAGGTTGATTTCGTCTCCGCCGGCCGGCCCGTCTATGATGGATGGACCGTGTTCGGTGGCGTATAGAAGCCCGCTAATAGGGTGGAAGTCAAGCCCCTGGGGATTTCTGTGCCCCAGCGAATATACGGGTGAACCGGGAAAGGGGTTGTCTTGGGGTACTGTGCCGTCCAAATTGACGCGCAAAATTTTGCCCGCCGGAGAGTCGGCTTCCTGGGCGAGGCTTTTTTCGGTGGCGTCGCCTGTGGTTATATACAGTTTGTTGTCGGGTCCGATTTTGATTCTGCAGCCGGCGTGGTAGCGCGCCGAAGGCATGTCGTCCAGGATGGTCACCGGCTCCGCCAGGCCGGTGCCGGTGTCTTTATATCTGTCTATTTTGTTGATTGTTTTCCCGTTTTTTTCGTATGTTAAGCAGAAATATATGTATCCGTTTTCCGGGTAAGCGGGATCGAGCACTGAGCCCATAAGGCCGGCTTCGTCTTTGGCGACGACTTCTGTGAACGTGTGGTAGGGCGCGGGGGAGAGTTCACCGTTTTGGATGACGCGGAGCCGGCCGTCTCTTTCGGTAACCAGTAATTTTTCGGGTGAAGTAAAGATGATGCTCCACGGCACAACCAAATCTTCCGCGAAAATTTCCACTTTGTATTCAACTTTTTCCAACAACTCCGCGGTTGATCCGGACAAATTTTCCTCTGTTTCCGTTGATGACTCCGTGCTTAAATCCTCCTCTGAAAAAGAAGGAACAAGTTCCCCCGTGTCTTCGTCCAGCACCATTCTTTCATATGAAACCGGCTTGCTAAAAATCCCCAACGCGAAATAATCGTTGATAAAATAAGCCGCGTAAGCAATCCCCAGACAAGCGACCGAAATAATAACCGTTTTAGTAATCCTGGATAACATAAGTTTATTTTACCGTATGTTTGAATCCTGTGAACAGAATTATTTGGCAAAATTTAAGCATATTTTTAGAAATCGTTAATAATTAATTGCTAATGATTGGGGGTGAGATTAATATTTAACCCCAAAAAAATGAAAAATATGAAAGTAGATTTGGACGGCCCGGTTACAATTCGTGAATTCAGGGCGGCAAGAGCAGAGAATGCCGCAAGGTTTGACGGGCATGATCAAAATTTTATCGGTATTGATCAGAGGTTTGAAAAAATTGATCAGAGGTTTGAGGGAATCGACCGGCGGTTTGAGAAAATCGAGGCGAGGTTGGATCTTTTTGCGGAAACGTTTGTCACTAAAGACGTGTTTTTTGCGGAAATAAAAAGGCTTGAATCAATCATGTACACAAAGGCGGATCATGCCAAATTTATGGAGTGGATGGATGAAGCGATGACCGAGCTGAGGGACATGAGGGAAGAGAGAATTCTAACAAGCAGACAGATGCTTTATCTGGATGATAAAGTGATTGAACACGAGCAAAGACTTCGCGTGTTGGAAAAAACAAGACGAGTGGCATGATCATTCTCAGGAAAGTATATACTGGCAAATTGATCCGGGTTGATGGAGCGATTTTCCGATTACTTCCCCTCAATAAGTTCGTACACGGCGTTTCGGTAATGATCGCGATGATCGTTTAAGGTTTCGCGAAAAGCCTCTTCCCTTGTAAAAACACCTTTAAGACTGTAGGGAAATTGAAATTCCTCCGGTTCCGCGGGCTTATTGCATATTACGGTTCCGGTGCGGGGATCGTATGGCGACTGCCGATATTCAAAGATTTGTTTTGCTCCGGGGGTATCATTAAGGATTTGTAAAAATGGCGGATCAATCGTTATTTCCTTGGCGCATATGTCATTTATGAAAATCCCTCCGGGCTTGAGAACGCGGTACATTTCCTCAAGACACTTGAGAGTATCCCCGATATAAATCAGTGTTCCCACCGAATATCCAAAATCCACCGATGAATCCGTGATGGGCAAATTGCAGGCATCGCCCTCGATAAATTTGGTGTGTAATCTACAATCTATCATGGGTTTTTGTTCCCGATCGTCACCAAAGTTTAATACCCGGGGCCTTTTGGTGAGCGAGCGAATTCTTGCCGGGATTTTATCGTCCAAAATTGATTGATCCACTCCCAAAGCGACAATTCTTTCCTGATAATCGTTGTAAATTATTTTCAGATTTCTGATTATTTCTTCAATGCAGGTGCCCGATCCGCACCCCAGGTCCAAAACCGTGAAATCACCACCCGAGGACACAGCGCTGAAACAGCGTTCGGATATCTCTTTCCAGAAATTAACTCCGGTTTCCGCGAATAGTCGTGATACCGTGCTCATGTCACGGGTCAGCAACGCTTCATGGAGCACCTCCTGCAGATGTGTCGGTCCGTTTTTCATTGTGCACTAACAAAGGGAGGGATTATACATTCCCTCTGCCAAACAACAAGCGATTTTAGCAGCTTACGGCTGGAGAATCTCTTCGCTGTTGCCGTCAATTGAAATGACCACGTTTTGTACGGAGTCGAATTGCTTGAGGGTGTCTTCTATCTGGGCGCGGATGGATCCGACTTTGCAGGACCCTCCAACGTTTTCCCCAAGACGGACGCTGAAGTCCGCGTAAGCGGTGCCGTCTTCTATTTTAAGCCTGTTAACGGTGACACCGTCGTTGATGCTGGAGAAGTAGCCTTCCGTTTTTTCGCTTTCGGACGGACCTTTGAGCATTTCGTTGAGGGCGGCGAGTGCTATACCTTCCACTTTGGGGATACTGCGTTCAACAGCGAATACTTTTCCGCAATCCATCATTTCCGGATCGAGAGTGGTGTTGGGGAAATATATATTAATTGTTGAAAGAGCGCTGGTTTCCGTTTCATTCTGCATTGCTGTTGCCGGAACAAGTTTAACCGGAACTTTGTATTCTTTTGAGTTTTCGGGGAGACCGGAGGGATTGTCATTTTTGATTGTGATGGTGGCGGCTTGATTATCCACGAGGTCAAAACTTAAAGTGGCTTCAAATTCCACGTAGTCTTCTGTCATCCAGTCGCTCAGGGCGCGGGCGGGTGCCGCGGAAAGCAGATTGCCTCGCTCGTCTTCCAGACTTACCGGTAAAACTCCTTCAAAAAACCAGTTGCCGAGGGCTTTGCCCTTTACAATGACGGGGCTGGAAATGGTGTCTCCCGATAAAGGTGATGCCACAAAAATTTCTATTCCGTTTGCTCTTAGAAAGTCGTTGTCGCCTGCCTGTTCCGGCGTTAGAACGGGCTGTTCCGGCGTTAGAACGGGCTGTTCGGGTGGAACGGATGTATCGGTCTCCTTGTCCGGAGTCTGCGCATTATCGTTGACGGAGGGTGTCTGCGTATCGGAATTGTTGATTTCAACGGTTTGTCCGCAGGCCGAAAAAATCAATAAAGAAAGGACGGGGATAATGATAAGTTTTTTCATGGATGAATTTTTAATGATACCTATATTAATTTGTTTCACTGCCGGGAATTACATTATCACTATTGGTTGTATTCCACATCCTCCCAGGTAAAGGGCGCACTGCCGTCAAAAAGGATATTTGTATATCTCATATTTGATCCGTCCACACCATCTTCATCGTCCACATGCAGACTCAAAAAACAGCTCCATGTGAATCCGTTCATGATCGCATCGGCGGTGCAGATTGGGGGCTCGGCGCCGGTGGCGGTGCCGCCGGTCATTTGTAAATCATCATAGAAATCCACGTCATCCCCGTGCACGGAAACCACCACCATGTCGTCAAAAGAAAGATTGCCCGTTATTTCAAATTCATCCGCTCCTTCCGTCGCCGACTGCCCTCTGGGAAATAGATACCCCGCGGCGATATCGCCGGAGGGACCCAGATTGCAAACATAATGAGCGTAAAAATCCTTATCCCAAAGACTATGTGTTTGTTCCACAATCGTTGCTTCCAAATTGACCAGGTATACCGGCGTGTAGAGTTCCAGATCCATTCGTGATCTTGTATCGGGATCCGCGATGAGCGTGCTTAAAAGGTCGCCTCCGAATGTCCAGGAAGCCATCACTCCCACGCAGTCCTTTCCGTATGGTTCCGCAAAGGCGGCATCGGGCAAAACCCATTCCAGATAAGAGGAATAATCGGGGGCGGCGCAGGTTTCTTCGCATCCGGCAAGGTCTTCGTAGGTTAACGACGCTTTGTCCATAACGTTCTCTTTAAGCCGGTAAATCATTTCGGCCATTTCACCGCGGGTGACTTTATGCTCAAAACTTTTGATAGTGGAGGGGATGGCTTTCTGTCCTTCCAGAACCTCCACGTACGGTCTGAACCAGGTTTCCTCGTCCGAGTAGACCTCAAGATCAAAGCCTTTTACAAGTATTTTTGCAGCTTCCACAAAATTGATGTTGTCGGAGGGTTTGAAAGTGCCGTCGGGATAACCGCTGATTATTTCGTTTTCAACGGCTTTGCGCAGGTAAGGAATGTACCAGGCACCGTCTTCAATGTCGGAGAAAGAGAGTCCGACCGGAGCGTAAATGTCGTAGCCGGAGGGATCCTGGTTTGAGTTGTAATTGAGCGCGGCACCCACGATTATTTTGGTGAATTCGGCGCGGTTGATGCTTTGATCGGGTTTGTAAGTGCCGTCCGGGTAGCCGTCCACTATTCCCTGTTCCTGCACGTAAGTGATGGCATCAAGATTGGCGTGAGAGGAGTAAACATCGTCAAAAGCGGCGAAAGAAACGGGTACGGAAGACGCCAAAACAAAACCGGCAAGCAAACCAAGGAGTATTTTTTTCATGTTTGAGTATTAATAAATTGTACCGGGTTTCAATATACCAATAGGGGCTTAATTTTTCCAGATTTTGCGACTCTATACAAATCGGCATAAAAATTTATAATGGCAATGAAATTAGTAATTTTTAACATTATATTTTTATGGGAACAAAAGGACTTTCCATTGTCGGCGTTGACGTAAAGGAACTGCTTACACTTTTGAATAAAGCGCTGGCTGATGAATGGCTTGCTTATTATCAATACTGGATCGGGGCGAAAGTGGTGAGAGGGCTGGAAAAGGATGAAGCTGTTACGGAACTCACGGAACACGCGGCGGACGAACTGAGACATGCGGGACTACTGGCTGACAGAATTTTACAGCTTGGAGGAACTCCGGTTCTGGATCCCTCCGAATGGCAGGGGTTGAAAAACTGTGCGTATGAGGCCCCCACAGATTTCGCGGTAAAGAAAATCGTGGAGCAAAATATCCGCGGGGAACAGTGTGCGATTGGCGTTTACAAGAAACTGGTTGATTTAACCCGTGACAAAGACGACGTTACATACGGCATTGTTCAGTCAATTCTGGCGGATGAGGTTGAACATGAGGACGACCTGGAAAATCTGCTGGAGGATTTGGGGTAAAGATCTGGACCAATTTTTGTTCACTCGACTAAATGTGGTATGATTGGGCAAATCAATTTTTCTTATGCAAACAAACGACCTTACTTGGATGATCGGCGGCGAAGCGGGTTTTGGGATTCAGAGCGCCGGCCATATTTTTGCGATGTGCGGGATCCGCGCGGGACTGCATGTTTTTGGGAATGCCGAGTACCCTTCTTTGATTCGCGGGGGGCATAATTCGGACGTTATTCGTCTATCGGAAAAGGAGGTTCATATCCATAAAGAGAAGCTGGATTTATTGCTGGCGATGAATAAGGAGACTCTGGATATGCATTTGAATGAGATTGTTGAAGGGGGAGGATTTATTTATGACGCGGAGGCTTTTAAAGAAGAGGTTGCGGCGCCGAAGGGCGTGACGGGGTTTAATGTGCCGCTGAAAAAAATTGCGCTGGAGTCCGGCAAGGGTGATATTACGAGGAATACGGTGGGAATCGGGGCGTCTTTGGGTCTGCTTGATTATGACATGACCATTCTGAACGATATTCTGACTCATATGTTCGCGAAGAAAGGGGAGGAAGTGGTGGCTAATAATATTGCGGCGGCGAAGGCGGGTTATGATTTTGTGAAGAAAAATTACGGGGATGCTTTCGGGTTTAAACTGAAACCGCTGAATAAAAAAATCGACAGAATGCTGATTACGGCAAATGACGCCATTTGTATGGGCGCACTGAAAGCGGGATGCAAATTTGTTGCCGAATATCCGATGACGCCGAGTTCATCCATTCTGCATTTTATGGCGGCGCACGCCAAAGATTACGGAGTAATTGTGAAGCATACGGAAGATGAAATCGCGGCGATGAATATGGTTGTGGGAGCGGGTTTTACGGGACTGCGGGCGATGACAGGTACGAGCGGAGGAGGATTTTCTTTGATGGTTGAGGCGCTTGGTATGGCGGGGATGCTGGAAGTGCCTTTGGTCTGCGTGAATGTACAGAGGCCGGGACCGTCCACGGGTCTGCCAACGCGCACGGAGCAGGGGGATTTATTGTTTGCGCTACACGCGTCCCAGGGGGAATTCCCGAGGATTGTGATTGCCCCCGGAAGTTTTGAGGAGAATTTTTATCTGGCTTTTGACGCTTTCAATCTTGCCGAAAAATTCCAACTGCCGGTGATTATTTTATCGGACAAACATATGGCGGAAAGCGTGAAATCGACGGAGATGTTTGATACGAAAGGAATGAAGGTGGAAAGAGGGAAACTTTTGAGCCAGGAACAAATTGATGAACTGCGCGCAAAAAGCGAAGCGGCTTTAAAGAAGCTGAAGCAGGAAACGCCGGCCGACAGAGGGTTTAACGGCGCGTCCGCGGAGGGTAATTATCTTTCGGTGGATAACAATTTTTTGAGATATAAGATTGAGGAGGACGGGGTTTCACCGCGTACGATTCCGGGGATGAAGGGAGGGATTTATCGCGCGGCCACGGACGAACACGATGAATCGGGCGATTTGACCGAGACCGAGGAAAACAGAAATCTGATGGTGGAAAAACGCGCGAAAAAACTGGAAGGGGCATTGCGTGAACTGCCGGCGCCGGTTTTATACGGTGATAAAGATGCGGAAGTAACTTTTGTGGCGTGGGGCTCTCCGGTGGGGGCTTTGAAAGAGGTGATTGAAATTCTGGCCGCGGAGGGTGTTAAAGCAAATCTTCTGCAGATTACCTATATGTGTCCGTTCCATACCAAAGAGGTGGGTGAGATTTTACGCGGATGCAAACGGACAATAGGAGTGGAGATGAACGGCGAGGGACAATTGTGTTCGCTGATAGCCGAAAAAACGGGTTATTTTGTGAACGACAAGATTTTGAAATATAGCGGACGTCAGTTTACGGCACACGAACTTAAAGACCGCACTATGGCATTAATCAATAAAAAATCATGACATTAACCGTAAAAGATTTTGATACCTGCGCGAAACCGGACTGGTGTCCGGGATGCGGCAATTTTGGCATCCAGGCGGCGCTTAAACAGGCGCTGGCCAATCTGGGGATTGAACCGCACAAGACGGTTTTGGTTGCGGGAATCGGGTGCGGATCCAAAATGGCGCACTGGGTGGATGTTTACGGTCTGCACACTTTGCACGGACGGTCTCTGCCGCCGGCGACTGCGGTGAAATTCGCCAATCCCGAATTGACGGTGGTGGTTGCGGGGGGTGACGGGGACGGCTATGGAATCGGCATGGGGCATTTTATACACACGATGCGCCGGAATGTGGATATGACTTATCTGGTACAGAACAATATGGTGTACGGGCTGACCAAAGGTCAGACCACTCCAACAAGCGCGAAGGGTTTTAAGACTCCCTCCACTCCTTTCGGGTCCATTGAAGAGCCGCTGAATCCGATTGCGCTGGCTTTGGCGATGGGCGCGACTTATGTTGCGCGGGGATTTTCCGGAGACGTGATGCATCTGACCAAACTGATTGAAGGGGCGATTAAGCACAAGGGATTCGCGTTGATTGATATTTTTCAACCGTGCGTGACGTTTAATAAAATCAACACCTACGCGTATTTTATGCAGAACACTTATAAGCTGGAGGATGAAAAGGGGTACGACGCCGGGGACTGGGAAAAAGCCATGGCAAAGGCCAGGCAGACGGATAAACTGCCTATCGGTTTGTTTTTTAAGACGGAGCGGCCGACGTATGAGGAGCAGGATCCGGGGAGGACCGGGGAGTCTTTGGTTGACGCGGATATTTCTGATATTGACGTGAGGCCGCTGATGGAGAAGTTTATGTGAATGTTTTTTTACCGAGGTTGATGAGATTGCGAATCAAGCGGTCTTTTTATATATTGGAGGTGTCTTAACCCCGATTATTATGTTTAATAAGGATAATGTTTTGGTTCCATTGGACGTGCCGGCCGAGGCGCGCGATGCGTATGTGAACAATTATCTGGCGATCACGCGGAATTCGGGAAGGATGATGCTGTTTGCGGGCGACCAGAAAATTGAGCATCTGAATGATGATTTTTTTGGCGAGGGTAATCACCCCGACGATGCCGATCCGGAACATTTGTTTAAGATCGCGGCCAAAGCTAAGATTGGGGTTTTCGCCACACAGATGGGGCTGATCGCGCGGTACGGGGCGGACTACAAAGAGGTCCCGTATCTGGTAAAAGTGAATTCCAAAAGTCATCTGGTTAAGACGGAATTTAGCGACCCGATCAGTGTGGGCCTCTGGGATATTGAGCAGATTGTGGAGTTTAAGGAGAACAGCGGGCTGAATATTTTGGGGGTCGGTTACACGATTTATGTGGGGAGCGAGTTTGAGTCGGAGATGATGGGGGAGGCGGCGCGGCTGATTTACGAGGCGCACCAGTACGGTCTGCTGACGGTTTTATGGATTTATCCGCGAGGGAAGGCAGTGGGCGATGAAAGGGATCCTCATCTGATTGCGGGGGCGGCGGGCGTCGCGGCCTGTCTGGGAAGCGATTTTGTTAAAGTGAATTATCCAAAGGCGTCCGACGGAAACAGTGCGGAAGCCTTTAGAGAAGCGATTTTGGCGGCGGGCAGAACGGGCGTTGTGTGCGCAGGTGGTTCATCCACCGACAACGAAAAATTTTTGAGTCAGCTTTACGATCAGATTCATGTGAGCGGGGCGGCGGGTAATGCGACGGGCAGGAATATCCATCAAAATTCGCTGACTGAAGCCGTTAAAATGACTAACGCCATTTACGCGATTACGGTGGAAAACAAAAGCGTGGAGCAGGCGATGAAGTTGCTTTCGTGAAAGATGAACAATCCAACCAAAAAATTGATATTTATTACCGGCAATAAGGAAAAAATTGCCATCGCGCGGGCGGCCCTGGAGTCTGCGCCGGTCATTATTGAGGCGAGAAATATTGATTGTGTGGAAATTCAATCCGATGATATTTCGGAAATAGCAAAAACGGCCGCCAAATACGCATCCGGAAAGCTTGAAGCGGATGTTGTAAAAGTGGATACGGGTTTGTTTATTGAGGCTTTAAATGGATTCCCGGGGCCTTATTCCTCTTATGTTGAAAGACATCTGACTGCTGAACAAATATTGAAATTGATGAGGGGAGAGAAAAACAGAAAAGCGGTTTATCGCGAGGCTTTGGCTTACTGTGAAGCCGGTGGAGAACCTGTTGTATTTACGGCTTCCACTGAAGGGGAAATTGCCGCCCGGGCAAGCGGAAAATTCGGTTGGAATTTTGACCGTATTTTTATTGCCGGTGAAGACACTCAAACCATGGCGAACTTGAATGATGAAAAAAGAATTGAAAAATATAGTGATGCAAACTGGAAAAGTTTGATTGCTCACATCAACTCGTAAAAAAATCCCCCATGCTTTTTGCAACGGGGGTTATTTTTTGAAGACCGAGGCGGAGATGAAAAAGAGGATTGTGATGAGGACGATGGTGCCGCCGCTGGCTAGGTCGAAATAGTAGGAGAGGAAGAGGCCCGCAATGACGGAGACGACCGAGATGCCGACGGAATAAAAAAGTATCTGCCGGAAGCTTTTGCCGATTTTGATGGCGGTGATGACGGGGATTACCATGAGCGCGCCGATCAGGAGCGAGCCCACGACCTGCATGGCCAATGAGACCGTGATGGCGGCCATGATGATGAGCGCCATGTTGATGGTGTTCGCGGGGACGCCGTTGACGCGGGCGAGCTCTTCGTCGAAGGAGACGAGAAACAGTTCTTTGTAGATCAGTATAATTGTGATGATGATGGCGGAGGCCAGACCGGCGATTAGGTAGAGATCGGTTTGGGTGACGGTGGCGATTGAGCCGAAGAGGTAGCTGAAGAGATTTTGGTTGAAGCCTTTGGAGAGGCTGATCAGGACGGCGGCCAGGGCAAGGCTTCCGGAAAGGAATAACGCCAATACCGATTCGCCGAAGATTTTGTTGCCGGTGCGGATTTTTTCTATGCCGAAGGCCGATACGACCGAGGTTGCGGTGGCGGCCAGCACCGGCTGGACGCCCGTTAGCAGGCCGATGGCGACCCCCAGCAATGAAATGTGTGCAAGGGTGGAGGCCATTAACGAAAGGCGGCGCACCACCAGAAATGTGCCGATTACCGGCGCCAGAACGCCAATGATTATTCCGGCTATGAATGCGCGGATCATGAAGTCGTATTGGAATATTTCAGGAATCATGGCGGTCGTGTACGATTATTTTGTATTTGGGGCCGTAGAGTTTTTCCAGGTTGTCTTTGTTCATGAAATCCTTTGGCGAACCGTGGCAGACAAGTGTGCGCTTTAGGCAAAGGACGGAGCTTACTTCCCTGGCGATGACATCCAGATCGTGGGAAACGAACAGGATGGTGATGCCGAATGTTTTGTTGAGTTTGTTGAGAAGTTCGTAAAATTTTTCGCTTAGGGCAACGTCCACGGCAACTGTCGGCTCGTCCAGGAAAAGTATTTTGGGTTCCGCCGCCAAGGCGCGCGCGATGAATACCCGCTGTTTTTGGCCGCCGGAAAGTTCCGATACCAGTTTGCGGCGAAGGTCGTGGATTTCCGTTATTTCCATGGCTTTTTCTATTTTTTCCCTGTCCTCTTTGTTGAATTTTTTGAAGAGGCCCGCGCGCGCCGTTCGTCCACTGGCCACTATTTCTTCCACGGTCGCCGGAAATTCCGATGCGGTTTGCGCAGATTTTTGCGCAACGTATCCTATATCCGAACGGTTAATGATTTTGCCGATGTTTTTCCCGAATAATTTTACCGTTCCTTTTTCCGGCTTAATCAATCCAAGAAGGATCTTTAACAATGTGGTTTTACCCGCCCCGTTGGGACCGACGATGCCCAGATAATCACCTTCTTTGATGTTAAAAGAAATATTTTCCAAAACATTTTCACCGCCAAAACGAAAACTCAAATCACGCACCTCAATAATATTGGATGATTCTTTATCATTTTCGCCGGTGTTTTTGGTTTTACATTTTATCGGCATTCAAGTGCTGTTTTAAGACTCTCCAGATTTTCACGCATTAATGTAACATAATTTTTACCGGCAACAATATCCGCATTTGTAAGTCCGCCGATGGGGTGTAAAAGCAATGTTTGCGCGCCGACTTCATTGGCCAATGTCTCTGCCAGACGGGGACTTACCAGTGTTTCAAAAAAAATGTATTTGATGTTTTTTTCTTTGGCCAAATCAGCCAGCTCGGCGATTTTTTTGGCGCTCGGCTCCTCCTGCGGGGAGATTCCGGATATGCCGTATTGTGTGAATCCGTAGCGGTCTGCGAGGTACGCGAACGCGGAATGAGAGGTGATTATTTCCGAACGCTCGCAAGCGGCCAGCCCCATTTTGTACTCTTCATCCAGAGCGCGAAGCTCATTTATGTAAGACTGCGCGTTATTTTCGTAATCGCTTTTTTGGGCCGGATCAATTTCGATCAACCCGTCGCGAATCTGCTCCACTTCCGTAATCGCGTTTAACGGGTCCAGCCAAAAGTGCGGATCGGCGCCGATGGGTGAGTGATTTTCATCATCTTCATCCTCCTCCCCTCCGGAAGTAAGAAGATTTAAGTGATCTGCCATAACTATCACCCTGATATCCCGTTGCCTGAGTTCTTCCGTGATTTTTTCCGCCCAGGTGTCCAGATTAGCTCCGTTGACCAAAAAAATGCCGTCGTTGTAAATACGGGCTATATCTTTGGCTGTGGGTTCGTATTCATGTGGCTCGGCGCCGTTTGGGATGACCTGCGTAACTTTCACCGACTCCCCCCCCACATGTTCCGCGAATTCGGCAAGCGGATAGAATGTGGCTGATATTTGTATTTTTGCCGGTTGCTCTTGGTTGTCAGCGGGGTTGGTAATTCCCTCATCTCCGGAACATCCCGAAAGAAAGAAAAAAATTGCCAAAGAAATTAATTTTTTTATCATGATTATGCCATGTATGATGATTTAGCCCACCTTAACCCAACCCCGCCTATCCCCGCAAGCTCCGTTTTCTAATCAATAGCTTGGAAACACTTGAGGTGAGCGAGAGGTGATTTTAAGTTGATTCCGAGATGCAATCGTTGCGTGTTGTAATATTTTAAATATTCTTCGAGTTCCTGGTTATATTTTTCAACTGAATGTGGCA
>JBGSPQ010000020.1:0-44482 GCA_041738505.1 Candidatus Altimarinota bacterium | reverse complement strand
CGGAATTTTTCATATTCCTGTTCGGCGAGTTTTTTGGCTACTTTTGCGTTAACTTTGCCGGGGTTTTGGAGGATGTCGTATTCGTTGAATTTGAGGAAAGCGTCCAGTTTGTCTATCCAGTCGATCATTTTCATGGGGATTTGGCGTTCGGCCTGGAGTTCGGCGTAGTCCAGGTACATTGTTACGACGCGGTTGAGTTCGCGGAGTTCTTTTTCGTCGAGGTAGTTTTTGGCTATGGAGACATCTGGTTTGAGAATTTTGCCTGTGGGGGCGTTCTTCCAGGTTGAGAGGCCCATGTGGGCTTTCTTGGCGTCAGCGCGCTTTGCGATTATTTCGGCGGCGGTGTGTTTTGTGATTGCCCAGTGGAGCTTGTTTTGGACTGTTTTGTAGAATGTTTGGGTTTCTGTGGCTTTGGGATCGTAGTCTATACTGCACTGTGCGTAAATGTCGGTTATTTTCTGGTAAAATCTACGTTCGCTGGCGCGGATTTCACGGATTTTCTCCAATAATTCCTCAAAGTAGTCTTTGCCGAAGTGGGAACCGTTTTTTAGGCGGTCTGCGTCTATGGCGAAGCCTTTTATGATGTAATCGCGGAGGGTTTTTGTCGCCCAGATGCGGAACTGGGTGGCGCGGGCGGAGTTGACGCGATAGCCGACGGCGATGATAGCGTCGAGACTGTAGAATTGTGTTTCGTATGATTTTCCATCTGCGGCAGTTGTTCGAATTTTTCGAATAACTGATTTTTCGCTTAATTCTCCACTTTTAAAAATTTCTTTCAGGTGATAGTTAATTGTGTTTATTTCCACATTGAAAAGTTCCGACATTTTTTTCTGGGTGAGCCAAACTGTTTCATCCTGATAAAAAACGTCAATTTTGATGTCGCCTTCAGGGCTTGTGTAAAACAGGAATTCGGATTGTGGTATTAGGTTGGCGGGCATGGTTTTATCTGAATAAGTTAATATATTCGTGTAAGAGGAAAATTCTGTTGCGGGAAAAACCGGTCATTTCTTTTAATATTTCCATTTTTTCAAGATTTTTAATTAAAGTATTTGCAGTGTTAATTGCAATATCTAATTTTTTTGCAGTATCTGCTACGTTGATAGCCGGATCAGAAAAGAGATTCAATAAGAGACTGTGCCCTAATTTAGCTCGTCTTCCAAGCTCCATTATCTTTTTTTCATATCTTTGTCGTAAATCAATGATGCGGGTAAATGTATCAATACCCTTTTTTGCTGTTTCAATGACAGCTGAAAGAAAATATATCAACCATTGATCCATGTCATTTCGTGTTCTTACGAATGTTAGTCCATCATAATATTGTCCTTTGTTACGTTCAAAAAAGTCAGACAGATATAGTGTTGGTTGCTTAAGAATTCCCATTTTAACTAGTTGCAGTGTTAAAAGAAGACGTCCAATTCTGCC
Source organism: Candidatus Altimarinota bacterium (assembly GCA_041738505.1). Taxonomy (GTDB): domain Bacteria; phylum Patescibacteriota; class Gracilibacteria; order UBA1369; family UBA1369; genus JBGSPQ01. The sequence continues at coordinate 43,060 of JBGSPQ010000020.1, read as the reverse complement.
ATTGCCATCTAAGAATGGATGTATGGTTTCAAATTGATAATGAGACAAAGCGATATGAATTAAATTTGGAATATTTAGGTTTTGATTATTCCAAAAATATTCAAGATCTTTGAGTAATTCCGGCACGTTGCCGGGATGAGGTGGTACAAATGCGGCAGTCTTTAGATTTATACCACCGATCCAGTTTTGTGTTGTTCTGATTTCACCCGGTTGTTTTCCTTCACCTCTGACATCGGTAAGTAAAATTTTATGCGCTTCCTTAAGAAGGTGCATAGAGATTGGAAGTGTATTTAGACGTTGAATAGAATAATTAAGAGCGTCAATATAATTCCGTACTTCTTTCCAATCGTTACGTTTTTCAGGGGATATTTCCTCTTCAGGCAATATCGCTTCGTCCATTTCGGTTCTTGTGCCTTCAATTCGGCTGGATTTTAAAGCTTCATTTCGGACGTGCATTTGAATAAAAAAATCCACATTTGGAACTAAAACCGAATATGCGTTTAATTCACCGACCAGTCTTATTGCTTCTTCCAAAAGAACCGGAATTCGTACATCATTCCATTGAAAGGGTTGATTAATATTTGTGGGTAAAAAGCTTTGGTATTCTCCCTCTTGGTCGCGAAACTGTATTCTATATGTGCCTGCATTGAAGTTTTTTTCACTCATACTTTAGTTTATTTGAATTCGTAATAAGTATTTTCATATTACTAGATATATAAAAAAAATGCAATAAGGAATGATATAATACTATTTAGACATTAAAGTAGGAACAAGGAAATTGTTAATGCAATTAAATCTCAAACCCCACGTTTTTCAGCTGTTTTTTGATCTCTTCGTTCATTTTCTGTTCTTTTTCCATTTGTTCTTTGAGTTGGGCTGTTAGCTCTTTCATTTTGTCTTCAAAGGGGATGCCGTCGTCGATTTCGTCGGGGATACCTACGTAGCGGCCGGGGGTGAGGACGAAGTTGTGTTTTTGGATTTCTTCAAAGGTGGCGGCTTTACAGAAGCCTTTTATGTCTTCGTATTTGCCGCCTTGTTTGCGCCATTCGTGGTAGGTGGAGGTAACTTTGGCGATGTCTTCATCGGTGAAGAGGCGGTGGGTGCGGTCTTCCATGTGACCGAGTTCGCTGGCGTCCATGAAGAGGATTTCACCGGTGCGTTTGCGGTCGCCGTTGCCTGTGCGTTTGCGGGAGAGGAACCAGAGGCAGGCGGGGATTCCGGTGTTGTAAAAGAGTTGGGTAGGTAGCGCCACTATGCAGTCCACAAGGTCGTTCTGGATGAGATTTTTGCGGATTTCTCCTTCTCCGGAGGTGTTGGAGGATAGTGCGCCGTTGGCCAGTACAAGGCCAAGAATGCCATGAGGGGAAAGATGGTAAATCATGTGTTGCATCCAGGCGAAGTTGGCGTTGTTGGTGGGTGGAAGACCGTATTTCCAGCGGGGATCCGTGCGGAGGATGTCCTGCCCCCAATCGGACTGGTTAAATGGCGGGTTCGCGATTATGAAATCGGCTTTGAGGTCGGGGTGCGCGTCTTTTAAAAATGAGCCTTCGGGGTTCCACTTGATTTGCGAGCCGTCAATGCCTCGGATGGCAAGGTTCATTCTGGATAGTCGATAGGTGGTTTGGTTGCTTTCTTGCCCGTAAATGGCTATGTCATCCAGTCTGCCGCGATGTTCCAGTACGAATTTTTCACTCATCACGAACATTCCTCCCGAACCGCAACATGGGTCGTAGATTCTGCCATGATACGGCTCGATCATTTCCACCAGGATTCTGACTATGGATTTTGGGGTGTAGAACTGACCGCCCTTTTTGCCTTCGGCATTGGCGAATTCACCCAGAAAGTATTCGTAAACCCGTCCAAGGATGTCTTTTGATTTGGCGGCTTCGTTGCCAAGGGCGATGTTTCCAATCAGGTCTATGAGTTCGCCCAGGGATTGTTTGTCCAGGTTAGGTCTGGCGTACACTTTTGGGAGGATGCCTTTTAGTGTTTCGTTTTCTTTTTCAATCAATTCCATGGCATTGTCCAGTTCCGTGCCGATGGTTGGTTGTTTTGATTGAGCATGCAGGTATGTCCAGCGGGCGTTTGGTGGCACCCAGAAAACGTTTTCGGCGATGTATTCGTCTTTGTCTTCGGGGTCGGCTCCGGCGTATTGGCCTTCGTTGGATTGTAGCTTTGTATGGAGCTCTTCAAATGAATCGGATATGTATTTCAGGAAGATGAGGCCGAGAACAACGTGTTTGTATTCGGCGGCATCAATATTCTTGCGGAGTTTGTCTGCGGCTTTGAAGAGGGTTTTTTCAAAAGGGGTTGAGTTTGTTGTATCAGAGGTGTGTTTTTTGGCCATGTTAATAATGAAAATACTGAATCTATCCAGAATAATACAGCGTTGAAGGCAAACATCAATTAAAAGTGTATTGTACGGAAAATCATGCGCCCCCTTTGACAATCTGTACCTTTTCTGTTTAAATACCTGCCAATGTTTTATTTTCTTTATTTTTTGCCATGAAAAAGAATCTTGATTCCGGGAGAAGTGGGCGGGAGGTTGTGAAGCCACAGGAGAAGTCTTTGTTGCAGAGATCGTTGATGAGTCCGGCTATTTGGGCGACTGTGGTGGCGGTGGGGGCTTCTGTTTTTGTTTGTACGGGGGATAAGAAGGATAAGGCGAGTGAAGCGGATGTGGCGGTTGTGGCGCCCGATAGGGGGGTGAAGGACGAGGGTCCCGCCGTGGAAGCGAAGAGGGCGGTGCCTGATATGAAGATTACGGTGCCGGAATTGCGTCCGGTTAAGAATCTGCTCCGGTTTTCGTTTACGCCGGTCGCGCAGGCGGGGAGCTTGGCATTTGAATCCGTTCTAAAAGCCGGTACGGATCTGCCCGCCGGGCTTGAGGATGCCGATTTTAAGCGGGTGAGTGAAAGGTTTGCGGGGATTGCGGAAAAGGATATGGAGGCGAATATGGCTCCGCGCGTTACCGGGAACAGGATGCGGGATCTTAACATCCTGGGTGAATATATTACGGGGCTGGCTTCCAAGCTTAAAGGGCTGAATGCCGCCTGTGCCGCGGATATTGCGGCCTGGGACAATGATCAAAATGCCAATTTGAGCGCTCTGATTCCAATTTTCAACCGTTATCTGATCCGCGCCGGGTATTTTATGGAGCTTAACAGTTTTAGTTCCACCGATGTGCGGTTTGATTTGTATAAGATTGAGGGTGTGCGTTTTGTGAAGGTTTCGGACGGTGAAATCAGTCCGGACGTGCCGGTGCTGGAAGTGGGAAAGTCCATGGGGCCGAAGGAGGTTACGGCGGTGGAGGGGGGGATTATCGCCACTTGTGATCCCGGTTTTACCAAAATGATTTTTTATAAAGACAATGTGGCTTCGGGTACGGAAAGAATGGTTGGGAGGATGGCGATGTTCGGCGGGGAAATGAGCGCCGCGGAGAAGGAGCTGCTTGCCGGTAAAGTGGTGGATGACTATTTACGGCACGAGGCCACTCATATTTACCTGGCCAGGAAATTTCCGCGCGCGGGGACTATGGTTACCAAAGGGGTGAGGATCAATCAGCCGATTGTGGTTAGTCTGGGCGGTGGAGAGGTGCGGTTGGGCGGGCAGGTTCCGCCGGTGATGTTTCATGAACTTTGCGGGATTGGCATGCAGATGGCCGGGAGCGAGATTACTTATCCTCATATGCAGGTTACTTATGGTTCGGCGACTCCGCGGGAAGATGATCCCTATGAGCTGGTTTATTCCATGATGCCGCTGGCTTCTTTGATGGCTTTAAAGGACGGGCGGGAAAAAGATGCCTTGCAGACCGGTTTGCTGGAGGGCGGACAGCTGGAACTTCAGGATCTTTTCCGCCAGATGCCGCGACAGCCGGATCCGGTTGCTTATAACCGCGAGGTTGGAAGAACGCTATATACTTTGGGGTATCGTGTGCTGGAAAAGACGGAGGCGGAGATGGGGAGGTAGGGGGGGGTTTCTTGTTTAATTTATTTAAAAATTATATGGCGATGGATAATACAAATTTGGAACAGTTGCTTGGCGAGAAGGGAAGGGAGCTGGTTCCGGAGGATCTGGCGAGTAACTTTGATAAGGAGTGTGCGGATATTGTTTTGGAGATGAGTGCGAGGATTGAAAGGGTGATGCGGGCTTGTCCGCATCAGGCGATTGATTTGGAGCGGGAGGCGGAGGAGTCGATTAAGAAATGGGTGAAGGAAAAATTTGACGTGTTCGCTTATGGCCGATACAAGAAATTGATGGAGGAACAGGGGCGTGAGCCTTATGCTTTTAAACAGTTTAGGTGTCATGCGGATGTAGGTTCGGGCAAAACAGCTTTGTATTATTTTAGGGTTTTGGAGAAAAAGGGTTTTAAGGTCGGTCAAAATGTTGTTTATGACAAGAAGGGGGCCGCGCCCGTGTACAAGATTCATGCGATAATGCGGAACTGTATGATATGTTTGTTTGATGAAGAAAATGGTCAGTGTGTGAATGGCGTATCTCCTTTGGGTGGGAAGCTTTTGGAGGAGGGGGAGACGACGGATGAAGAGGGGCGGGGGCACGGTGGCGCTTGATGGGTGGGGGGCAATGGTCGGCGGCGGCGGGGAAATGATCGCTGCGTATTGACAAATACTGTTTCTGTGTATAAAGAGAGTGAGTGACCATAAACAGATGTATAGTTTTAATTTTAATGAATCGCCAATAAGCAATGATGTGGATGCACTAATGTGTTTTGGAAAAGTGCGTGGTTTGTTGAAAGGTGCTTCTGCCGGTTTGCCCGTTGCTCAAAGGGGTTATTTGGTGACGGATGAGGATGATGATATTAATGTGATTGTGGAGGATACGGATTTTTCCAATGTTGTGTGTCGGCCTGATGCGCCAATAGGGAAAGGTAACAATTTGCCAAGAGGACGGGATGTTGAAGTGACAGAAATTCTATCGTTTCTGAAAGAAATCAGGAAAATTTGCAAGGATGCGGTATTGTTGGTTTTGAAGTCACCTTCGGTGGAGGCTGTAGGTAGATATATTCCCCGTTATGCGGTGGATGGAGGTGCGATGGTAATTGTTCATAAAGGGTCCAATGTTACATATGAATATGTTGGTGCGGGTTTTGATGTAGGCGATATAACCAGGGGGAAAACCGTACATTCCAGAGTTGAAGTTCCTTGGGATTTGCGTAATGACAAAGAAGCTTCAATTTTTTGGCAAACCAAACTCCTGGGCGGTAGAGAAGACATATCGCACGCGGGTTATGTGGTTTCACGGCAGGAGCGCATTAATGAGCTGCAGAATAAGTTTAATTTTGATGAGGTGTTGTTGCAAAAACATATTTCACGGCAAAGGCCAAGTTTGACTTTAAATACATTTAGATGTTTGAATCGAGTTGTTCAGCCGGTTTTACATTCGGGTGTTGATTTCGGCAATCATTATGGAATTATGATGAATATTTACGAATCTCATCCTTATGTTTTTGAATTATGGTTACCCTCTAGATCAAGCCTTTAGATGAAAAAAAATATATATAATCCCAATTTGGTAAAGAGTGATTTTCAAAGCAGAGTTTCCGAAGATGTTGATGTTGTTGTAGGTGGCGATTTTGATAATCGTGTCGTGATATTGCATGATGAAGTGGGGCAGCAAATCCATGGTGTTCGTAAGTCTATACAGGAGACGGATTTTTATAAACTATTTGGGGATGTTTGTCAGATTAGAAGTCCCGGAGATATGCAGTCGGCTGCAGTAATTGGTGATGAGATTGTGGAAAAGTTACGTACTCCAAGATTTACTTTAGTGCAATTGGCTAAACCCGAAAATTTTCCTTATCCTCGGTTTTCACTGGCTCTTGGTGGGTTGGCTGCTGCTATTAGAAAGAATTTTAAAGGACAGGCCAACCTTATTGATATGCAAATGGGGGCGACAACGGAGGAAGTTATTGAACAAATTGTAAAGGATAAATCTCATATTGTAGGGCTTTCTGCCACTTTTGGGCAGTATGATCTTTTGCATGATTTGTTGAAAGCTCTTCAGCAGCATAATATGGTTATTTTAGTTGGTGGTTCTTTGGCTGCTTTAAATTCATCTCAAATTTTGAATGAATTTCCTAATGTGATAGTATCATTGGCCGCAGGAGAACAGACTGTAGTGGATATCGGTGATTTTTGGCGTGGTGATTTGATGGATTTGAAGGATGTTCATAGTATTGCTTACAATCGCGAGGGCCATGTGTGTCATACTAATAAGAAGTTGGGATATGACAAGTTTTATGTTCCTGAATTGGATCTTTTGGATGAGGTGTTGTCACGCAGTGGAGTAATGATGTTGGAGACTAGTAGAGGTTGTTCATTTGCATGTTCTTTTTGTCCTAGAAAGCATAAGGGGAAATGGATTTGTGCCGATTCTTCCAATATTGATGCGGTAATGACCGGTTATAGTGAGTTTTTACATGATGATGAGCAAATTGTAAGGAAGGTGTTTATGGTTGATGAGGAATTCATAGGTTATGAGGATGAAGTTAATACAGATCAAAGATTGAATGATATTGCAAAAATTATGGATGCAAATGGTTTTAAATTTGAAACAAGTTCACGAATTGATCAGGTATATGATCCTAAGAAAAACGAGGAATGGCATTTGAAGAGAATTGCTTTATGGAAGAAACTCTGTGAAAGTGGCCTTAATAGAGTCTTATTTGGAGTGGAATCGGGTGTGTCTTCAGTATTGCAGAGATTTAACAAGCGTATAAGTCCGGAACAACAGGTTATTGCTTTACGAATTTTGACTGCTTTGGGTGTGCCTATTAGGGTAACCTATATCACGTTTGATCCTTTGATGGATTTTGATGAATTGAAGGCTACTTATGAGTTTTTGGGTCGCCGAGATGTTTTTCTAAAAAAGAAATCCAATTTTTCATCTGCGGAGATATTGGCACTTGCCGCAAATCCGGAAGAAGCTGATTATAAAAATGAGCCTGTGTATGGAGAGGTTTCATATCAGCTGGTTTCGCTGGAATGTCTTGATGGGGCACCTTATTCAAATGCGGTTTCAACACTTGGTTTGGTTAAGGGAAGAATATTAAATATGGGACGTTTGGAATCAGCCTATATTGATGTGCGAATTGGTAAAATGAGTAAATTTTCACAATTATGGATAGATAGATTGTTTGCATTTGATTATGCGTTAAAGAGTTTCGAAAAAGTTTATCAAGATTCTGTCTCTGAAAAAATCAGAAGCAATAGGAAATTGCTTAAGTCTTATTCGTATGGTTTATTGGGGTCAATGATTGAGTTGGTTGATACGGGTAAGACTGTTGATTCCATAACATGGAATGGTAATATTGAAGTTTTGGATAGCTGTTTGGAAGAGCTTCTTGATTGTCATTTTTCGGCTGTATTGAATGAGATGAGGCCTCTTTTGGATGAAATGTGCAGTTTGTTATCATCGAACGACAGTGTGGTTTTATGTGAAGTGTTTGATCGAATGGGAAAAGCTCCATGGAAACTTATTAATAATAGATAAATATGTCAATCAATCAAGTTAAAGCAAAGGCACAAATATTGTCTTCAGGAGTGCATTTAACTGATTCGGTGCTTGATAATTTTGGGCATCCGTATCTTGAAAAACGAAGAGCCTATGGTAATCAAGATCCAATTAATTTAAGATCAAGAACTATTCCGCAAGAGTTACGATTACAACCCCAAGATTTGGTTGTTGCCGCGAGCGTACGATATAGTTCAAAAAATGTTTTAGATTTTGATGGAGAAAAGTATTTTGTCACAATGGGTGAAAATGGTGAGAGGGTAAATGTTGATTTTTCATTGCGACCGGAATTTTATGATTATGTAATGTCGACAAGACAAAAGGTCTCGCAAGTTATTACACTATATGGTGGTCATTCGTTGGGTATTTTTGTTTATGGTGATTGTGCGCATGCAAGATCGGGCGAAGCGTGTCATTTCTGTTCTGTGGCTCAAAATAGGTCAAAGGGTACTGATTTTGTGGATGTGATTAAACCGGTTCATGTAAAAGAGGCATTGTCATTAGCTTTGCAAGATACACGCACAGATATAAGGCAGGTAATGATAAATGGAGGCAATTTTATTGATCTTGATAAGAATTTTGGACACTATTTAAAAATTGTTAAAGCTGCGCGTGAGGCGATAGATCATGTGGGGCGTTGTGTCGATTTGCATCTTATAGTTTCGCCTCCCAATGATCTTGCTTTGATTGACCAGTTGGCAGATTTTGATCTCTCTGTCGCTATGAATACTGAAGTTTATGAACCTGATTCATTTAAAAGATTTTGTCCGGGTAAAGCGAGAATTATAGGTCAGGATCAGATTTATCGCGGTCTTAGCAGAGCTACAAAAGTTTTAGGTGAAGGACGTGTATATTCGATTTTTGTTGGGGGATTGGAATCGCTTGATAGTTTGGAGAAAGGTTTAAACAATGTCAGTAATATTGGGGTAGTTCCTGTGATAAACGTTTTACATATTGATCCGGAGACACCTTTAGCTACATCGGAGGTTAAACAGCCTTCCGCCGATTACATTATGAGTGCCGGTAAATTATTGCAGTCGATTTATACGACGTATGGTTACAAGCCGTTTTACGACAATTGTGGCCGTAATTCACTTGATACAGAAGCCTTTAAACAATTATTCTAATGGGAAAAAATGAACAAATGTTTGCCGAAGTAATTGGTCCATATATTACCGGTGAAAAAGATACTTGCAGTTACTGTGATCATCTTGATCCTCTTATTTTAATTGAAGGTATCCATACTTATATTACTTTGGCGATTGGGCAGATTATTGAAGGTTATACACAGGTTTGTACTCAAAAACACAGGACTGCAGCGACCGGGCTTTTTCCTAATGAGGCGGAGGAACTTGTACGTATGAAGGATCTGGTTCGGGAGACATATGACAAGGTTTATGGTAATCCGGGTATCGCTTTTGAACACGGTAAGGCAGGTACTTGTCTTTGGAAAGAGAACAGAGAAAAAAATATGCATGATTTGTGTCATCATACTCATATTCATTTTGTCCCGGTTGATATTGATATAAGGTCACGTATTGCTCGTATATTGCCAGATGTATTTGTGGTAAATAATTTGGCTGAACTTGGTGAGGTAAGAAAAGATATTTTGGAAGGAGCGCCGTATTTATATTTTGAAAATAGTGATGGTGTCGGATATGTTTATCCAGTCGGGGATAATAAGATACCCAGACAATTCTTACGACAATGTGTTGCTGAGGAGCTTAATATGCCGGAAAGAGCTGATTGGATGAAATATCCCGGTACTGAACTTTTTGCAGAGGGGAAAAAGAAATTATTACCTGTTATGAATCAAATATTTAAAAATAGCGATGTCAAATAATGTTGAAAAGGATATATTAGCCAGTTATTCGTATGATAGTCTTGGACCCTATTTAAATTTGGACAAGATGAGGGGTGATGGTGTTGAACGTGTTCGTTTTTATTGTAGAGATAAGGTTTTCTCTATAGTTCGTTACAAGGGTAGGTATTGTACAGGTTATTATGATCTGGAAACTTTTGATACATTTACTTGTCCGGATAGAAAACATTTGGCTTTGGATTCGAAAAGAAATGTATGTTCTGATTGTGATAATAAAATTGGTTTCAATCCGGCTTTTTATAATGATACAGCTAATATAAGTGCACAGCAGAAGAAATATAATGACAGAAAACATGTAGTTTATCTTGCCAATTTTGGAAAGGGTGTCACTAAGGTTGGGATTGCGTCTCAAGAGCGTAGTATGACCCGTTTGCGTGAACAGGGGGCACGCGTTGCTTCTCGTATTGCCGTTTTTAATGATGCTTATCAGGCTAGAGCACTTGAAAGTATTGTTCATAAACAGTTTGGATTGAAAGAATTAATGACTGCAAATAAAAAAAGGGCTTTGTTGAATGAAGCTTATGATCTGGAAGGGGCTAAAAAGGAAATTGGAAAAATTGTTCGAGATATCAGTTCATGTGTTTCTCTTAATATAGCTGATGATTTGGAATTTATTGATTTTACGACAGACTATATAGGTGCAAACAAATTAGTTTTGCCTTTGCAGGATGTTACTGGTGTAGCGCCTATGGCGATTTCGGGGTTATGTGTGGGTATGATTGGTGACAATTTAATTATGGAAAATGATGGTGATCAATTCGTGTTGTCGGTAAAAAAAATGATTTCACATGTTGTTCATGTAGAGGAAGGTGTTATGCATCAAATGATTAAGCATAAGCAGCTTGGTTTGTTTTGAGCCGGTTTTTATAGTCAGTGTTTGAAGATAGTAAGGGCTAAGATTTCCATTCACCACCTTTTTATTGCACCGGCTTTTTGGATTTGCTATGTTTGTGTCCTTTTTTTTAAACTTTTTTTATGAAACTTAATAAATCTTTGCCGTTGGTTTTGGGGGCGGCTGTGGCTGTGGGGGGGTGTGAATCGGCGGCGGAGAGGGAGGCTCGGTTGGCTGATGTTCAGGCGCGGATTGATGTGACTGCGGACGGTATTGCTTCTTGTATTGAGCGGGTGGACCTGGGGCTTGGGAAGCCCAATCAGAGAGTTATGGATCATTTGTATTGTTCCAAGGCCAATATTCCTGTTGTGGCTTATGATGAAGAGGGGCGTTATGATTTTCAGAAGGTTATGGGGGCTGTTACCCGGGGGTTTTGGGGGGTTCCCGATGATGGTTCCACGTCGGTGAGTAGAGAAAAATATAATGATAGTGTTACTGTTCAAAGCATTGGTCCGAACGGGGCGGTTTTGCGTTTTGATGCTGATCTGAAAAGAATTCATTTGTCGGATGCTAACGGTAATGAGGTTGGTAGTTGGGAAAGAGATATTTTGTTTTCATTGTCTAATGTGAGTACCGGTCATAAGCTTTCTGTGAGTGGTAATGATTTGGTCTGTTTTGACGGGAGTACGCGCAGTTATGATATTGCTCCGGGTCGCGGAAATATTTTTGGTGAGTTCGGCGACAAGAGGGGTCGTGATGATGAGAAGTGGCTGCTTAACGAGGCTTTCAGGAAAATCAGGCATGAATATGTGCTACAATCCGGAAATGATTCATCGGCCCTTTGTAAGGGGTAGTAGGGGAGGGGTTTCAAAATGGCTATGATTCTGTGCCCCCCGCCAGGGCGGGGTCTTCGACGTGCACAGAATTTTTTTAAGCAAATTTTTAGAAATCTTTAATGTGCGGGGGATAGGGTGGGGGTGGAATTACTCGTTGCCGGATTTTATGAAAAAGGTTTTGAATAAGGAGATTGCGGTGTATCAGACGGAGTCGGGTGCGCTGGAGTTGCGGGGTGATTTTGAAAATCAAAATATCTGGGCGACGCAGGCTCATATTGCGGAAATATTTCGTATTGATCGGTCCGTTGTTTCCAAACATATTGCGAATATTGTCAGATCCGGTGAGGTTGATGAAAAAAGCAATGTGCAAAAAATGCACGTTGCTTTTTCGGATAGGCCTGTTGCTTTTTATTCTCTGGACATTATTCTTGCGGTCGGTTATCGGACCAATTCCGGGCGCGCGATTTTGTTCCGTAAGTGGGCCACATCGGTACTGCGCGAGCATCTTGTTGAAGGTTTTACTATTAACCGTTCCAGGGTCGCGCAAAATTATCATGCATTTTTGAAGGCTGTGTCTGATGTTAAGGCGCTGTTGCCTGTTGGTGGGAATGTGGATGCGCAGAGTGTGCTGGAGCTGGTGCGTTTTTTTGCCGGGACATGGATTTCTCTGGATGCTTTTGACCGGGCTTCTTTTCCGCTGTCGGGTTTGAGTGAGGAAAAAGTTCAATTGACCGCTAACGAGGTGGTTGATTCTTTGGGTGAGTTTAAAAAGGAGCTTGCTAATCGGGGAGAGGTGTCGGAGCTTTTTGGAAGGGAACGGCAGAAGGGCTGTGTGGCGGGCATTGTGGGGAATGTGTTGCAGTCGGCAAACGGGAAGGATTTGTATGAAGGGGTTGAATTGAAAGCGGCGCAGTTGCTGTATTTTATGGTGAAGGATCATCCGTTTGTTGATGGGAATAAGCGGTGCGGAGCGTTTGCTTTTCTTCGTTTTTTGAAGAAAGCCGGAAGACTTGATGTTTTGCGTCTGACCCCGGATGCGCTGACGGCTCTGACTTTGTTGATTGCCGAGAGCCATCCCAAAGAGAAGGAGCGGATAACCGGACTGGTGGCGATGATGGTGAGGGGGGCTTGAGGGGGCGCTTCGGTCTATGACTTTTAAACCCCTCGAATTCGGGGGGGTTAAAAGTGCGGGGGAGCTTGACGGGTGGGGATTATAATGGTGGTCGACGGCGGCGGGACCGGAACCTCAAAACTTAAATGGCTTATTGACTGGCAAAAAAGGCTATGATTCTGTGCGCGCGCACAGAATTTGAAATGTGATTTGGCTTGTTTGTGCGGGGATTTTATTTGTTGAAAGGGGTCGCTCTGTGGCAGTGAATTTTGTTTTCGTGGAAGAATTTTTCGATATCTTCGGGGGTGATTTTGTCTGACCAGTATGTCACTTCCAAAGTCAATCCTTCCTCTCCTCCGCCAAGATCCGAGCCGCTTTCGAACCACATTGAAGGGATCCATTTGAAGATTTCGGGGCAGTCCGGTTCATTCCGGATTTCGGTTTCAAAACGGGTGAACGATCCTCCAAATCGGCTTTTGATCGCGTTGTTTTCCCATTTATCGAAGATGTATCTGATTGTTGTCAGCTTGTTTTTTTTCACGGTCAAATTGATAGCACGGAGTCGGGGAAATTGGGAGGGTAAATTTTTTTTAAGCAAATTTTTAGAAATCGTTAATGTGAAGGTGTTAGATTTGGGGTGCAATTTTCTTTTCTTATTTTTTTAATGCTATATAATATATATAGATTTACTATATTTTATATATATTATGACTACTGTATTTTTTAAGCTTAATGACGTGCAGGAGAAAGAACTCAAACAGTTTATGAAAGAGGAGGGCTATTCCAATAAAACGGAGTTTTTTCGTTTTCTGATTAAGTTTTATAAATACAACAAGTCTCCGGTCGAGCGGCGTTTTGAAAGGGCAACGGATATTTTGAAGGGGGTCCTTTCGGAGATGAACAGTAAGGGGAAATTGAATAAATCCCTGGAGGAACAGCTGAATGACATATAGGTTTGTAATAACGAAGCATTTTAAGCGGCAGGTTAGACGGCTCAATAAAAAAGACAGGTCTGTAAAGGATCAGTTGATTGAAGGGCTGAAATCTTTTGCCAAAGAGCGGGCCGTGCATATGGGCAGGGGAGTTTATAAGATGAGGCTGGGAAGGGCGAATCAGGGCAAATCGGGCGGTTACCGGGTGTATCTGCTGGTGGTTGAAACGGAAGGGATTCTTGCCCCTTTCTGCATTTATGCCAAAAACGAGTGGGAGACTATTCCTTTGGGTATTCTGGCCGATCATCTGGAAAGCGTGCAGGCGGAACTTGTGAGCCACCGCCAGGGCGGGGTCTTTGACGCTCACGGAATTTGAAAATTTTAAACCTAACGAATTCGTTACCTTTAAAAATCAGACGGTGTGCGGTTGCGGCGGGTGGCGCTTGACGGATTGGCACCACAATGGTGGTCGGCGGCGGGGCGATCGGACTCCAAAATTTAAATTGGCTTATTGACTGGCAGAAATGGCTATGATTCTGTTCCCGGGAACAGAATTTTTTTAAGCAAATTTTTAAGAATCGTTAATGTGCGAGTGGTAGGGTTGGGGTGGTTCGACTTTCCTTAATTGACACTTTTGCCATACTGTAATACAATGTAATAAATTGTATTACATATCATACTTGTATGAGGCAGATTGTTAACATTTCTTTACCGAGTGAGACCGTCAAGATGATCAAACAGGAGGTTAAAAATGGGGGATACGCTTCGGTGAGTGAGTTTATGCGCCACCTGATTCGTATGTGGCACACGGATCAACTGGCGGGCGAGATCCGGCAGAGCGAAAAGGAATTCGCGGCCGGCAAGGGCAAGGAGCTGAAGTCACTTGATGATATGTAAGTATGGTTAAAATTCTGTATTCTCCGCGGTTTAAGAAAAGTTATTTGCGTCTGGAAAGGAGAATACGTGAACAGGCCGCCGAAAAGATCGATATATTAAGGGCGGATCCTTTTGACGCGCGTTTAAGGACTCATAAGCTGAAGGGAGTTTTTGAGGGTTACTACGCTTTTTCAATTGATTATTCTTGTCGGGCTATTTTTAGTTTTGATTCTGATGGGGGTGTGAATTTGCATACTATCGGCGGGCATGAGATTTATGGGTAAGCGGGCGGGACGATCTTCGTCTGATTTTCAAAATGGCTTATTGACATGTAAAAATGGCTATGATTCTGTTCCCGGGCACAGAATTTGAAATGTGATTTGGCTTGGTTGTGCGGGAAATCGATTGGGAAGTTCTGCCCCGTCGGTCGTTTTCGCTTAGAATTGTCGTCCAGGCATTTGTAATAATCACAATGTTATTTTGACATTAAGGCAAGATTGTATTAAAATAGTAGTGTTGAATCTTTATTTTTAAAAAAATTGATATGACGGAAAATACTCAATCACAAGAAAACCGGAATGCTCCTTTAACCGATTTGGTTGATGAGCTTGAGGTTATGAGAAAAGATGATGCGGCTTCCGGTAAAAGTAAGCCGGCTGTCGCCAAAAAGGCCAGAATGGATCGTATTTATGAGGATTTTAATACTAAAGAGACGGTTCTGGAGGCGATTGGGACGCTGGAAGCTATGAAAGCGGATTTGGAAAAGCGCAAAGAGGAAAAAGAGGGGATGGATGTGGATACTGTTAATGTTCAGATTACCGCGATTGATAAGGCGATGGAGCCGCTTAAGGTGGCTTTGGAGAGTTTGAAAGCTCTTTCCGAAACCAATCCGGCGGTGGTAAGTTTAAGTCAGCAGCTTGGTCAGTTGGAGGTTCAGAAAAATGAATTGTCGGCAACTTTGCGGAATTATGAGGGCATTGGAGATCCCTCCGCGCAGATTGCGGCGATTGACCGTGCGATTGCGGATTTTAAGGCTGTTATCAGATATTTTGAGAAGACGTCTGAAAGGATAGCGGACGTGGATACTCGTTATGCTGAACTGCCGGGAGAAACGGCGGTGCCATTGCCGGTTAATCCGGAAGAGAGAAGGAAGGTTTTGGCACTTCAGAAAAAAACAGCCCGAAAAATGAGGGGTACGCTGCGTTCATTATCTCTTATTGAAGAGCCGGGAAGGGGTCAGCTTGCCGAGGGCGAAACCATTAGGGAGCGTACGGAAGCTTTTATTGGCGGGGAAACCGTTAATGAAAATGAAGTGATTGGCATGAAACCCGATAAACGTGAGGAAATTATGACGCTATGGTATGCAGGGTTGGAACCGGATGCGGAAAATTTACGGAAAGTGCGAGCGTTTTTTAAAACTCCGGATTATCTGCGCGTGAGGACGTATGTTAATAAGGCTATGGAGAAGAATAGTAATCAGGCAAAGATCAATAACGTGATGTCCTATTCCGCTTATAATGAGATGGTGAAAAATGTATTGGCGCGTATGTTTTCACAGAAAAAAAATACGGACGTTGAAATTGAACTTGAAGAAATTTTCTATGAAATTGAAAGACGAAATTATGTTCCTTTCAACAGCAGAAATTCAAATATTAAAATGTCGCAGATTGATTATCATCTCGGTGAGTTGATGACAAAATTTGAAGCTGATAAATCACTTGGTCTTGCTGTCGGAAGGACCATAATACATCCGAACGGTTTTAAAATTGATTATTATCAGGACCTTCCGGAGAAGAAACAACAATTGGTGAATGAACAGGAAAAAATCATTATAGCGGAAGTGTTTCCGTTTATTGCCGAACAGCTTGGTGCAGGAATAATCCGTTTTGACGAGATTAATTACGTAAACCGGCGTTTGCCGGGTTTTATCACATTCAATGAGCAGGATGGTCCGGCTATGACGGAAAATATTGCCGGAACCGGCGGCAGGGATGCCATAAACAGGCTGGCTTCATTGCGATACCATGCGGCGAAAAACGAAAAGAAAGCGAAGGAGAATAATGAGGCAAAGGCGCGGGAAGAAGAGCAAAAGCAGTATAGGGAAATGCAGGAGAAACAAAGGAACGCGGAAGACGAATTGATGAACGCCGACAAACGTATTAAGGAATTAATACAGTCAGCTTTTACTGCCTCCGAAAAGCATAAGGAATTGAAGAATTTGATGGATCGGTACGAGGGAAAGTTGAGAGAGAGGGACAGGTTGTATAATGAAGCCGGTAAAAGTGCGGCACAGCTGTTTGCGCTTGGGGTATCACAACCGGCGGAGGATGATTACGAATCGCAACAGTCGGTTCCGTATCTGGATTTGGTTATAGAGAAGGCAAAGAAAAGGGCAAGTGCTTTTATGGTTGGGAAGGAGACGAAAAAATCCATTGAATCATATGTTTATGGTTTGGAAAATGAACGTCGCGCATTAGCTGCACTGGAGAAGGAATTGGAGGAAGGAAAGGCCCAAAATGAAGAAAACCGTCGCAGGTTGTCAGCAATGAGTGAAGAATTAATCAGGCAGATTAATGAGATAGATGAGGAGGTTAACAAAAGAGACAATATTGAGACAGTGGGGAATATGAGAAAGGACGATTTAAATAATCAACGAATTTATTTAAATATGAAAGATTCCAGTGGTATAGGAAACGTGAAAATAGCTCTGGATACCCTGCGAAAAAATATTCGTTCGTATATGGAGGGGTTTATAATTAAATAGGCGCTTCCCCCCTTATTTCTTCTCCCTCACCACGGTGATTGTGCATTCGGTCACCAGTGCGGCGATGGCGCCGATGGCGGCCAGCACGGGGACGAGTACGGTGATGACTACGCCTACCGTAAGCGGGAATTCTATTATTGATTTGCCTTTGCCGTCTTTGATGATGATTCTGCGGACGTTGCCTTCGTTGATAATTTCTTTGACTTTTTTGAGGAGTTCTTCGCCGCTTACTTTAAAGGTTTCTTCGTATTGTTTGTCTTTGGCATCCTCTTTTTTTGCTGATTTTGGCATGTCGTTGTGTTAAGTGATTTGATATTACTCCAATTCAAAAACCTGTTCAATGCTCTTCCGGCCGAGTGTTTTGGTGATGTCGTGGGCGAGTTGGAGTGACGGATTGTAGCGATTTTGCTCCAGCGCGATGATGGTCTGGCGGGTGACTCCGCATTTGGCGGCGAGTTCCTCCTGCGTGAGACCGGCTTTTTTGCGGAGGGTCGCGATTTTATTGTTCATGGGGTGCGTTTTAGTTTTTTCTGTCCAAGTAGATGTTGGTGGCGGCTTTGGCGGCGACGCCGGCTAGAAGAGCGATGATGATTACCGGATCCACCTGCATGGATTGGCTGGTGGAGCTCATATATGCCTGAAAGATGATACCGGCCGCGAGTGTTGTGATGATCACCCAAAGCGAGTTTCTTTCGGCGACGGCTTCGTGCAGGCGTTCACGCTCGTCCATGGGGATTCGGCGCATGATATCCAGAACGTCCGCCACAAGCACTATCGCGAAGAGGATGTTGACGATCATTTTGGTTTGCTCGTTCAGGGGCAGGAACTGGATGGCGATTGCAATTGCGCAGACAGCCAGAGTGTAGGCGAGTCCCTGCCAGGTGGCGGGGAACAGGCCCCATCCGCCGTATTTTCTTCTTTTGAACCAATGTGGTTTTCCCAGCATGTTAAGGGGGGTTAGGGGGATGCGTCGGTTTGGCGCGCCCTGATGTAAAAAATATGTTACGTAAGAAATATATTACATTATGAAAAATAATGCAAGGGGAAATTGCGCGCCGGTCGGGTGGCGGGCAGGGGGGAGAAATACTAAACGGCTTTTTGAAGCTGCAAAAAGGCTATGATTCTGTTCCCGGGAACAGAATTTGAAATATTATTTGGCTTGTTTGGCCTCCTTTAATTCAAATTTTTTTTCATGCCGGTGCGGACGCAGGCGACGGCATATGCAATTACTGCGTCTTCTCCGGCGGGGGAGTCAAAATCTTCTTTGGCTGTTGGCAGGCTGGAGCCGGGGGCGCGCTGGTAGAGTTTCGTTATTTTTCCGTAGGTTAGGATTGCCACTTCGCGACCGTGTTGGATTAGCGTTTCACTGGCTTCTTCGATCTGTTTTTCGGTTGCTGACGGTTGTCCCGTTGATGATGATGCGACCGTAAGTACTCTGGTGTAGCCCAGTTCCTCCAGTCTTTGTTCGCGAATATTAAAGACTACGCGGTTTTCGTATTCTTCCTTGTGGATTTTATCCGCGGGGGTTTCGGGGAATTGTTTGTCGCCGGGTGTGTTCATGTGTTAACCGTTTAATCGTGTTTACTATAAAGCGCGGTCTGCTTGTCGCAGGCTACTGTTACCACCAAGTATCCGTTTTTTCGCAGTTTTTCCCTGGTATCTTCCAGATGTTCTCTAAGTTCCGCCGCCATTTCGCAGCTATATGAGAAAGAAAGTGAGTATCCTTCCCGTGTAAGTTTGTCTCTGCGGATCATATATTCGGTGCTGTCTTCATGGAATTCTTCGGAAGGGTCTTGTGGTTCGGGATTGTGGAGAGCCATTGCCGTATGCTTAAAAAAATATGTTTACGGAACTTATAAAGGACGTAAGCGGATTTGTAAATATTTTTTATAGTTCCATTTCCAGCAGTTCTTTGATGGAATTGATTTCGATGTCGGGTACTGCGGGGGCGGTCTGCGGCAGGGGTTTGCGCGACCAGTTGTTCCAGGCGGTGCGGATGCCAAGCGGTTTGGCTCCGGCGATATCAAATTCCAGGCTGTCACCAATCATCCAGGTTTCTTCGGGCGTGGCTTTGAGTGATTTTAGGGCGTGGAGGAATCCTTCGGGGCGGGGCTTGCCGATGCCGAATTCGCCTTCCACCACGATTTCTTTAAAGTACGGACGCAGGTTAAATCTTTCTATTTTGGCGTATTGCACTTCCGTCGCGCCGTTGGTGATGAGCGCCATTTGGATGCCGCGGTCGCGGAATGTCTGCAGGGTTTCAATCGCATCCGGGAAGGGGGTGATCAGTTTTTCGCGCAGTTGGTCAAAGAAAACCGATATGTCATTTATTAGTTTTGTATCATTGATTTTCACCCTTTTAAGCGCGTCTCCCACGATTGTTAGGCGGGCCTCCAATAAATTCAGTCTGCCAATTTTGTGATTTTCGGGGTTGGACCAGTATTTTTTTGCGAGTTCATATATATTTTCGGTGATTTCCTCCATTGAATATGGATGGAGTTTGTGGGCAAAGTGCTTATATGTCTGTTCCCATGCCGGTCGGACGGGCGCGTCGTGGCTGATGATGGTGTCGTCCAGATCGAAAAAAAGTGCGGTCATGGGGGAGTTTTTTGAGGTTTCAGTATGCTTGTTGTGGTGGATAAATTCAAGTAGGAACTTTTTTGCGGTTTTGTCATCTTTGACTTCTTGGGGTAAGATGGGCTTACGGTGGGGTACGAATCATGTAAAATTATTTTTAGACTGATGTCCGATTCCGCGGAAAAAACTACCGGTAAAATTTATCTTCCGATTCTGGACGTGATTCGCGCGCTTTTGATTATCCGGATTTTTTTGTACCACTATTATATGGAGTGGTTTGGCGGGGCGTATTTTATTGTGCCGGAGGGGCTTATGGCCAATCTTAACAGAATGTGGATTTTTGAGGGGGCGGGCGTGGTTAGCGGGATTTGGGGTGTTTTGGGCTGGATTTTGGCGCTTTTTAAAAATCTGTTCAGCTGGTTTTTTCTGTACGGCTTCGCGACGGTGAATGTTTTTTTGGTGGTGAGCGGTTTTGTGCTTACTTTGAGTCTGCTCGGCAAGGGGGGAAGTCTGTCCGCGGCGATGGGCGTTACAAAAAACGGGAGGGGGAGGACGCGGGCGTCCCTGCAGTTTTTGTACGGCTGGATTTTGTTTAACTGGAGGCGGTTAAGGCGGATTATTGTTCCTTTTTACATTTCGGTTCTGGCCGGAATTTTGTTTTGGTACGGCAGGAATTTGTTGTTTCCGCAGTTCGCGGACTGGCCGCTTTTTAATCTGTGGGATTTGGGGAAACTTTTGATTGTTCCGATTATCTTTTTTGATATTGAGTTTTTGCAGAAGTTCAGCGGTGATTACTGGTTTATTGTTTTGATTCTGCAGTTGTATTTGTTGTTTCCGGTGCTGTTTTGGTTGTTGAAGAAGGTTGGTGTGTGGAAGTTTTTGCTGGCGGTGGGGCTTGTGACTTTCGGGTATCGTTACTTCGCGGCGTTTTATTTGGATAGCGTGCCGATGGGTGTTTATCTGCCTACGGAGCACAGTTACAGGCTGTACAGTTTCTTTTTGCCGCGGATGTTTGAATTTGCTTTCGGAATGGTGCTTGGGTGGATGTATTTTTATAATGAAAGTATTCTGGAATCGTTTAAAAAGGCTCGATTTTTTTGGCTTGGGGCCGCGGTTTCTTTGAGCGGTTACGTTTTGTTGATGTACCGTTGGGGTTGGATTTTTTCCGACGCGGTTTTGGGGATCGGTCTGTTTTTTCTTTTTTACGGATTGGCAAACTGGCTGATGAATGTCGGCTCAATAAGGAAATTTTTACAAAAAACGGGGGAGTCCGCCTATGAGATTTATTTATGGCACCACTATTTTCTCAACTACATTCTGATGTATCTGTTTGTGACGTTGGGCGTCAAAGGCGACGAATGGGTATTCTGGGGGGTGATGCCGGTTTACTTTATCATCGTGATATTGATGGGAAGATTCGGAAGATATCTGACCGTGGCGGTGGAGAAGGCTTATGCAGGAGTGAGAGGAAAGACGAGACGTCAATAAATTTAGTTTGCTGCTTCCGGTATTGTGTTTTCAAAGATGGATTTTTTGAATTCATCATACTGTTCCAAAGTATCGGGGGATAACTGTTTGAATAGAGCGCTTTGTTCAGCTTCGGTCAGTTTTTTGTCCGACGCGTTGTAGCATCCCGGTTCCATGCCGGGAAGCGGTTCCCAGATGGAAATCATTTTTTGGTCCTTGAATAAATCGTATTTTTCGGGATTAAAAATGCTGTCTTCTTCCGATAAAGGGAGCAGATCGGTTTCCAGATAAACTTCGGTTATCGTGACATTGGGATCTTTTTCGTAGGGGATATTTTGTGTTTTTCTCAAGCGATAGGAATCGGCGTCAAAATAGTAGCTTGTGGTTTGGCCCATTATATCCAAGGTAAAGACGTCGTAAATTTCGTCATTGTCATTTACCCTTTTATAATCAACTTCCTTTTGTGTTTTTAATGTTTCAAGAATTTCCAGAATTTCTTCCGGTGGCAGTTTGGCTTGAGTGATGTTATAGAGATTGTTTTCCATATTTTGCAGTTCGGTTTCTTCTCCCGGAGTTTCATTGGGCATTCCCGAACCGTAAAGTTCAAAGACCAAAGGATTATTCTCCGAAATCTGCAGGACGGTGTTGAGAGTCATATCCCCTGTATCTTTAAGGTCAAAACAATGATACTGACCTTCGTGGACGGTGCGATAATCCGTAAGCATCTCGTTGATATTGGGATTGGTGTTGATATCCGCAAGCAAATCAGCCAGAATTGTATTTTCGTAATCCCGTGTTAACGAGGATCCGCTTAAAGGGTTGACTGTTTTTACCGATCCGTCGCTTTTGTCTATTGTTATAGTTAAAAGCTTTTTTGGCGTTTCATTGATTATGTTTGTTACATCAAATGAAAAAACATTTTTTTCGTTAATCATATTTCCCATTCCGATTCCCGAAACCATCTGCAGATCAAGAATCAGGGAGGCCAGGTCTTTATTTGAGATGTTATTATTAATCATGGGCGGAAATACGTTCATGAGCTCGCCCGTAAAATCGTATTCCCAAGTGTCCAACATATTTGGATCATCTTTTTTCAGGATTTCCAGAAGTTTGTTGATGTTTCCGTAAAGATAATCTTCGTTTCCCCCATTCTCCTTTTTGTACATGTATGCATCGAATATACTTTCGTCTTCGGGATTGCGGTATAGGATTAAAAAACTTTGTTCATCCGGTGATAACCAGCTTTCGGTAATATATGAGTCCATGCCGAATTGGTTCGGGCCTTGATAGAGGATTTTCCGATGGAGGATTCCGTCGGTGTTGGCTTCTTCATAATAGACGGCATAGGCGCGGTCGATAATGTTAAGTACTTTGTCTTTCTGCAGTGAACTTGTAATGGTCAATATTCCAAATATTCCCCCCGTAACCGCCAGAAATGAAAACACGGCAAAGGCGATTTTCCATTGAGGCTGGTATGATGGCGAGCCCTGAGATTCCAGGAAAACCGGTGCTTTTTGTTGCAGATTTTCTTTCAGTTTTTTGATAAAGAGGGGATCGGGGTCTTGTCTGATGTTTTTTTCGAGTTTGCGCAGAAATTGTTTTTTATTCATTGGATTGGATATTTAATTGATTGTAAGTTTTTCGGAGGAATTTAAGGGCGCGGCAATAATTGGCGGCCACGGTTTTGGGATCAATATCCATTATTTTTGCAATATCTTTGTTGCGCAAATCCAGCAGATGGCGCATACGAATAATTTCTTTTTGACGCGGTGGGAGTGAGTTAACAAGTATTTTAAACTGTTGTTTTTCTGATTTTTTTACATACGCCTGATGGGGGGTATCGTTTGTGGATGGCAACGAGTCAATCATATTGTCAGCTAAAACCTCCGGCCGTTTTTTCCCATCCCGATAATGCAGGTTAAGTGTATTTTTTGTTATACTGTAGAGCCAGGCTTGAAAGACGGCCGGATGGCCGGATTTTAGGCCGCCAATATTTTTTAATACCGTTTCCCAAATTGTTCCGGTGATGTCTTCCGCGTCGGCGCTGTTATTGCAGCGAAACTCAACGTAGCGGTAAACCGGGGTGACGTATTTTTCGTATAGCAGAGAAAA
Source organism: Candidatus Altimarinota bacterium (assembly GCA_041738505.1). Taxonomy (GTDB): domain Bacteria; phylum Patescibacteriota; class Gracilibacteria; order UBA1369; family UBA1369; genus JBGSPQ01. The sequence goes on along the minus strand of JBGSPQ010000020.1, from coordinate 20,138 downwards.
GGCCTTGGGGTCGTGTTTGGCTTGTTCAATAATATTTTTAACAAACATGATTTGGGAATAATAATAACTCTCTCTATGAGTTAAGATGTTAAAATCATAAAAATACTGCATCTATTTTATCAAACCCGCCTTAAGTCTTTTTACGCTTTCCTCTTTGCCAAGCACCCAGATTAATTCGAAGACGCCGGGGGAGTATTGTTCGCCGGAGAGGGCGACACGCATGGGCCAGAGCAGTTGGCCGTTTTTGATGCCGAGTTTTTCCACCACTTTTAACAGTGATTCCTGGATTGTTTGCATGTCAGCGCATTCTTCCACCGTCATGGCTTCAAGCGCGGTGAGGCCTTCTTTAAGCGCCAGTTTGGCCGTTTCTGTGTCCACTTTCATTTTTTCGTTGATGAAAAGGGCGGGATCGTAATCATTTATTTGGTGGAAAAAACGAGTTTCTTCTTCAAACGAAGCGGGGTCTTTGATGATTTTATCTTCCATCACCAATAATATTTTTTCATTCGGTGCTGTTTGGGAGGTAAGGTGTTGTTTGCACATTTCCAAAAGCAATTCGGCTCTTTTTTGAGTGAAAATCTTTTCGTTGTTTTGCTGATGGAACTTGAAAACGGGATCGCCTTTTTGGGTGTAGGTGATTTCGGCTTCGGGGTCCGTTGCGTGTGCCAGCGCGGTAAGTTTTTCTTGATAAATCTTTTTCTTCCAGCGCCAGTTGAACCAGTCCAGTTTTTCCAGATCGAAAATCGCGCCGGCTTTGTGGACTTTCTCAATAGAAAATTCGCGGATCAAATCCTCCAAAGAAAACATTTCCTGTTCGTTGCCCGAGCCCGGATGCCAGCCCAGAAGCGCGATAAAGTTGATGATGGCCTCTTTGATGTATCCTTTTTCCAGATAACTTTCCACGCTCACATCGCCCTGGCGCTTGGAAAGTTTTGATTTGTCTTTGTTAAGTAAAAGCGGAATGTGTGAGAATTCGGGCTGTGTCCAGCCGAATGATTCGTATAGCAGTATGTGTTTTGGCGTGGAGGGAAGCCATTCTTCTCCGCGAATAACATGGGTGATTTCCATCATATGGTCGTCCACCACGTTGGCCAGATGATAAGTGGGAAAGTTGTCGGACTTGATAAGAACCTGATCATCAATTGTGGAGGTGTTGAAATTTACGACGCCCCGCACCAGATCTTTAAACTGCAGTTTTCTGCCGTGGGGGATTTTTTGCCTGATTACATGTGGTTCGCCGGCTTTCAGTTTATCCGCGATTTCCTGTTCGGAAAGGTTCATGCAGGCGCGGTCGTACATGGGCGCCTGTTTGGCGGCGGTTTGTTTTTCGCGCATTTGCTCCAGTCTTTCGGCGGTGCAGAAACAGCGGTAGGCCATTCCTTCCTCCAGCAGTTTTTGGGCGTGCTCGCGGTACAGTTCCGTTCTTTCCGATTGTACATACGGGCCGAATTTGCCTTCTTTGTGCGGGCCTTCGTCGTATTCCAGCCCCACTTGTTGCAGGGTTTTGAGCAGGCTATCAACCGCGCCTTCCACATAGCGTTTTTGGTCGGTGTCTTCTATGCGAAGCACGAAAGTTCCACCGTTTTTGCGGGCGTACAGGTAGTTGTATAAAGCGGTGCGGAGGCCTCCCACATGCAGAAATCCTGTGGGGGAGGGCGCGAATCTTGTGCGTATCATATGTTTTGCAGGTTAAATCTCACACAAAATAGCAGAATTGCGGTTTGCCTCCAAATTCTTACTTACGGAAGGCGATTTATGCGGGGGAGGAAAACTTATCAAAAACGACCGCTCCGTAGGCCGCCTGATTGGGCAGTTCCTGAAAACTCCAGCTGATTTTGCCCTCGTAGCCCAGCCTTTTCAGTTCCCTGTCTATAGTATCAAACAGGGTTTCGCGGAATTGTCCCGGTTTGGAAACCACACTCCCGGTCTGCATCACCAGTGCTTTGGTTTTCTGTTTTTTGCTTTGTTTGTGCAGTTCCACCATCAGTAAGGCCATGAAAATTCCGCACAGTGTTCCGCCGCGTCTGCCGATTTCTCTCCATATATATCTTAGCGGTTCATAGTTGGTTTTGCCCGCGAGCCTTCCGTTGAGCAGTTTTTCCACTCCGCCCGAATCCAACATGGGCAGTTCCAGTCCTTTTATCAGTTCACTGTTGATCAATTTTTCTTTTATCAATCCGTTTACGATGATTTTGAAAATTTCGTGCTGATAGGCGCCGGAGATCATTTTTTCGTTAAGGTATGAATTTTTGTTGGTGGATTTTTTGTCGTATTCTTTGTCAAAAACGGAAAGGTCCGCTCCGGGGAAATCGCCGAATTCGGTGTTGATAATGCGTAGGCGCGTGTTTTCTTTATGGGCGGCGGCCACGTTGCATCCGGTGCCGACGATCAGATTTATGATTGAATCGTGTTTTTCACCGCTAAGAATTTCATATGCTTTGGCGGAAAACAGATTTATGGGTGTGTCGTTGGTGACGGCAACCGAGACTGCCGGATAGCCGTTTTTGCGCAGATGGTCGCGAAAACCAGTACCAATTTGCGATCCCACAATCCCTTCGTTTTTGTGCTCTTTGACGATTTTGGTGCAAACGGCGTCTATGCAACCGTCTTCGGTAATCAATTGTTCAATCGGGTAACTAAAGATAAAAACAATGTTTTTAAGCGATTTTCTTTCCGCCGGCGTGGCTAAAACAATATCCAGTTCTTTTTGCAGGTCTTCAAAAAGTATTTTCGGGGTATAGACTTTGTCTTTATAGAATCCGCAGGAATGGGATTTGTTGATTTTAATTTTTTTCGCGCCGGTTACGGTAATATCAAAAATATTCAGGTTGGTGCCGCCCAAATCCACCGTGATGATTTTCCTTTTGGAGCCCAAAGAGTTAACGGATTCCCAGGAGTTGTTTATTACAAGGTTTCTTTTGTTGGAGGGCGAGGAGACTTTGGCATATTCGCGGAGATATTTTTCCCCGATTTTCGGAGTATCGGAAATATAATCGAAAAAATTTCCCGATTGGAGAAAATTTCTAATGCTGTCCAGGGTGGTCATTGATGTTAATTGTGGATTGCTGCCTCTTGCGGAACGACGGCGGTGCTTTCAAGCAGTCTTATCACTTTCCGGAATTGTGAGTCGTTGCCGTTTATCTGGCGGGGTAATCCGAAGTCCGCATACTGGGATTGTAGTACGGATAATTTTTGGAGGTCAAGCTGTGTGTTTGCATATCCACCGCGAGTTTCGTTTTTCTTGGGGGCCAGAAGCTGATAGTCCGAGCCGTCGCCGTTGTCGCCCATGCGCAAAATGTTTTCAACTTTCGTTTTAGTTTTCTTGGCAAAATGTTCCAATGCGTTTCTTTTTCCGGTTCCGGAAGGAGTCAGGTCCACTGCGCCGTCGGTCACCGCCACCTGAATGTCGTTCAAACCGGCTTGTTCCAGCTGTTGTTTAAATACCTGTCCTATATCAAATCGGGTTAAATCGGTATCTTTGCCGGCAAGTTTCTTTAGTTCCAGAAACAGGGTTCTTAGAGCCGGATGTTTCAGGTCTTCGGGGCGGATGCTGAATCCGGCAGTGGTTCTTTCCTCTCTAAAGCGGGTGTTTTTGAATGCTTCGGGTATATTTGAGCGGATTTCTGTAATCACATCATAAATCTTCATCATGATTTCCACGACGCGCAGTTGCGAAATCTTATCCAAATCATCATAGGTGAACTCTTTTCTTTCGATTGTCTGATTGTCCAACCCCGCGTCTATTACTACGGATCCGTTATTGGCATAGACCATAAAATGGCTTGCCGGAAGTTCCAGTCCCGTTTCTTTAATCAGTTTTCTGATCGGTTCAATTATTTTTTCATTTACCTCCGCTTCGTCTTTTCCGGTTATGAAGGCTAGTGGGGCGCCCTGTAGAAGTGTTTTTTCCACCATCAGAGAGCGGATGCGGTCGGCTTCCTCCTCTGATTCCTGTCCGTAAAGTGTAACCACGCCGTCAAAATCGCTTGCTATGGCGTTATAGGGTTTTTCCCAGACGCCGCTGTTTTCATCCACCGGTTCCGCCCAGGAACGTATTTGGGAAAAGCCGTATTCATGGTTTGTGACGGGTTCTTCCGGTTGGATTCCGTTTTCCTTGAGCATACGGGTGCGTTTAACAACTTGATTCTGATTCTATACTTTTTTACCCGGAAATCAAGAAAAAATATTACAAGGTAATACTTTATATTGCCAAACAATGAATTTTGTTACCCGGGTTTTAGAGGTTTGGGTGTTGACAGGCTTGAGAAATTAAGTGTTTCCATTTTTGCGGTTTTTGTATATAGTTACATGCGGTTTCGCATTATTTTAAGTACTATTATAAAGGTATGGCCAGACGCAGAAGGTCAACTTCAAAAAAGAAAAGCAGATCCAGAAGAAAAAATCTGAAGTTTGAAGTTGAATCAACAATTGTTCGGGAGATTTGGGCGGTGGTGTATCTTTCGCTGGCGTTTTTTACGTATTTAAGCCTGAATCACAATTTCGGGCTGGTGGGGGAACTTTGGGTTGGTGTGTTAAATCCGATTCTGGGATGGGGCGCGCAGGTTCTGCCGTTTGTTTTTCTTGGAGCTTCTTTGATGTTGTTTTTTGCGCGGAAGATTCAGTTTTCGCTATCGCGGCTGATGGGGATTTTCTTTTTTTTGGTGGCGATTTTGAGCATTTTGCATTTATATGTGCCGATGGACGCACTGATGAGCGAGGCGCGGGCGGGCAATTATGGCGGGTATGTGGGTTTTGTGATGAATTTTGTGTTTCGTGAGGCGCTTGGAATAGGTCATCTTGGGGCTTTTGCCGTTTTCGCGATGATTCTGCTGATTGGCTTTTTGCTGGCTTTTGAAATTTCCATTGGTGCTTTTTTGTCTTTCTTTAAGCCTCAGATCAAAATTGTAAAAAAGACCGTGAGAAAGAAAGATGATGTTGAAGAGGTGGATGAGGAAGAGGAATTTGAAGAAGAAGAGGAGGAGGATTTTTCTGAGGAGGAGGCTCAAAGAGAAAGGATGAAACATTTGGGTTTTGATAACAGTCTGGAGACTTTGAAAATTAAGAGGCCCACTTTTGAGCCTTCGCATGAGACAAAGCCGTTGGAGAGGAAAATTCAGATTACCGAAGGTGAGGGGACCGAGGCGTTGCAGACTAATGACAACGAATATACATGGGAGCCGTTTTCTTTGGATTTACTGCATCCGGCGGTGCCCGACATTGCGATGGATGATGCGTATTTGCAGGAAAATGCACGGAAAATCCGCGACAAGCTGAAGCAGTTTGGGATTATGGTGGAGATGCATGAAGTGCATGTTGGACCCACGGTTATTCAATATACTTTGCGTCCGGACGAGGGGATCAAGCTTTCCAAAATCACCACCTTGAAGAACGATTTGGCGCTGGCTCTTGCGGCGAAAGCGGTGCGTATAGAGGCGCCGATTCCGGGGAAATCGCTGGTGGGAATTGAAGTGCCCAACGACCAACGGTCCATTGTGCATCTGCGCGAGCTTTTGGAGAGTAAAGAATTTGATGCGATCAAATCCAATTTGCGCGTGCCGATGGGGCGTGATGTTTCGGGCAAAGCGATTTGCGATGATATTGCGGCGATGCCTCATTGTCTGGTGGCGGGCGCGACGGGTTCCGGTAAGTCCGTGTTTATGAACGGGTTGTTGTTGTCGTTGTTGTATCAGAATTCGCCGGCGGATTTGAGGATGATTATGTTTGATCCGAAGAGGGTGGAGTTGAGTGTGTATGACGGAATTCCCCATCTGCTGACGCCGGTTGTGACCGATCCGGAAAAAGCTGCGATTGCGCTGCGCTGGGTGGTGGCGGAAATGAACCGCAGATACATTCTGCTTTCGGAAAAGAAATTTAAGAATATCAAAGAGTATAACGAGGCGGTTAAACTGCAGGAGAGTGAGGCGTCGGACAATGGTGAGGACGATAACGAGGACAAACTGCAGAAGATGCCGCAGATTGTGGTGGTGATTGATGAGCTGGCGGAAATGATGCTGGTGGCCGGCAAAGAGGTGGAGGCGTCGATCTGCCGCATCGCGCAGATGGCGAGGGCGGTGGGGATTCATTTGATTGTGGCCACACAAAGGCCTTCCGTGGATGTGATTACCGGTCTGATTAAGGCGAACATTCCCACGAGAATTGCTTTCGCGGTCAGTTCGTCGGTGGATTCCAGAACAATTATCGACGGAATCGGAGCCGAGGATCTGCTGGGACAGGGGGATATGTTGTATATGGCGGCGGGTGCGAGCAAGCCCACGCGCGTGCAGGGGGTTTTTGTTTCTTCCAAGGAAATTGAAAAGGTGACTAATCAGATTAAAATCATGAGCCCGCCGAGCTATCTGGATGATGTGATTTCCCCGCGTCTGGCGCGTGAAAAGGTGCAGGGGATTCCGCAGAGCAAACTTGGAGAGGATGAGGCGGGCGACGATATGTATCAGCAGGCGCTGGAAATTGTATTGGAATCGCACAAGGCTTCGGCTTCTTTGTTACAGAGGAGGTTGAAGGTTGGTTACGCTCGGGCGGCCAGACTTCTTGATTTGATGGAGGATAATGGCGTGATCGGGCCGGTGAACGGGGCCAAGGCGCGTGAAATTTATATGGATTAATTTTATTTATGAAAAAGATTCTGGTTACCGGAGGGGCCGGGTATATCGGTTCCCACGCGGTGAAGGCGCTTTGCGACAACGGTTTCGCGGTTACCGTGCTGGATAATTTGAGCAAGGGGCACGAGGGGGCGTTGGACAAGCGTGCAGAATTTATTATGGAGGATTTAAAGAATTTTGAATTTGTGAATTTATTGATGGGGGAGAGGAAGTTTGATGCGGTAATGCATTTTGCGGGTTCCACGGAAGTGGGGATTTCCATGCTTAAACCCCGCGATTTTATCATCAACAATGTGTTGAACGGGGCGAATCTGTTAGAGGCGGTGCGTTTAAACGGGGGAGTTACGAAGATTATTTTTTCTTCCACTGCCGCCGTTTATGGCAATCCGGTGAGCGATTTGATTAAGGAGACGGATCCAAAAGATCCAACCAATATTTATGGAATGACCAAATTGATGTTTGAAGATTTGCTTCGTAAATATGATGAGTTTTTTGGAGTGAAGTTTGTGGCTTTGCGGTATTTTAACGCGGCGGGCGCTGATGATTCGGCGGTAATCGGGGAGGATCACGAGCCGGAAACGCATTTGATTCCGAATGTTTTGGGTTCGGTTTTGGGCGGTACTGAAGGCGGTTTAAAAATTTTTGGTACGGATTATCCCACAAAGGACGGTACCTGCGTGCGTGATTATATTCATGTCACCGATTTGGTGGACGCGCATCTGAAAGCACTGGATTATTTGTTAAACGGAGGCGAAAGTGATGTTTTTAATCTGGGTAACGGGAGCGGGTTTTCTGTGATGGAGGTGGTGGAGGCGGCGCGCAAAGTCACGGGTTTTCCGATTCCATATACAAAAGCGCCCCGTCGTGAAGGCGATCCCGCCGTTCTGGTTGCCGATTCATCCAAAGCCGGAAAAGTCCTGGGCTGGAAACCCGTTCACACTTCCATGGAATCAATTATCAATACAGCCTGGAAATGGCATAAATCCAATCCAAAGGGGTACGGGAAATAGTATGAATTTAGATTTCCACGGCAAACGCCGTTTCCATCGGGTTATAAAAAACTTCGAATGAGGCGGTACATTCGTTTTTACTGTGAACTGTCACTCTGATTACCAACTCCGTCAGTGTTTTGTTGTCATAGGACGGGTTTAATAACCTGTTTTGCACTATTTTTGTATTAAGACTGTCCGGCAGGAATGTATTTAATTGAACTTCTGTTGCAGATTGGGGCAGATCGATGGTTTTAATCAGATTAATGTTGCCGATTTTGGGATTCCCTTTTCTTTCCAGATTCATTATTGGGTATTGATCCGGATTTAAATCTATTCCCCATGCTTTTGCTTCAGCCAAAATTGCTTTTGTTTCCCTTCGGGGGTTTCCGTCAAACCGTGTTTTGTATCTTCGGGATAATTTTACTTCCTGTTGTCGGTTGTAGGCGAAAATAAATATTTTTGTCCCGGGTGGTATTTTTTTTGCACTGATTTTGAGAATGTCTTTAATGTTAATTGCATTTTGAAACGCAATTATGTAACCGGTTTCACCGTTGAATAATTCCTTAGTAAGAAAATTTTTGTTTAGATATCTGTGTAAAGTCATTAATAACGCAAAGATTGGAAAGTAAAAAATAATAACAATAAAAACGTATTGTTCATCCAGTAATTGGTGCCACTCCGGCGGTGTAAAAATCTTAAGTGAATAGAGATAATGTCCGATAATTGCAGCTCCGGGAATTGATCCCAATAAATAGATTAAGTGAAACCATCCGACCCACTTTGGTGTCCGGTTTTTTGAATTATTTGCGTCGCGGAAATTTTTTGTTAGTTCTGTTTCGTTGTTGAACATATTTTAATATTTTCTATCCCGAAATTCCCGACATTAAAATGTTGGCGAATATCCAGATGCCCACTCCGCCAATGGCGATTAGGATTATGGCTCCGATTATGCCGTAGGCGATTAATTTTTTATCCGGTTGTTTGGGGTATTTTGTTAGCAGGTACCAGCCGAATCCTCCGTCCGCCAGCATTCCAAGAAATATGCCCCAGTATGTGCCGGTGATTTTTAGTCCGGTCAACATCAGTAGTGTGCCGATCAAAAATCCACCGAGCGGGTACATGATTTTTTCCAGGATGGAGAGGGATTGTTTTTGCATAATTTATTGGTACTCGCTTTGCTCGCGGTTAGCCTCGCCTTAGCTCGGCGGGGCACTCCGCTTTGCTTTGTGCCTAACCATGACACTTCTTATATTTCTTCCCGCTTCCGCAGGGGCAGGGTTCGTTTCTGCCGACTTCGGGGGTTTGGGGTTGCGTGCTTCCGCCCGCTTTTATCACCACGGGATTGCCGCTTGCCGATCCGCTTTGTTCCGCGAATTTGTGTTCTCCGCTTGTTACTTTGCTGATTTCGTCCGTATTGGTGATGATGTTTTTTGGTTGGCTCACTTTCAAAAATCTTTCCGGGATTTGCTGTGCGATGTTGATTTTGAACAGCGTGGAAATGGTGTTGTGGTCTATGGAATTGAGCAGGGTGGAGAACATGATGTACGCCTGTTCCTTGTATTCAATCAAAGGATCTCTTTGGGCGTATCCTTTTAAGGCCACGCTGTCCCTTAATTGAGACATGTTATCAATATGTTCCATCCACAAAGTATCAATCACGTTTAGGAATACGCCTCTTTCAATTTTTCTCATCAGGTCGGGGTTTGTGAGCGCCTGTTCTTTGTCCGCATAAACTTTGAAAAGAAAATCTTTGACGTATTCCATAATTTCTTCGCGGTTTTCAATTCCGTGAAGTTCTTCCGTTTTGATGGTTCTGTTTTCGTCTTTGTGCAAAACTTTAATGTCTTCCGCAAGCGCGTCCAGATCCCAACCTTCGTGTTCCCCCTGGGTGCGGTCCGGGGTGTGCGCGGATACTATATTTTCCACCTCTTTTTCTATCATCAAAATAATATCGTTTTTGATGTTTTCGTTCTTCAAAACTTTATGGCGGCGCGCGTACATGATTTCGCGGTGTTTGTTCATTACGTCGTCGTATTCCACCAGGTGTTTTCTTATGTCAAAGTTGCGTCCCTCCACTTTTTTCTGGGCGCTTTCAATGGCGTTTGAAATCATTTTATTCTGAATTGGCATGTCATCCGGCACTTTTAAAGCGTCCATCATGTTTTTGATTCTGTCCGATCCGAAAAGGCGCATCAGATCATCCTCCATGGAAACGTAAAACTGACTTTCCCCGTTGTCCCCCTGACGTCCGCTTCGTCCGCGGAGCTGGTTGTCAATGCGGCGGGCCTCGTGCCTCTCGGTTCCAATAACCAGCAGACCGCCAATCGCCTCCACTCCCTCCCCAAGCTTGATATCCGTTCCGCGGCCCGCCATGTTGGTGGCAATCGTAACGGATCCCTTTTGCCCCGCTTTGGCTACAATTTCGGCTTCCTGTTCATGGTGTTTGGCGTTCAAAACGGAGTGGGGAACTTTTTCCAATTGCAGTAACCGGCTCAACACTTCGGATTTTTCTATTGAGATTGTACCTACCAGCGCCGGCTGTCCTTTTTCATGCGCTTCTTTGATTCTCTTGGCCACGCCAAGATATTTGCCCTTCTGATTTTTGAAAATCATGTCGGAGTTGTCATTTCTTTTTACCGGCTGGTTTGTGGGAATTGAGATGGGATCCAGTCCGTAAATCATCAAAAACTCTTCGGCTTCGGTCATGGCGGTACCTGTCATTCCGGCCAGTTTTTTAAAGATGCGGAAGTAATTCTGAAAGGTGATGGTGGCAAGAGTTCTGCTTTCGCGCTTGATTTCAACGTTTTCTTTGGCTTCTATGGCCTGATGCAGTCCGTCGGAATATCTTCTTCCGGGCATCAAACGTCCGGTGAATTCGTCCACTATCATAATTTCACCGTCTTTAACCACATAATCAATGTCCTTTATATATACGGTTTTGGCTTTCAGCGCCTGTTCCAGGTGGTGAACTTCGGCAAAGCCGGCATCGGTGTAAATGTTGTCCACGCCGATTTTTTCTTCCATGTTGGCGATTCCTTTTTCCGTAAGGGTGGCGGTTTTCATCTTCTCGTCAATTTCAAAGTCTTCGTGATCTCGAAGTCCGTTTACCAGTGAAGCGTATCTTTTATATTTGCTTGTGGATTCCTCTGCGGGTGCGGAAATAATCAAAGGAGTTCTGGCTTCATCAATCAAAATGGAGTCAACCTCATCCACAATCGCGTAATTTAAATCCCGCTGTACCATGTGTTCCATCGACTGCGCCATGTTGTCGCGAAGGTAATCAAATCCGAATTCGTTGTTGGTTCCGTAAGTGATGTCCTGCGCGTAGGCGTTTTGTTTTTCTTCGTGAGTCTGGCCGTGCGCGGTGATGCCCACGCTTAAACCAAGGTATCTGTAAAGTCCGCCCATCCATTCGGCGTCACGGTGGGCCAGGTATTCGTTGACGGTTACAACATGCACTCCTTTTCCCGTAAGCGCGTTCAAATATACGGGCATGGTGCAAACCAGTGTTTTTCCTTCACCCGTTTTCATCTCGGCGATTTTTCCTTCATGTAATACGATTCCCCCGATCAGCTGAACGTCAAACGGCACCATGTCCCATTTTTTCATGTTGCCGCGCACTTCCCATTCGGTTCCCACGAGTTTTTTGCAGGCGTATTTTACCAGAGCGAAAGCCTCGGGAAGGACTTCATCCAATTGTTCACCGTCGAATATCCTTTTTTTGAACTCTTCGGTTTTGGCTTTGATGTCTTCGTCCGAAAGGTTCTGTTCTTCATATTTGATATATGCCCCGTTGATTTCATGAACCACCGGCCAAATCTTTTTTATCGCTTTCTCGTTGGGGTCGCCGAGGATTTTGTTTATGAGTTTGTATACCATAGTAAATTTAATATCCCCGACAGTTTAGCGGAGAATTGGTTGTTTATCAACGGGGGCTTTTCCCGCACGGCTCTGCGGTACCGATTGTCCGCTTGCTCCTGCGGCAAGCGGCAACCTGCGATCTCGCGCGGCAGCCCCGCTTTCGCGGGGACCGAGCCTTCCGCGCTCCGATAGCTACCGCAGAGCCGTGCGGAAAAAGTCGGTAGATTATCTTACTCCTGATAATCTTTTAGAAGGACGCCGAAGGTTTTTAGGATGATTTTGATGTCTTTCCAGAGTGACCAGTTTTCTATGTAATAAGTGTCCAGCTGGTTTTCCTCTTCGAAATCCAGGTCGGAGCGGCCGGATATTTGGGCCAGTCCGGTGATGCCGGGTTTGATTGTCAGTACGAATTTGTGATGTTTCTGGTATTTTGCCACTTCTTCGGGCAGGTGCGGACGCGGGCCCACAAGGCTCATGTTGCCGATAAGTACGTTAAACAATTGAGGCAGTTCGTCTATGCTGGTTTTTCGTAAGAATTTGCCGACACGGGTGACGCGCGGATCGTCTTTGATTTTTACGAGAGGGGAGCCTTTGCGGATGTCTTTTTCGGCAAGTTTGTCGTAGCGGAGATTGTGGGTGTTGGGGTGCATGGTGCGGAATTTGTAGAAGTTAAACAGTTTGCCCTGCTGGCCAACGCGTTTTACCCGTGATCCGTCATCAAGATATTTAAAAAAGACATTTCCTTTGGAATCAAGTTTGATGGCGATTGCCGTTGTTAACATGACGGGGGAAAGAATCACTATTCCGGCGATGGATCCGGCAAGGTCAAAAGTGCGTTTGAGTACGCGTCCCCATCCGTCCAGAGGAGTGGGTTTTAGGCTGATGACGGGAATTCCTTTGAGCGTCTCCACTTCTATATTGGTTTGTTGGATGGTCAGAAGATCCGGCACAAAACGGTATATGATGTGGTGCTCTCTGCAGAAATCGCGTATTACGGTGGCCTGCGCGTTTGATAAATCGGATTTGGTCTGCAAAATTTCTTCTATTTTGTATTTTTTTATGATTGATTCCAGGTCGCTTACTTTTCCCAGATATTTTATTTTGACCGTTTCGCGGGGGCTGTCGTCAATAAGTCCGACAATTTTGTATTTGAGATCTTTGCGCATGGCTTTGGCCAGAACCTCCGTGACTTCGTTGGATCCGATAAACAAAAATCGGCGTTTGCCGATGTTGGATTTGAGCAGAATATATTCAACCAGTCTGATGATGGAACGATCCAGGCTGATGAAAATTGCCGTAAGAATCCAGGCGTATCCCAGTACCAGACGGGAGAAGGGGAATTCGCGGATGATGAAAAAGTAGGCGATGATGATCATAATCCAGGTGGCGGTTACCAGCATTACCTGGCTGATTTCGCGGCTTAGGCGCACGTGTCGTTTAAGCGAGTAGGCGCGGTTTAAGGCAAGTAAAATAATCAGCGCTGTGATGACTATGGCGCTGAAGTTGATGTATTCGTTGAGTTCGGGGAAGGTGGCGATGTCCAGTGGCAGGTCGAATCCGGGGAGTAGATCGGTTTTGGTGCGGAGCTGGTATGCCAGTAAAAAAGCCAGGATTCCCGCAAGGAAATCCAGCGGAATTTTTAAAAGTCCCAGTATTATTTCGGATAGTTTCATGAAATTTGTATATTTTGCGAGCTGGCGCACATCGCTTCGCTCGTGCGCGTGGAGCTCGCTTTGCTCGCTGTTAATTTTTAGTCCTGCCTTATTGCCCCGCCGAGGCGGGGCGCAGGACGGGAGCTTCATTCGCTGAAGCTCATTTCGCTCCTAGGATCATAAGCCGAGTTCTGTTCTTTGCACAAGTGCAAAGCACGATCATCTATCTTGGCTTTGCGTCGCCGCAAAGCTCGCGCGGTGGGCGAATGCGGGCTTAAAGAATAAAGCTTGTTCCGCATTCTCCATTCCACCTTGCACCGGATGGGGTTTGCCGTGTTATCTCCGTTGCCGGAGAGCACCCCGCTGGACGGGGCTTTTCACCTTTTACCGCGATAGGTCCGTTTCCCCCGACCTTGCGGCCGTGAGTCGCGGATGGATTCGCAGTTAGTATTGTCTCTGTGGCACTTTCCGTACTTAACGTTTTTGAGACCGAGGTCTCATATCCGTTTAGCCATTCCCGTTAGGAATCATCCCATTCTTTTGGTGCTCGGACTTTCCTGTGCCGCTTGAGGCGGCACTGATCGTTCACCCGTAGAGCGAATGGATTATGCTGTAAAAAGCTAAATTATGCAAGTTTTTTAGTGATCAATTGATTATCTTTTTGAAAGTAATGTGATTTACAATATTGAATTCCGGTGTTATTGTCCGCCCCTAAATATTTAATTTGAACAAAATGGAAGTTCCTAAAACCATTGAAGAGAGAAGGCAGGACATAGTTGAAGGAGAGGTGGGGCAAACGTTGTTGGCGGTTAATAATTGCATTGTTTACTCGCGTGACCGGTTTCGTCCGGAAATGGAAGAAAATGAGGTTTGCTTTGATGTTCAGCGATCTTTTGATAAATTGTCGGCGGCCGAGATTGATGATTTTATTGCCACGGCTGAAAGGGTTGCGGCGAGTCAGGGTGTTAATGTAAAACGTACTTATAAATGGATAGGCAAAGGTGGATTTACGGATTCGGTATCAAAGGTTGCGGTTTGTATAGAGGTCTAGGTCTTAATTCCACTTATTTTTTTATTTATTAACATGGAAATTCAAACAAATTCCGACGGTTTAAAGGAGAAGTTGGAAAACAGTTCCTTCGGCAATGAACTTAAAGAATATGGTTTTTCTTTTATTTCACGGGAGAATTCGGAATCGCTTTTTGTGGAAATGAGCAAGCCGGTCAGTGAACTTCCCGAAGACCTGGCGAAAGTGTTGTTCAGCCGTGTTAATGAAATGCTGCTGTGCTATGGTTGTGTGATAGGGGAGCAGTGTGTTTATGTTTCCGGGGATAATGAGGGCGGTTCACCAGTGGTTACCATTAAAATCGAAGTCAAATCCGTGAAATCGGAAAAGCCATTTTCAACCTGTCACGAAGAGCTGGATGGAGTTAAGGATGAAATCAGGGAGTCTATTGGCGCGGTAAGGCGAATCCGAAAATATGACGGAGCCACTTGTTTTGGAAGAAGCCGAAATAAAAGGGGAAAAGGTCTTTAATTCTTCCTTTCCCTTAATTTTTTGAATTCGCGCTGAAAGAAGCGGACAGCGTTTAAACATTCCTTGGCTTTTTCGTTGTGAGGTTCTATTTCCAGAACTTTTTTAAATAAGAAGGACGCGCGGTCAAACTCTTTTTCGTTCAGGTAGCAGACGCCCAGATCGCTTAAAATCAGCGGGTCGTTGGAGGCGAGTGTCAGCGCTCTTTCCAGAATGATGATGCCGCGTTTTCTTTGTCCTTCGTGGAAGATGGACCAGCCCAGACAGCGCAGGATTTCGGGGTGATTGGGTTCCATCAAATCCGATTTTTCCAGAAAGCCGATTGATTTCTGCCATTGGCCCAGCGCAGAATATACAAATCCCAACAGATAGTTGGCATTGGCGGATTTGGCGTTCATTCTGATTGCCATTTTCAGGGCTTTTTCGGCCTTTTCGTACTGTCGCAAGCTTAAGTAGTTGTCGCCGATTTCTTCGTAGGCTTCTGTACAGGTTAAATCCTGCGAAAGTATTTTTTCACAGATTTTAATGGCTTCCTGGTGTTCGCCGCGCATTTTTTTCTGATCGGCTTCTTTTATCAGAAACTGAATATCTTCCTGCTGGTATTCTGTTTTGGACATGTTTGTTTTTATTTTTGGTATCAAACTATTCTATACCAAAACTCAGTCCAAAACAAGAGACTTAAGATATTTCTTGAGTTGCGGACCCAAATCGTCGCGCTTTAGCGCGTAGGCTATGGAAGCTTCCAACAGTCCCAGTTTGTTTCCGGTGTCGTATCGTTTGCCTTGTATTTCATATCCGTACACCTTTTCCGTTTTGCTTAATTCGGTGAAACCGTCAATCAGTCGGATTTCTCCGCCTTTGCCGGGTAGGGCGTTTTCCAGTGCCTTGATTATTGCGGGAGTGACAACGTATTTGCCAATCACTCCAAGGTTGGAGGGGGCGTCTTTGGGTGCCGGTTTTTCCACAAAGCTCTTTATAAGGTGCAGTAATTTTTCCGTTTCGCCGGAGGGGTCGGGTTCCACGATACCGTATTTGTCTGTATCTTGCGGATCTATTTTTTCCAGCGCGATAATACTGGAGCCGGTTTTTTCGTAGGCTTCAATCAGCTGTTTCAGCGCCGGTTTTTCGTTGTCCACAATGTCGTCGCCGAATAGAACGGCGAAAGGTTCGTCGCCCACCACTTCTTTGGCGCAAAGGATGGCGTGGCCGTCGCCCAACTGCATGGGCTGTCTTACGTACACAAACTTTGCCAGTTTGGCGATGTCGGTAACTTGTTTAAGGAGTTCTTTTTTGCCTTTTTCGGACAGGGTTTGTTCTAGCTCAAAGGAATGGTCAAAATGGTCCTCTATGGATCTTTTTCCTCTGCCGGTCACTATTATTATTTCCTCTATTCCCGAAGCTACGGCTTCTTCCACCAGATATTGGATGACGGGTTTGTCCACAACCGGAAACATTTCTTTGGGTTGTGCCTTGGTTGCCGGGAGCAGCCGCGTGCCGAATCCCGCAACGGGGAATACCGCTTTACGAATTTTTGTCATGTAAAAAATTGATTATTCCGATTTAATTCTTACCACTTTGGTTTTTGTCGT
This sequence comes from Candidatus Altimarinota bacterium, assembly GCA_041738505.1. Classification (GTDB taxonomy): domain Bacteria; phylum Patescibacteriota; class Gracilibacteria; order UBA1369; family UBA1369; genus JBGSPQ01. Next base: position 3,890 of record JBGSPQ010000020.1, on the reverse strand, counting down.
CTCTGTTTTCGGGATGGAGATTTTTAGGATGCAGTCTTTAAAACTGGCGTTGATTTTTGTACTGTCCACGGCCGCCGGCAGTACTATGGAGCGTGAAAAATTTCCCCAGAAACATTCCTGAGTAAAATAATCCTCTTCGGGGATGTCAAATTCCAGCCTGCGTTTGCCTTTGATTGTAAGCACATCTTCGGTGACCGTTACGGTGATGTCGTCCAGCTTGATTCCGGCGATGGGCGCCACTATAACAATGTTGCGGGTTGTCTGGTAAATGTCCAAGGCAAGCTGTCCTTCGGTTTGTTCCTGCAGGTTTTGGCCGCCGCTTTTGATTGCGGAGACGGGCCGTCTTTGGAATGATGCGTTTTTTGCCGGAGGTGTCATTATTTTTTGTTAGCTGTTTTTTTGGTGGCGGCAATAAGTTCTTCGCCGTCAAAGAGTTTGATAAATTCCTTTCTGTTAAGGTTTTCTTTCTTGATCAACGAAGCGGCCACGCGTTCAATGGCAACTTTGTTTTCTATCACTACTTTTTTGGTTTTCTCATAGGCCGTATCAATGAATCTCTTAATTTCCCTGTCTATTTCGGAGGCCACTTCTTCGGAATAATTTCTGACATGGCCAAAGTCTCTGCCCAGAAACACTTCCTGATTTTTGTCTCCGTAGATAACCGGGCCCAGCTTGCTCATGCCGTATTCCGTCACCATACTGCGGGCGATATTGGTTGCTTTTTGCAGGTCGTTGCTGGCTCCGGTGGTCATCTCTCCAAAGAAAATTTCTTCCGTTACATAGCCGCCGAGCAGGGAGCAGATTTCATCTTCAAACTTACTGCGCTGATAAAGGTGTTTGTCCTCCTCGGGCATAAACCAGGTGACACCCAGCGCCATGCCGCGGGATATGATAGATATTTTGTGGACGGGTTCGCAGTTGGGCAGAACGTGTCCCACAACGGCGTGTCCGGTTTCGTGATAGGCGGTGATTTCTTTTTCCTGTTTGGAAAGGATGCGGGATTTTCTTTCGGGGCCGAGCATCACTTTTTCTATGGATTTTTCCAGATCATCCTGAGAGATTATTTTCTGATTGTGCCTGGCGGCCAGGATGGCCGCTTCGTTCATCAGGTTTTCCAGATCGGCGCCGGTGAAACCGGGTGTCTGTGAGGCGATTTTTCTTAATTCGGTGTTTTTGGCCAGTTGTTTGTTTCTGGAGTGGACTTTCAAAATGGCTTCACGGTCGTTGATGTCGGGTACGTCCACCACTATTCTGCGGTCAAACCTGCCCGGGCGGAGCAAAGCCGGATCCAGAACGTCGGGGCGGGTGGTGGCGGACATTACTATTATATTGGTGTCCTGTTCAAATCCGTCCATTTCGGTAAGGATCTGGTTTAAAGTTTGTTCACGTTCGTCGTTTCCACCTCCCAGTCCGGCGCCTCTCTGGCGGCCGACGGCGTCTATTTCATCTATAAACACAATGCAGGGGGCGTTGCGTTTGGCTTTTTTGAACAGATCGCGGACTCTGCTTGCTCCAACGCCCACAAACATTTCCACGAATTCCGAGCCGGAAATGTTAAAGAAGGGGACTCCCGCTTCGCCGGCGACAGCTCTTGCCAATAAGGTTTTTCCGGTTCCGGGCGCGCCCACAAGAAGTACTCCTTTGGGGATTTTCGCTCCCATTGAAGTATATTTGGTGGGGTTCTTTAAAAAGTCCACAACCTCTATCAGTTCTTCTTTGGCTTCTTCGGCTCCGGCAACGTCTTTAAATGTGGTTTTCTGTTTTTCCTTATCCACCATGCGGGCTTTGCTTTTGCCAAAAGACATTGCCTGATTGGTGCTGTTTTGAGCCTGTCTCATCATGAAAATCAAGAATCCCACTATAAAGATGAATGGCAGAAGCGATAAAAGCAGATCCGTCCAGAAACGTTGTCCGTCGGTGGGGATAACTTCTATGGAAACATCATTTAGAATTTCGGGGGAGACTTCTTTCAGCAATTCGTTAACGGTTTGTCCCGGCTCCTTGAAAGCGTACTGTTGGGTATCGTCAATCAGGGTTATGTTTATGCGGTTGTCTTCCACTTCTATGGTCGCGACTTCGCCCGATTTGGTTTCCTCCACAAACTTATCCAACGTGATTTTTTTAACATTGGTTTCCCCGGGATTGATCATAATAAAGAATCCGGCGGAGATGAGTGCGATGATGATCAGGTAAATAATACCCGAACCCGGTTTCTGGTTTTTCAATTGCATTTTTGGCGGCATTGTTGGTTTATTATTTTGCTATTTCCACAGTAAACTTATTGTACTTGCTTTCACTTTTTTTTCAAGATGCGGATGTATTTGTTTTTGCCGATTTTTGGGCGAATAATTGCCAATAAAAACTCCGGACCGAACTCTTTTTGTCTGCCGGCGCGGTTTTGGGAGACGATTTTGATGATTTGTTCCGCGTGATTTTGGCTTAATCCGTTAAGGTTGCCGTATGTTTTTTTGTAAAGTTGAAAGATGATGTTTTTTTGAAATGTTTCGTCCATGTTTATAAAGGAGGTGATTTTTAGTCCGTTTTTGTCGGAATTGGAGTTGATCCACTCATCCAAATGTCGGTCGGTGTTTTCGCGCACGGATTTGAAATTTGTGATGTTTTGCAGGAATGATTTTTCCAGATTTTTGTTGATTTTTTTTAGTTCGGGAATGACATTTTGGCGGATACGGTTGCGGGAATAGTTGGTGTCTTGATTCGTGGAGTCGGTGCGGAAGGGGTGGCGGTGGGTTTTTAGATAATGCAGAATTTCGCTTTTTGGCACGGTTAGAAGGGGGCGTAGAAGGTGTCGTTTGGGATCAAAAATCTCCATGCCCTTAAGTCCGTCCAGATGACAGCCGCGCACCAGGTTGAGCAGGACGGTTTCAATGTTGTCGTTCAGGTGATGGGCGGTGATGATCAGGTCGGCTTTATTTTGCGCGCGGATTTTTTCAAAGAAATCGTATCTTATTTTGCGGAACTGTTCTTCGCCGTTGCCTTTGGGTTGTTTTTGGATTTTTTTAAGTTGAAAAGGGAGCGAGTGTTTTTCCGCCAGTTTTTTGGCGAAGGTCGCGTCGTCATCGCTTTCTTTTCCTCTGATGCCGTGGTTAACGTGGGCGACGATGATTGCAAACGGATGTGTTTTTTGGATTTGCAAACACAGGTTAAGTAAAAACACCGAGTCGGCGCCGCCGGAAAGTCCCAGAACTATTTTGCCGTTTTCGGGGATGTGCGTTTTTAACAGCCGGGACGGTTCTCTAAAACTTTTTTTTGTGTCTTTTTGGGGAGGCATCGGTTTGATCCGGGATAAATTCTATGTTTTGTCTGTGCATTACTTTGATGATTGATTCAATGTCGTCGTCGGGAGCGGTTATATTGGCCTCTTTTTTGCCGCATTTCAAGCAGTGGTGGAGTATCTGTTTTTCTTTACCGCTTTTTTGGGTGATGGATATGGGTTCCATCAGCCCGCCGCATCCCGATAATCTGTCGCCGGGCGCGGTTTGATCCACATGTTTGGAATAGAGGCATTTGGTGCAGTGGTTGCGGCAGGATGCGGCGGCCGGCGGGTTGACCGTACCGCATTTTTCGCATTTAAAGCCTTCGTTATGGTGCACGGGTTTTGTGGAGTGGGGCTTTTGAGTCATCGGGGTGGTGTTATGCACGTTTTCTAATCAATAGCTTGGAAACACTTGAGGTGAGCGAGAGGTGATTTTAAGTTGATTCCGAGATGCAATCGTTGCGTGTTGTAATATTTTAAATATTCTTCGAGTTCCTGGTTATATTTTTCAACTGAATGTGGCAATCGATACAAACATTCTTCTTGAATAGTGCGGTTAAACCGCTCTAAATGGCCATTGTCATTGGGTCTGCGAACCCTGGAATGACGATGAACA
>JBGSPQ010000045.1:0-15556 GCA_041738505.1 Candidatus Altimarinota bacterium | reverse complement strand
TTCTAGTATTTTTATGCATAGAAACCTTGAATTATTGATGTATTGCTACTTCAGTTCTCTCAAGGTTTCTTGCTTTTTTCAATGAATTGTTTTCTGTTTCAAAAGTGTAAACAACCCGAGTATATTTAACACGCGCACGTCCTCGCAGGGCTTAGTACAGCCATTTTCATTTTCAAACATATCAGCTTGAGGGTGTACGGTTTGTTGTTTGATTTCCCTGACTTTGATTTCCAGCGCTTTTTGCGAAAGGGTCGTTATAACTCCGGCTATTTGAAGCTGATTTTCTTTTGTCGCGATGGCGGTGATACGGCAAAGTTTGTTCACGCTCACCTGCCCTTCAATCAACATTTTATGCAAAACCGGTTTGTCTTCAAGCTTTCTGCAAACGCTAAACACCCTATTAACCTGTTCACGGCTAAGTCCACCGAGTATTCGCGCGAAATCGTAAATTGTTTCAAATCCTCTGCGCTCGTACAGCCGCCTGCGATTTACCTCCGGCAGTAATCCTTCAAATTTGTATTTTGCCTCTAAGGCTTGCAGACCCCACTTTTTACACTCCGCGTACAGTTCCTTGTCCGACATTTTTTGATAATTATTCATAAAAAATATTAAGTGATTACTTAAAATACTAGCAGTAATAAGCCAATATTCAATCATTCCCGCTTGCGCGCTGCTGTCAACGTCTGTCGTAGTCGTCGCAACTGTAAGCCAAAAATAGATAGTCTAATCAACAGCCCGTACAATGAATTGTGTTCTAATCTGTGTGTTCGTATAGCACGCCAATAAGGCTATTTATGTGAAATACTGGACTCCCGCAGAAAATCGGAGTCTATATGGGAGATTTCGGTTGGAGCAAGAGCACAGTATTTCAGAGTTGTTTAGGGAGATGCTTGCCGGAGACAGTAAGATTGATAGAGTGAGTTTGGATAACGCGCTGGTGCTGTTTTTGTTGAGTTGAGAAATGGGATATGCGGTTAAGGAGTTAATGAAGTAAGCAGGTCGCGGAGGGTTTTTTTCGGAGTGATTTTTGCCATTGGCGGGAGGGTTCTTTATAATGACGGTGATTATTTATTAAAGATTGATATGTATCAGAAAACAAAACTGGAAAACGGGCTAAGGGTGGTTACCCAGAAGCTGGCCAATACGCGGGCGGTGACGGTGCTGGTGCTGGTGGGCGCGGGTTCGCGTTATGAATCGTCCGAAATTAACGGACTGTCTCATTTTATTGAGCATATGTTCTTTAAGGGTGCGAAGAAATATAAGACGACCAAAGACGTTTCGGAGGCCATTGATAACGTTGGCGGCGATTTTAACGCTTTTACGGGCAAGGAATATGTGGGCTACTATGTGAAAGTGGCAAATCAACATTCCAACATCGCGATGGATGTGCTTTCGGATATGCTGATTAACGCACGGTTTGATCAGGAGGAAATCGACAGGGAAAGAGGCGTGATTTTGGAGGAATACAACATGTATCAGGACACTCCCATGCATCAGATTGGCTGGGATTTTGAAAAACTGATTTACGGGGATCAGCCGATGGGCTGGGATCAAATCGGAACAAAAGAGACTATCAAGTCTTTGAATAGGGAGGATTTTCTGGCTTACAGAAAGAAGTTATACACTCCGGATAATGTGGTGGTGACTGTTGCCGGCGATGTTGATCATGAGGATATGGTTAAAAGAATTTCGGAGATGTTTGAGTTTGAGGGCGGGAAAAAGGAGTACGAGGCGAATCCCGTTTCGGAAAATAAATCGTCCGAGAATATCACTCTAAGGAACAAAAAAACCGAACAGGCTCACGTGATGCTGGGATTTCCGGGGTATAACGAACTGCACAAGGATCATTATGCTCTCAAGTTGTTGAGCATTATTCTGGGGGGGAATATGAGTTCCAGAATGTTTCTTTCCGTGCGCGAAAGGCAGGGGCTGGCTTACTATATTAGTTGTTCAACGGATGATTACACGGATACGGGGACTGTCTCGGTGAACGCCGGCGTATCATTGGACGGCATTGATAAGGCGATTACGGCGATTTTGGGCGAGTACGCGAAAATTAGCGGGGAGGTTGTGCCGGCGTTGGAGCTGAAAAAGTCCAAGGAATTTTTGAAGGGCAAAGTGATTCTGCGGTTGGAGGATTCGGAAGAATACGCCCATTTGCTGGCCAAATACGAAGTTTTATACGGCAAGCCGAAAACTCCGGAGGATATTTTTGCCGAAGTGGAAAAGGTGACGGCGGAAGACATTAAACGGGTTGCGGCCGATGTTTTCAAGGGGGACAAAATGTATCTTTCTGTGATTGGTCCTTACGAAGACCAAGAGCGTTTTGCCAAGCTGTTGAAGTTTTAGAAATTTCCATTATTATGTCCGCGCTTTAAACTTTAAATTACAAATTATATGCCAATGAATTTTGACGGGATTAAGGAGAAAACTTTGGTTCTGATCAAGCCGGACGGGATTCAGAGGGGTTTGGTGGGCGAGGTTATCGGTCGTTTTGAAAAGAAGGGTTTGAAGGTTGTGGGCTGTAAAATGATGTCTTTGGATGAGGCTCTGCTTCGCGAGCATTACGCGCATATCGCCGACAAGCCGTTTTTCCCGGGAGTGACCAAATTTATGAGCAGTTCTCCGGTGATCGCGCTTTGTCTGGAAGGGCTGGAGGTTGTGACGGCGGTAAGACTGCTTTGCGGCATTACCAAGGCGCGCGCTGCGGAGGCCGGTTCCATTCGCGGAGATTTGGCGATGAGTAACGGATGCAATGTTGTTCATGCTTCGGATTCCGTTGAAACCGCCCAAAAAGAGGTGCCGAGGTTTTTTAAGGAGGATGAGCTTTTTGATTATGATAAGACGGAATTTGTGTACGTTTACGGAGAGGACGAGCGCGCTTAACAGTTACTATGTCTTTCTTAAAATCGGTATACGAAAAGCATCCATTGTCCGCGGAGATTTCTTTGTATGATTTTTTTGAACATGTTGAGGATGAGCATGCCTGTTTGTTTGAAAGCGGCGGCAATGGCAGGTATTCATATATCGCTTATGATCCTTTTTTGCTTGTCTGGTCGCAAAAAGGGGTTGTTCAGATTTCCGGGATTAAGGATTTTTTTAATTTTAAAAAAACGTCCGCCGGTGGAATTATGGATTTGAAATCGAATAAAGCGCTTAGGGAAATTTTTGGGGAATTCAGATTCAAAGGTGACGCACCCGTGCCGTTTAGCGGAGGGGCGGCGGGTTTTATCGGCTATGATTATGGTTGCGGGTTTATGGGTGTGGATCAGAAAGTATATGATGACTTGGATGTTTCCGATTTTCGTTTTAATTTTTATGACAAGGTTATAGCTTTTGATCATCAGGATAATGTCTATTATCTGATTGCCCACGCGGAAACGGATATGGGCGCGAAAAGAAAAATTGAAGAAATCAAAACCGATTTAAAAAAGCCTTTACGTTTAAGGCGGGCGGGCCGTTTTGGCGAGGTTAAGTCCAATGTGAGCGAGGCCGATTACGTTCAAAAGGTTAATCAAATTAAGCAACTTCTAAAGAAAGGGGAGTCGTATCAGGTAAACTATTCGCAGAGATTCAAAGCGGATTGTACCGTGGACGGCTGGACGGTTTATAAAAAACTGGCAGGGGTTAATCCCTCGCCGTTTTCCTGCTATTTAAAGTATCCCGATTATTCCATTGTGAGCGCTTCTCCGGAACTTTTGCTCCGGAAACGGGGAACGGTTCTGGAAACATGGCCGATCAAAGGCACGGTCAGGCGCGGCAAGAATAAACATGAGGATTTAAAGCTGGCGGAGGAACTTAAGAAATCAAAAAAAGATGATGCCGAACTTTCCATGATTGTTGATTTGGAAAGGAATGATTTGGGGAGGGTGTGTGAAATCGGGAGTGTGAAAGTGGATAGCCACAGAGAGATACAGAATCTTTCGCACGTGATTCATACTTTTTCCAGGGTGAGCGGAATTTTGGATAAGAAAAAAAATATTTTTGACGCGCTGGAGGCGGTTTTTCCGAGTGGGTCCATTACCGGTTGTCCTAAAAAGCGGACGATGGAAATTATTGACCGGTTTGAGGATTTTAAGAGGGGAATTTATACGGGCTCGGCGGGATTTATAGGTTTTAACGGGGAAAGTGATTTTAATATTTTAATCAGATCACTGCTTTTGAAGGACGGGGAGGCTTATTTTCACGCGGGGGGCGGGATCGTGATGGATTCCGACGCGAAAAAAGAATATGATGAGTCCCTGATGAAAGCGCGGGCGATTACGGAAACTTTAAAAAACTGATTATGTGGGTTTGTTTAAACGGAAAATTCGTGAAAGCGCAGGATGCCAAAATATCCGTTTTTGATCATGGGTTTATGTATGGGGACGGTGTCTACGATACTTTGCGGACTTACGGCGGAAAGGTTTTTGGCATTGATAATCATTTAAGCAGGCTGGAAAAATCGGTAAAAATGCTGGGGCTGAAGATACCTTACGGCAGGGAAAAAATTGCGCGGATGATTGAGGGGCTGGTTAAAAAAAACGGTCCGGGGGAACTGCGGATCAGAATTACGGTGACCAGGGGTATCAATAATTATGACTTTGGTACATGCGCCAAACCCACATTTTTGATCCATTCGGCGCCGCTCAAGCAGGAACCGGCGTGGGTTTATAAAAAGGGGGTGGACGTGATTACCGTTAATTACGAGAGGATGGCTCCCGAGGCGAAAACGACAAGTTTACTGCCTTTGATTCTGGCTAACCGTGAAATGTATAAGAAGAAGGCATACGAGGCTGTGTTTGTGGATTGCAGGGGATTTGTGAGGGAGGGGACGATTACAAATGTTTTTATGATTAAGGACGGTGTTTTGATCACGCCAAAGACCGGAGTGCTTTCGGGGACGGTGCGCCGGCTGGTAATCACTCTGGCAAAAAAGGCGGGGATGAAAACCAAAATTATTGATTTTAAGAAAGATGTTTTGGAAAAGGCCGACGAGATTTTTATTAGTAACGCCCCGCGAAAAATCATTCCGGTTAAAATAATCAACGGAAAGCGTGTGGGAAAAGGGGGGGTGGGCGAATATTCAAAAAAATTAATGAGTCTTTTTGATGAATATATTCAAAAAAATAGCTGAAGGCCGGCCGCTTTTAATGGGGGTTCTGAATGTTACGCCGGACTCGTTTTCGGACGGGGGGAAGTATTTAAAGATGGACAGTGCGGTTAAGCGTGCGCTGGAAATGGTTGATGAGGGAGCGGATATTATTGATATCGGAGGGGAATCCACCGGGCCGGGATCTAAAAATGTTTCCGCGGAAGATGAACTTGAGCGGGTGATTCCGGTTTTTGAAAAACTGAGGGGAGAGACGGACGTGCTTCTTTCCGTGGATACTTATAAATCCACTGTCGCTCTGCAGGCTTTGAAAGCGGGGGCGGATATGGTTAACGATGTTTCGGCTCTGCGAGCGGACGACGGGATGGCAAAAGTGCTGGCGGAGCACAAAACACCAACGGTGATTATGTTTTCAAAAGACTTAACTCCGCGGACGACAAGGGAAAACACTCAATATAACGATGTGATTGATACGGTTAAGCGCTTTTTAAACGAGAGAATTGAATATGGTGTTTCGCGCGGGATGAAGCGGGGGCAGTTTATTTTGGATCCGGGGATGGGTGCTTTTGTGAGCGCGGACGCGAAATACAGTCTGCGGATTCTAAAGAGGCTGGCTGAATTCGGGGAATTTGGTTTGCCGGTTTTGGTCGGGCCTTCGCGGAAATCTTTTATCGGGCAGGTTTTGGATCTGCCGGTGGATGAAAGAATGGAGGGAGGGTTTGCGGCGGCCGCCGTGGCGATTATGAACGGGGCTTCCATTTTGCGCGTGCATGATGTAAAAGGGACGCGCAGAGTGATGGATATGGTTTATGCAATAACTAAATCGTAATTATGTTGATAACCCGCGAATTCACTTTTGATTCGGCTCACCAGCTTACCGATTATTACGGCAAGTGCGAATCAATGCACGGACATACTTATAAACTTCATGTGACGCTGGAGGGGGAGGTGCAGAAGAACGGGCTGGTGATTGATTTTGTGGTTTTGAAGCGGATTGTGAAAAAGCATGTTTTGGATATCTTGGATCATAGGGTGCTTAACGAAGTGGTTAAAAATCCTTCGGCGGAAAATCTGGTTGTTTGGATATGGAATCAATTGAAAGATTTGGAAAAGCTTTTGCATGAAGAGGTTAACGATCCGAATCTGGCCGATCATATAAAAAAATTGTTGAGGCACAGCGAGGGGGAGGGTGAAATTGCCGGAGCCGATTTTGACAGGGCTCTGCGGCTTTATGAGATTAAGCTTTGGGAGACGCCGAACAGCTGGATAACTTACAGGGGCGAATAAATTTTTAATTTAAAGATGACAGAGGTTTTTCTTGGGCTTGGGTCCAATCTTGGCGACCGGATTAAAAATCTGGAGAGGGCTTTTGAATTGCTGGAAAAAAGCGGGGTGATGGTGATTAAAAAATCGGGGGTGTATGAAACGGAACCTTATGGAATAAAGGATCAGGGGTGGTTTTATAACTGTTCGGTGGGGGTGGAGACGGATTTGGGGCCGGAGGATCTGCTGAATGCCGTGAAAAAAGTCGAAAAGGAAATGGGCAGAAAACAGACTGTTAAGTGGGGGCCGCGATTGATTGATATTGATATTTTGTTGTACGGGGATGAGGTTGTTTCGTCCAAAAATTTAATCATTCCGCATAAATTTTTACATTCCCGCAAGTTTGTATTAAAGCCGCTCGCCGAGGTGGCCGGAAACCGCATACATCCCGTTTTTGACAAGTCAATTCAAGAACTCTTGAATGAGTGCCAAGATAAATCTATAGTGAGACCACTTTAAAGCCATTATGGAGTCTTTTGTTGAACATCTCGCGGAGTTGAAAAAGAAAGCCGTTGAACTGCGAATCGCACTGCTTAATACTTTGCATACCGCGCAGTCGGGCCATCTTGGGGGGTCGCTTTCGGTGATGGAGATTCTTACGGCATGTTATTACGGCAGGCTGGGGGAGAGGCCTGTGATGTATTTTGATCCGGCAAAACCGGGTTCCGAGGAGCAGGATTATTTTGTTTTATCCAAGGGTCATGCCAGCGCGGCTCTTTATACGGTTCTGGCCGATTTGGGGTTTTTCCCTATGGATGAACTTAAACATTACCGTCAGGCGCGGAGTTTATTGCAGGCGTATCCGGTTAAAAAAATTCCCGGAGTGGCTTTGTCCACGGGAACGCCGGGGTACGGGCTAGCGGCGGCCATGGGGCTGGCGATGGCTCTGAAGATGGATAAAAGGCCCAATCGCGTGATTTGTCTGGCGGGCGATGGGGAACTGCAGGACGGCCAGTTCTGGGAGGCGGTTTTGATAGGCAGTCAGTACAAGCTGGATAATCTTACTTTGATTGTGGACTGGAACGGCTTGCAAATGGACGGTTCGGTTCGTTCGGTGGTGGGGATTGAGCCGCTGGCCGATAAGTTTGAGTCTTTCGGATGGAAGACGGTTCCCGTTACCAACGGCCATAATTTTGAGGATTTGCTGGTGGGTATTGAAAAGGCTTATGAAACGCAAAGGAAACCCACTGCGCTGATTGCCCGGACCGTGAAAGGAAAGGGAGTTGCTTTTGCCGAGAACAAGCCGTTTTATCATGCAGAGGTTTTGAGCGAAGAGGAAATGGAAGAAGCTTTGCCCGTGCTTGAGCGCGAACTTGCATCTTATGAATCACAGGAATAAATGATTAAAGCTTTATCTTTTATATTTTCAATTCTTACTTTGCAGGTTTTCGGACTTGCTCCTTTTATGATTGACGGGCCTTCCATGGAGCCGTCCCTGATTGGCGGGGATGTGATTATGATTGATGAGCTTGCCGGTTTACGAGGGCTTGAAAGGGGAAATATTGTTGTTTTTGCCGCGGAGAAGGAGCCGGATTATTTTTATGTGAAGAGAATTGTGGGGCTTCCCGGAGAGAAAATTCATATTACCAAGGATGGACTGTATGTTGAAAACGGGGAGGGGGGAGAGGAGAAATTGAATGAAAGTTATCTGGGGGAGAATGCCGATTCTGTGCCGGTTTCGGAGGGATACAGGGATAATTATCGTCACACTTATGACATTCCCGAAGGTAAATATTTTGTGCTCGGCGACAATCGTTTGCACAGTCTGGATTCAAGATATTTTAATGATCCGTTTATCGGTGAAAATGAAATCAGGGGAAAATATTTGTTTAAAATAATTGGAATATGAAATTTGATTTAAAAAAATTAGTGGTTTTTGTGCCGATTTTGCCGCTTTTGTTTGCCGGTTGTCAGGTTGGTGACGTGATGGGGAATGGTAACGCGGGGGGAGAGGTCTGGCTGGATCAAGGGGAGGTGAAAGGGCCGACTGCAACCATGCGCACCGCCAAAGGGGATTTTGTGATTGATGTGGAGATTGCGGATGTTACATCGGAAAGGACAAAAGGTTTGATGTACAGGGACAGCATGAAAGATAATCACGGAATGTTTTTTGTATTTGATAATGAGGAACAATTGAGTTTTTGGATGAAAAATACTTTGATTCCGCTGGATATGATTTACTTTGACAGTAATTACACGGTTGTTCATGTGCAAAAAAACGCCCAGCCCTGCAAGGCCGATCCGTGTGAGGTTTTTCCATCCATCAAACCGGCTAAATATGTTTTGGAGGTGAAGGCCGGTACGAGCGACCGACTGGAAATAAAAGAGGGCGATACGGTGCAAGTAAAAATTTAACCGACATATAATGAAATTTGATCCGGATGAACAAATATCAATTCAGAAAGTCTGCGCCGACGAACTGGTGAAAATGGCGGGAAAGTACAAGAATTTTGTTGTGCTGGAAGCCAATTTGGGGCCGGGTTCCGGTCTGCAGAATTTTGCCAAGCAGTTTCCGGACAGGCATTTTCGCTTTGGCAATAGTCTGCGCGCGATGGTGGCTTCGGCGGCGGGGTTTGTGGCCAGGGGAAAAATCCCTCTGCTTTTTGCCTATGCTATACCGATCAGCGGAAGGGCCTGGGATTCCATTCGAAATTTTATCAGTTCCCAGAATCTGAACGTGAAAATTTTTGGTCTGCACGCGGGGATTTTGAACGCGGAAGAGGGGATTTTGAATCAGGCGCTGGAGGATGTGACAATTATGCGATCAATGCCCAATATGAAAGTGATCGCGCCCGCGGATGCGGTGGAGACGCGGCTGGCGCTGGATGTGATGATGCTGGATTACGGACCTTGTTATATGCGTTTGTTGCACCTTCCACTGCCCAAGCTGTTTACCGAGAAGCATAAATTCGTTTTCGGGAAAGGTCATATATACAAGAGCGGAACCGATGTTTGTATTTTTTCTTATGGTACCACGATGCATACGTCTTTGGATGCCGCGGATATTCTGGAAAGAAAAAAGGTTTCCACGATGGTGGTGAATATGTCTTCATTGTCTCCGATTGATGCCAGTCTGATTGTGGAGTGTGCCAAGGCGGTAAATAAAATCGTGACCGTTGAGGATCATCAGATAGAGGGCGGTCTTGGAACCGCCGTCAGCGAGGTCTTGTGCACCGATTATCCGGTTAATTTGCTTCGCCTGGGTATGGACGGATACGGCGAGTCGGGCAAAGTGGACGACCTTTACAGGAAGTTTGAACTGGACGGTATGGGTATCGCCGAGCAAATCCAGGAGTGGATTAAGTAGAATCCGACCGAGTATTGTCGGCCTTATTGAGTGAGGCAAACATCCCATTCATCAGTGTAGCCGTTGCAGTTGTCGTCCTTTTCATTGCATTCTTCGACACTGGGCCCAACGGACCCCACACAATCAAGTTCCCAATGACCTTTGGCATCGCAAGTTTGAATACCCGGAGTGCATTCTCCCTCCGTCCCGCCGCACGTGCGTATTGAGCCCGGTACGCAAGGATTATGGCTTGTTTCTGAATTCGTCGGCAAAAATTTATGCTCGAAATTAATAGATTTTTCTTTGAATTGCGCTGTTTTTCGTTCTGATTTATTGGAAGGAATGGATTCGCAACCGTTTAGCATGCCCATTGCCGAAGCGGCGATGCCCAATGAAAGAGCGGTAGCAATTGAGGTTGATTTTATTGTTTTGTTACCGGATACAACCAATTTTTGATTTACTGTATTTAAATTACGCATGTTTATAAAAAAAATAATACGGATCATCATTATACATGAAAACTCATTCCTGTCAAGTCAGGAGTGTAGAAGATGTTTTGCTTTGTATTAAGCCGATTTACTTATAATCCCACTTCCAGTCGTTGATTTCTTTCATGTCATTGCCGTATTTGCGGATGTAGCGCTCGTGATCGCGCAGGAATTTCTTGTATTTTTTGATTAACCTGCCGGCTTTTTTGGCGGTGACGGGATTTAAGTGGGCGGCTTTTTCCAGCGCGTCTATCATCAGGTGGTAGCGACTTGCTTTGTTCAATACCATCATTTCAAAGGGTGTGGTGGTGGTGCCTTCCTCCCGGTAGCCGTGGACGCTGAATCTTTCGGCGTGTTTGTGCCCGTAAATCAGGTTCTGGATTACTCCGGGGTAGCCGTGAAAGTTGTAGATGATAGGTCTGTCTTTGGTGAAGAATTTTTCAAATTCGGTGTTGCCGATCATCAGCGGACGTCTTTCGTCCCCCATTCCCAGAGCGGTGATTTCGGATACGTTCACAAATCTGATTTTGAATTCGGGAGCGTCTTTTCTAAGCAGGGAAATTGCGGCCATGCATTCACGTACCATATAGTCGCCGGAGGCGGCCAAAACCACATCGGGTTTTTTAGCGTGAGAGGGATTGATCCAATCCCAGACGGCGATGCCCTTTTTGATTTCTTTTTTGGCCTGCGCAATGGTAATCCATTGAGGCATGGGTTGTTTGCTGGCGGCGATGACGTTGATGCTGTTCTGACGCTTGAAGCAGTCCTCCAAAGTAACGGTAAGTGCGTTGGCGTCGCAGGGGAAGTAGACACTGCAGAAGTCTCCGTGTTTTTCCACCATGTTGCTGATGAATCCCGGATTCTGGTGTGAGAAACCGTTGTGTTCCTGTCTCCAGCCCACACTGGTAAGGATAATATTCATGGAAGAGACGGGATTGCGCCATTTTACTTTCAACGCCTGTTTGATGAATTTGGCGTATTGGTCGGCCATACTGGCGATGATCATGGCAAAGGCCTCGTAGGTGACAAAGACTCCGTGGCGTCCGGTTAACAGATAACCCTGCAGCCAGCCGATAAGGTTATGTTCGCTCAAGACCTCCATGACTCTTCCTTCGGGGGAGACGTGCTCGTCGTAGTCTTTTACCGGCCACATAAAGGCGCGGGTGGTCACTTCAAAGAGTGACATATATTTGTTTGATTCGGTTTCGTCGGGACAGAAAAATCGGAAGTTTTTGTTGCGTGAGTTTAATTTGAACATGTCGCGCATGTAGTCGGAAGAGACGCCGGTGTTTCTGGCCAGCGTTTTTGGTGAGCGGCGCGCCGTTTGCACTTCATATTTTTTGGGGTCGGGAAGGATAAGTTCTTTGCGTAGTTTTTTGTCGGGATTGGTGTGCGCGTTCATGCCCATGCGGTATTTGCCTTTGGGCACGAATTCAATAACTTCGGGTAGTGGGTGTCCGTTTTTATCCACGAGCTCATTAATTTTGTAACTTTCCAGCCAGGCTTTGACAGCCTGAAAATCTTCCAGGGTTCCGCGTCCGTCGCTGGGAATGCCGTGGGAACGATATGTGCCTTTCACTTTTTCATTGTGGAGGGTTTCTATTCCCGATTCACCTTTTTCGGAACGCAGCACGATCATCGGCCAGCGCGGTTTCATGACCGGATTTTTGGATGTGCGGGCGCGTTTCTGAATTGCGCGGATTTTCTGATATGCCCATTCAATAGCCTCCAGCATATCCTGATGATCCTGCAGTCGGGCCTTTCTAAAGTCAACAATTCTCGGTTCATAGCCGAAACCCGTGAAGAGGGATGTCAGTTCTTCGTCGCTCATGTAAGCGTAGATGGTGGGTCCGGTGATTTTGTATCCGTTGGCATGAAGGATGGGAAGAACCGCTCCTGAATATTTGGGATTTAAATATTTATTGCTGTTCCAGGCGGCGGCCAGAGGTCCGCTTTCCGCTTCCCCGTCACCGATCACGCACGCGGCTATCAAATCCGGGTTATCCAGAACGGAACCGTAAGCGGTGGAAAGCGAGTAGCCAAGTTCGCCGCCCTCCAGAATGGATCCGGGGGTTCCGGGGTTGGTGTGACTGGGAAATCCACCCGGCCAGCTGAACATTTTTAAAAGTTTTGCCGTACCTTTTTTGTCTCTGGTGTAGCCGGGGTAATATTCGGCCAATGTGTTTTCCGCAAACAGATTTGCAAGTACGGCCGGCGCTCCGTGTCCGGGTCCGCAGACGTAATAAATGTTGGCGTTGTGCTTGCTGATAAGGTAGTTAAGATGCGCGTAAATCAGATTCAATCCCGGAACCGTGCCCCAGTGTCCCAAAACCCGTTCTTTTATGTGCTCAATTTTAAGTTCTTTTTCCAATAGAAAATTATCCTTCAGATAAAGCTGGCTTGCGCCAAGATAGTTAACATAGCGCATATATTTTTCCAGCCATTGGATGGCTTTTTCGTCTTTAATGGCGGGTTTCTTTTTGGTGACGGGCATAGTGTTGGGATTAAGTTTTTTTATAAAAAAATTATTTTTTAAAAATCCTGAATCAATAAGTTTATTATAATCATTAATCACCATATTCGCACCCGCTTTTTTAAGTAGCGGGGGTTTAAGTCCGGTCGCCACTCCAATGCTGAACATTTTGGCGGTGCGCGCGGCTTTTATCCCCATGGCTGCGTCTTCAAAAACCACGCAGTCTTCCGGTTTTACTCCGATTTCTTCGGCCGCTTTAAGAAATATTTCCGGTGAGGGTTTGGGGTTTTTAACATCTTCGGCGGCGATGAAATTTTTGAAGTAGCGGGTCAGACCTGTTTTTTTTAGGGCCGTTTTCGCCGCAATTCTTTGGCTTCCCGTGGCGATTATATAGGGGATATTGTTTTTTTGGACAATCTTAACAAACTTTTCCAGTCCGGCCACGGTTTTAATATTTGTCTTTGCTATGAGTGCCGTGTGGATCCTTCTTTTTTTCTTTGATAATTGTTTAATTTGAGCGGCCGTGATTTTTTTGCCGCGCGCTTTGAAAACTTCTTTGAAAGTTTTTAACGATCCTTTTCCGGCATACAGGGATCTGTCCTCCAGTCTTGTATAATCAATACCCCGGGATTTGAATACTTTTGCGTAGGTTTGATAGTGAAAATCCTGTGTAAGGGTAACCGTTCCGTCCAGATCAAAAATGATACCTTTATATTTGTGTTTTACCATTTTCATGTTTCAAAATATATCACGAAAAGGCGGTGGACGCATTGCATTTGCATTTTTTTTTGATATTATCGGGTTAAAGACCCGTCAATAAAAAAATTTATGCATACTTCCACATTAAAGTTGTTTTCGGGGACTTCACATCCGGAACTGGCGAAGGAAATCGCCAGGTATTTGAGAATAGAGGTTGAGGAAATGGATATAAAAAGGTTTGCCAGCAATGAGATTTACGCCCGGCCAAAGCAGTCTTTAAGGGGATGTAATGCTTTTATTGTGCAGACCTGTACGGCGAATGTGAATGAGGATTACATGGAGTTGTTCATTATTATTGATGCGTTGAAAAGATCTTTTGCCGGAAAGATTCATGTTGTGATGCCCCATTTTGGTTATGCAAGGCAGGATAGGGTTGCAACTCCGCGCGAACCAATTTCCGCCAAGTTGATGGCCGAGCTGATGGCGGCCGCCGGAGCCGATCATGCCATGTTGATGAATCTTCACTCCGATCAGGAGCAGGGATTCTTTGATTTTCCGGTGGACAATTTAAACAGTCATAAACTTTTTGCCGAATACTTTAAAAAGAAGAAGCTGAAGGATCTGGTGGTGGTGGCTCCCGATACCGGCGCGGCCAAGGATGCCAAAAGGTTTGCGGATATGATGGGGGCGGAGCTGGCGATTTTGCACAAATCCAGGCCTTCTCACAATGTTTCAGAAGTTATTCACGTGGTTGGTGATGTGACGGATAAGACATGTCTGATTTTTGATGATATGATTGATACGGGCGGAACCGTTGTGAATGGTAAAGAGGCTTTGTTGAAGAGAGGCGCCAATCCGGATGTTTATCTGGGTGCGATTCACGCGGTTTTTTCACCGCCGGCGATCAGCCGTTTAAAGGTTGCGGGTTTTAAAGAGGTGGTTGTCAGTAATACAATTCCTTTGTCGGAAGATAAGCAGTTTCCCGGGCTGAAAGTGATTTCAATTGCCCCGTTGCTGGCGAAAACGATTTTGAACGTGCACAGATATAAATCGGTTACTTCTGTTAATTAATTTAAAAAATTTATTATGGATGATAAAAAGAAAGTAATTTATTTTGGAAGTGACAAGGAGAGTTATGAAGTAAAGAGGGATATGACTGATTTTTTGAAGGGAAAGGGATATGACATTGTGGATTTGGGTGTTTTTAAGGAGGATGAAATAGCTTATGACCGCATTGACAGGGAGGTAAGGGAAAAAGTGCAGGAGCGCGAGGATGCTTTGGGTGTTTTGCTTTTCGGTAAAAAAGAGGAAGTTAAAGAAGAGGTGAAAGGGGAAAAGAAAAAATAATATTTAAACAAATCAAAATGGATCAGGCTGAACTTAAAAAACTGGCGGCCGCGGAGGCTTTGAAGTATGTGAAAAGCGGAATGATTCTGGGTTTGGGTTCGGGATCCACGGCGGCGGAATTTGTGAAACAATTGGGTGCGAAAATCGGTTCGGGGGATTTGGAAAATATTACGGGCATTCCAACTTCGGTGGGGACGGCGGAGTTGGCCGAAAGTCTGGGAATAAAAATGGCGACGCTGGATGAACATGATAAGCTGGATCTGGCGGTGGACGGCGCGGATGAAGTTGATCCCGGTCTGAATATGATTAAAGGCTTGGGGCGCGCACTGCTTCGCGAAAAGATGACGGAAATACGCGCGGGTAAATTTATTGTGGTTGTGGATGAATCAAAACTGGTAAAAAAATTGGGTGAAAAATGTCCTCTGCCGGTGGAAATAGTTAAGTTTGCGCATTTGGCGACGGTTAAGCGGTTTAACACCCTGCCGGGATGCAGGGCGGAGTTATGGCTGGAGGAGAGCGGAGAACCGGCCGTCACCGATAACGGGAATTTTCTGGCCAAATGCTTTTTTGACGGGGGGATGGATAATCCGGAGGAAATCGCGCGGATGCTGGACGAGATTCCCGGGGTGGTGGAGCACGGTCTGTTTTTGGGAATGGCCTCCCAGGTTATTGTGGCGGCGGAGGGAGGGATTCAAATATTGGGCAAATACGTTTTCTAATCAATAGCTTGGAAACACTTGAGGTGAGCGAGAGGTGATTTTAAGTTGATTCCGAGATGCAATCGTTGCGTGTTGTAATATTTTAAATATTCTTCGAGTTCCTGGTTATATTTTTCAACTGAATGTGGC
>JBGSPQ010000037.1:0-11292 GCA_041738505.1 Candidatus Altimarinota bacterium | reverse complement strand
TATTATAGCAGAAACAGAGGATTTTTGCCAGATTCAAAAGTTGAATGTGCCGGATTCGGGCTGATCGTCCGCGGAGCGGGCGGGGGTGATGCGGATGCGCTTGACGGCTTTTTCGCCGAATTTGGCGGTGAGGCCGCGTTGGATTCGATGGGATGCCATTTGCATCTGGTTGGCCCATGAAGGGTTGGATGTGCCGATTACGAGGACGCCATCCTTGTATGATTTGGGGATGACGTTGTTTTCGGCTTCGGGAGGCAGATTTTCTTTAATCAGCGCGCGGCAGGCACGGCAAATTTCCACGGCTTTGAGTGTCTGCGCGAAGTTGTATTTTCCCGCCGCTTTGGGGATTAGTTCAGTGAGGTTTTGCCACATTTATAAACGTCTAACCGGTTTTAAGCTGCTTTAATGGAACATCTGCGTCCAGCAGGTTCGTGGACTGCAAAAGGCTTCTTTGTTCTCTCATTAAAGCGGCCAGCTCGTCAAGGGAGTTTAGGATTTCGTTTATCTTCTCCATTTCCGCTTCGTATTTGCCGTAAAGCAGCAGTAATTTGCGGTAGTTTTCCTCCAGCTGTCCCGGAATGTAATTTGCGGTTTCAAGGTCGGTGAATTTGATTCTCAACTGAATAAACCTGTCCATAGCGGCCTGGATCTTTTCCATTTCCTTGCCGATGGCATGTCTGTGTAAACGAAGTTTGGTTTCCTCTTTGCCTTCCCCCACCATGATTTCAACCGCTTCGGGGCCATGCTCAGCCATTACTTGTCCACATTTGAGAGTAAAGGCGAGCAGTTTGCGCGAAAGTCCCGAATCCAGAAGTCCTTTTCTTAAAAAGAAAACGATCCGGTCTTTTAAGACTTCAAAGCTCTTGGCTGCGAAAGGTTTTAACAAATAGGAATCATCATGGTTTTCGCCTCCTTCCAAAAGATACATGTCGCCGACGGCGTCTCTGGTCAGAAGTTCGGCCTGCGATGCCAGCTTGGTTTGTTCTTCCGCCGGCAAATCCTTGAGGTCAATTTTCCACCTGTCCCTTGCTTCGTGCCGTGTTTTTTGTTTTTTTTCGGAGATAAAATCAATCAGGCGGGACATGTATTCCGGATCAAAATCTTCGCGGTAGACATCGCAAAGCTTTCTGATGATGACATCGGGAATGGATACTCCTATCATTCTGGCGTTTTCATCAATGGCGCGCTGTCCCATCATACTTAAAAGACCTCCAAGCTCCCAGGATCGTTTGGCATAGAATGCCCTTTCCATGGGATGAGTGGTTCTTTTATATTGTTTGTATAAGGTTTCTTTTCGCAGAAAATCATCCACCAGCCCGTTGCGGAAAAAGTCCGTTCTTTCGATTTTTTTTCTCCAGGCAAGAAATTTTTTGTACTCTTCGGGATCCTCCGCAAAATATTGTTCGGCCAGCAGGATATCCAGCATGTTGGCGCTCCAGTGACGGGTGGTATCAACATCGGTATCAAATTTGTCCGCCATGCCGCGCATGGCTTCGTTTTCACCAAGATGCTTAAGAAAGCCAAGATTGGCAATCACCATGGGGTAGTATTCTTCGGGTACTGCGTCGGAAATAAAAATCATGTCGCCGATCAGCACTCCGTAATTTTCCTCCGGGTCCAGCTGATTGATTTCCGCCTGCGTTATTTTAACAAATTCGGCGTTGAAGGTTTTGTCCGGCGCGATTGCCCCTGCCGGCACCGACGTTCCCTTGCGCTTGCACAATGAATCAACAATCACGGCGAGCGGAAAATTCATTTCAAGATGGGGGTGCGTTTCCCATAACATCAAGGCTTTTTTGATTCTGTCGCGGTCGGGCGGTTCCAGTTCCATGCGGCCGGTTACAGTCGGTCGCATGTCCATTTCAAGGTGCATGCCGATTCCAGGTTTCATATGATTGTATTAAGTTTAATAATTTTTCGGAGGCGCGTAAAATAGTACATTGGTCGCTTTCTGTCAACCTGAGCTTTGGTATTCATTTTGATTGTCTCATTTTCGGGCTATCAGGCCGCCGATTCGTAGACTTTGTGTGTTTGGCGCGCCATTTTTTCCCAGGAGAAGGTTTTGACGCGTTTGAGGCCGTTGGCAATGAGTTTTTCGCGCAGGGTTTTTTCGCTGGTGATTTGGAAGATTTTTTCGGCTATGTCGCGCGGATTTTTGGGGTCGAAGAAGAGGGCGTTTTCATCTCCGCAGATTTCGGGGACGCAGGAGGAGTTTGAGGCCGCCACGGCGGTACCGCATTGCATGGCCTCCAGAGGCGACAATCCAAAACCCTCGTAGAGGGAGGGGAAGACGTAGACCTGCGCGTTTTGGTAGAGTTGGATGAGAGTGGGTTCGTCCACCATGCCCGTGAAGATGGTGTCTTCCTCCAGCTGGAGGGACAGGGTTTCGCCGACGATTTCTTTGGCGTAGACGGGGTCGTGGCGGCCGGTGATGACCAGCCGGCCTTCGTAGTTGTATTCGTTTTTGAGTATGTGAAAGGCTTTGATCAGGTTGACCAGATTTTTGTGACTGCGCCAGACTCCGGTGTATAAAAGATAAGGACGGTCAAAGGGTGGTTTGGGGGGCGGAGTGAATGGACGGGTGCCGGGTTTTAGCTTCCCTACTGCGCTTTTTTCACGAAGAGTGCTGTGCATGCAGTTTTCCTCGGAGTGATTGCATGGCTTGAAAGCAGGGTCAACTCCTTCATAAATGACCTCTATTTTTTCCGCGGGGGTTTTTAATAATTTTACCAGATCCTGTTTGGTGTTGTTGGATACGGCGATGATTTTTTTGGCGTTTTTGACCGCGTTTTTAATGGTGACATGATAGGCGACACGGTGGAGCATGGATGTCATTTTTTTGCCGGGAAAAAACGACAGAGTTAAATCGTGAATCGTAACGACGGAAGGTTTTTTGTAGAAGATGGGCGCGTTAAAGTGGGTGAAATGCATCAAATCCAGATTATGCCCGTTTAAAATTTTTAGTAATTTGGTCTGCTCGCCGATGGAATAATGGGGAATGTTGACTTTGATTTTTGTAACCCGGGAATTGGGAGGAGTGAATTTTTCGTATTCCGGACCGTTGAAAAACAGTACGTATTCGTTTTTCCGATCAATGTTGAAAAGGTGGTGCGTCAACTCAAAAACATAGCGGCCGATGCCGGTGAATCGTGTGGAATACATTCTGCAATCAATTCCGATTTTCATATAATATCCTTAATGCACATGGACATTTTTAGCATTAATCGGAAAAGGGGGGAAGTGGGGACTTACGACAGTTTGCGGCGGAGAATAAATATAGCTAGTATTTGAACCAGCCAATCAAAAAAAATATGCACAAAAATGATCCACAAATTCACAGAATTATCCTGATTGTAAGCGCCGTTTTGCTCGCGGGGATTTTAGCCGTCACTTTTTATCTACAGTCGCTTCCCAATCGGTTTATGCCCCCGGTGATGGATGGAAGTTATGAGCAGGAATACGTGCACGGAAAGATTGTTAAGGTTGGCATTCCGGACGAGGAGGGCGGAATGGATTTGAAGGTGGAAATTTATACGGGCGAGGAAAAGGGCAAAATCCGGGATGTGAGGTATGACACTTTTAATAATTTCAATGAGTTTAAGGAGGGGGACGTGATTACGGTGTACAAGAGTGTTAATACCGCGACGGGGGATGCCAGTTATGACGCGGCGGACTATTATCATATGAACGGAGTCGGCTGGATGTTCGCGGTTTTCGCGCTGGCGGCGGTTGTGGTGGCGGGCAGAAAGGGTGTGCGGGCAATTGTGAGCGTGCTTGCCGCTTTGGGTTTCTTTTATTTTTTCTTTCTTAAACTGATTGCGATCGGGTTTTCGCCGGTGCTGGGCGCGATGATTTTTGTGGTGATTGTGACGTTGATTTCAATTCCTTTGATTCACGGGCTGAACCGGAAATCGCTGGCTTCCGTGATTGCGATTTTTGTTGGTTACGCGGCTTCGCTGGTTATTGTGTACATGTTTAAGGGACTCGCGGGGCTGGGAAGCGCGCCCGGGGAGGATTTTAGGCTACTCGGGACTGTTTTCGGCACGATTGATCTGGGGGAGATTTTGCTGGCTTCGTTGTTTTTGGGCGCCGTGGGCGCTTTGATTGATACCGCGATTTCGATTTCTTCGGCAATTTTTGAGACTCTGCAGGAAGCACCAAACACCAATTTTAAAAAGGTTTATAAAATCGGAATGAACGTGGGAAAGGACATTCTGGGATCCATGATTAATACTCTACTGTTCGCTTATATAGCCAGTTCACTGCCGTTTTTTGTACTTTTGAGTCTGTCGCAGGAGAGCGGCGACAACATGTTTTACAATCTGATGAACATGGATTTTATCGTGCTGGAGCTGACCAGGACTTTTGTGGGCGCGGTTTCGCTGGTGCTATTAATCCCTCTGGTGTCGGCCACATCGGCTTATTACCTGATTAAGGGGAAGGCGGTTTTGCAGGGGAGGTAAGCTTCGTCTGCACTTGTTCCATTTATTCGTAAACATCTTTACGATGGCCAATGTGAGTGCTTCTGTCGAGTTTTGAAAGTTGTTTTGCGGCTTTGCCGGTAAACTCTATTTTGTTCATAGTTTTAGTTTTTTCTTAAGATCCTGCCACTCCACTTTCTTTTTGCCTCTATTTTCAATGATTGACTTGATCATTACTTCACTGTCTTTTTTGTCCTCATAGGCTTGTATCAGGTTGTTGTAAGTATCCAAGTCAATAAAAATCGCCTGGATGTTCTCATTGGAAACGACAACGGGTTCTCCGCTAATAGCCTTTTTAAAATACGCAGAAAGATCTTTTCTAAATTCGGTTATGCCTACGTTTTTGGGTATTTTTGCGTACATACTATTGTATTTTATAATGTAATTTTGAACGTACATTATAATTTTATCATTTGATACGATTTGAATCAATTCCATTATATTCACATTCATACACTGCAAAGATGATGGAATTATTAAGAAAGGCTTAAATAATTGCGCTTGCAAAAATCGGGTCTGCTGATTATTATTGGCAGGCATTATTGCAATGAAAGCTTTTCCAATAAGGATGGCGGACACGTGGAGCGGTAGTTCAGCTGGTTAGAACGCCACACTGTCACTGTGGAGGTCGCGGGTTCGAATCCCGTCCGTTCCGCCATTTCGTTTTTGCCTCATGTTCCGAATATATTACCCGTGACCCTGTCGCTTTTGGTAAGGGCTGTCCGGGTTCGAATCCCGTCCGTTCCGCCATGCGCTGAAGAAGGAGCGATAGCGACTGATTGAAGCGGATGGCGGAGGATCCCGCAAGGCGGCGGTCCGTTCCGCCATGAATGCAATAGGCAGAATCACCATATTTTGTTTGTTGATGTTCGTATGTGCGCTTGAAAATACAATATATTCTAAGTTCTTTTGACGCCAGTTGGCCTGCTTTCTGTACTTGTTATTCCCATATCGATTGTGGTCACATAATCGTCCATCGGTTTTGGGTTGATGGTTACAGGATCCTCATTGGCACCCTTAACGCCTACTACCAATCTGGCTGCATACGGCCAAACTTCATTATTAAAAAACATGGTATCTCCACCCCTGGTTTTTATCAATACCTCATACTTATCCGCAACAGGTACACTTGCCTCAAATTCAGAAATAAACTGAATACCGGCCTCCGGTCCATTCAGGATTCCAACGAGATAACCATTAATATATATCTCCATGCTTAATGATGTCTCTCCCTCAATAACAAATTCTTGTCTTTTTTGCTCTCCAATTAATTGTTGCGGCAAGATGAATTCCGAACAAATTTTATTGATATTTTCATCCTCCAATTTTATGTCGCCGGCGATGAGGTCTTTGGAAATTAATCTGGGGACTTTCATTTTCCATTTACCCTCCTCTACTTTGAAGGGATAACAATAGACTGCAGCGGTTTCCGAATCTTTGTCGCTTACCATTTCGTATAATAAAATTGCTGTTTCATCATCAACATATCTATCAACCTGCTTATGGGTTTGATTAAACCCCACATCAGGATAATTTACTATTTCCCCGGAAAAAAATAGTCTTGAATAAGGGTATTTTATTAAGAGCTCTTTTTCAGATAATCCTTTTTCGTTTTGGTATGAGATCATTTCATCTTTGGCAATCAGGGATGAATACTGCTCCCATTCATAAGATCCGCCAACGATGTTTTCTGTTATAGTGGTTAATTCAGCCAATATCTCATCATCACTTCGATTATCATTTAGTAGTGCAGGAGTATCTTCTTCTTGAGTTGTAATCATTGTTTCTTCCGGCTCCGCTTCCTGCGTCGGTTGTTCCACGTCATTGATAATTGGCTGTTCAGCCTTATCTTCCACCATGGATATCTGACAGCCGGAAAGAATCAAAATCGAACCGATTATTAATATAATTTTGCTTAACATTTTATAATAAATAAAATTTACAGTATTCTATTATACCATATTAAGCACTCTTTTGCGAACCACGGGGTTAGGCAGGCTAAGGAAAATCTGTTGACCGGAAAGCAATTTTTTTAAAGAAAAAATGAAATTAAGGCGGCAAGCCAGCCAAGTGGAATGGCACCGGTTACTCCAAGGATGAAGCCAAAATCGTACCACCAACCGGTGTTGGGGATTGCATACATGCCCACATCTTTGAATATTCTTACAATCAATGTGTAGGGCGCTACCATGCCGTGCCAGATGCCGTCCCAAAAGTCGGAGACTTCTGCCTGAATGTTGCCGGGTTCAACGTATCCGCAGCCCATCAGAGTTATGAGCGCGACTACAATCAATAAGAGAAGAATCGTTTTTTTCATGTGAGCTGATTTATGTCTGACTTATCATAGCACAGCTGACTTCTTTTTATTCCCGGATCAGAGTGTCGTAAAATAGTTTGACGAATTCCGCACGGGTGATGAAGGCATTGGGATCGAAAGATACGCCCTCTTCAATGCTGATGATGCCGTATTTATAGGCAATTATCAGCACTGTGTAGAACCAGTCGTTTTGCTCCGAAAGTATAAACGGATTGATGATGCCCAGGATGCTACTGTCCTCCATTCCTTTTGCATAAACCATGATTTTGACCGCTTCGGCCATGGATATGTTGCGATCGGGTCTGAAAATATCCTGTCCTATGTATCCGCTCAATATTCCTTTTTTTGTCAGGAAGCCGATGTATTTGCCGTACCATTCATCGCAATCCACATCCCGGTACATGTCTTCTTCGCACGCATCTTCTCCGATTTCTTCCCCGAACCAGAGCGCGATGATTTTTGAGGCTTCGGCTCTTGTTATTGTTGCATCGGGTCTGAAAGTATCGTCGTTATAACCGTTGATGTAACCCAGGTCGTAAATTTCTTTTATATATTCTTCGGCCCAATGATCGGCAATATCAGTAAACGGGCTATCTGCGTCTTCCGGTGGGACGGTTGGATCCTGCGGTTGCGTTGGATCGGGGGTCACAGGTGTATCTCCCGGCCTTCTGCCTCCCGCTATGGGTGTAACCGGGCCACCCGCCGGAGGGATGACTGCAAAATTTGCGGTTACGGTAATGTCTCCGGTAACGGCCAAATCGGTTCTGGGATTGCTGACGGAAGCATCGGACCAGTCCACGAATAAGTATCCGGGATCGGCAACCGCGGTTACAGCCGTTCCGTCCGTACCATGATTAACCGTCTGCGGGGTTACTCCGGTAATGGACCCGTTTGGTCCCGCGGTATAGGTTAGCGTGTACGTGTTTATTGCAAAATTTGCGGTTACGGTTATGTCGCTGGTAACCAATAAATCGGTTCTGGGATTGTCGGTGGAAGCATCCGACCAGTCCACAAAATGGTATCCGGGATCGGCAACCGCGGTTACAGCCGTCCCGTCCGTGCCATGATTAACCGTCTGCGGGGTGACTCCGGTAATGGAACCGTTGGGACCAGCGGTATATGTAAGCGTGCTTGGCATTAGACTAACACCCGTCCCCCCGTTATACATATATTCAATTTCATCGTATGTAAGAGCCCTATCCCAAATCATGAATTCATCAAAAACCTGTTTGTAATAGAACGCGCCCTCCGCCCTTGCGATTTCAAAATCCATTCCAAGATCCGCAAGCGGGAAAGGTCCTTCCAGTGAATATCCAACTTTGTCCGCATTCTTGTAAAGGAACCAGTTTGAGTCCCTTCGCACCAGTGTGTAATACTGTAAATCCGCGTGAGTGGTGAACGTATAAGTGGCAAGTTTCCTTTCCACAATATCATCACCCCAAGAATAAAACCCGAGCTTTGTTCCAAAATCCTGAACTGCAAACATCCACTTAGGGGTCGGACCGGGACCGGGGCTTTGAGAAATCATGGCAACATCCGTATTGGACGGTATCGTTCCCCAAAAAGACATTGTAAAATCGCCGCCGATGAGTGCCGTGCTTAAAGTCGCACTTTGTGGAACACCAACGTAGGCGTTTAAAGCGCTGAAACTATAGCCTCCCGATATTTTACCCGGCGCGCTTACGGCACCATGGTTTGTTCCATGGTTGTTGTTTCCGCTGTAATCGTTGGTATCTATGTCAAAAGGCCAATAGGCAACCAAGCCGGTCCTTACTGTGGTTTCGGGTAAAACCCCCATAAGCCTGCCCCCGATAAAAATATCGTCCATTCGGTTTGTTCCCGTTGGTACGACTGCTCCACCGGAAACATTTATATCCGATGTCATTATCCAGCGCAAATGAACCGTGGATTGATTTTCAAGAACATATGGAAGGGGGACGCCGCTTAACACACCGGAAGTCCAGTTATTGGCAACCGTTACGGAAGCGCCCGCAACGTCGGCCCAAGTGGTTCCATTAAGACTCCATTGAACTTTAAAATCCCTGGGCCCGGTTGTGGATCCGGACTGCTTGGAAAATAACTGCAAATCCTTATATCCCGTTGTTGAAAAACTTGTACTCCAGTATTTTGTGCCGGCCCCAACATCCCAACCATTTGTGCTAGGAGCACTTCCCCCGCCGGGACCTAATACCCATGTGAAAAAAGCCGGCCCTCCATTTACTTGTATTTCGGCAATATCTTTATTTGGCAAAATACCATCATCCGCGGTGTATAAATTTGTCACAAAGTCGGCCGCGGCCGATTTAATAGCGTCTTCAAATCGCCATGACACGATATCAACGGCCGCTCCGGTGATGTTAATGTCGTCAATTCTGTTGGTCCCCGCGGTAAGCATGGTAAGGACCTCGCTTCCCACGCGGTAGTTGGATGTCAAAATCCAACGGAGATATACATTCGGCTGGTTTTCCAAATCGACCGGAAGCGGAATGTCCGTGATAGTGCCTGAAGGAAAACTATCCGCGATTAAAATTTTGACCGTGGCGCCGGGAAGATCCGTCCAAGTTGTGCCATCCAGACTCCACTGCACTTTAAAATCCTGCGGTCCGGTGGCGGAACTGGACTGTTTGGATGACAATTTAAGATCCGTTAATCCGATTGTTGAAAAATTTACAAGCCAATGTTTTGAGGCGGCTCCCGCATTCCAGGCTCTGACACTTGGAGCAAATCCCGCACCTCACGCTCCAACCACCCAACCGGATAAAATTGGTCCATTTACCACCTTGATTTCAGCAATATCCCTGTTTTCGGTAATTCCTCTATCCGCGGTGTAGAAAAGAGTGGTGAAATTAGCTTTTGTACGCTTTGCCAAATCCTCAAAATTGAAAACAGCTGTATTTATATTTTCCGCGCTTACAACTCCGGAAAATGCAAAAAAAGCGCAAAGGGAAAAGATAATTGATAATAAAGTTCTTTTCATGTGCATGATTGTTTATTTATTGTTTATTTGTTGCGGTTATTGTAAATATTTTGTTTGTTAAAAGCAATAAATTAGCTTTATATAAAATTGAAGGCGGATTTTTGAGGGAGTGACCGTTATTTTAGCGTGTCGTTTAGGAATGTGACGGTTTTGTCCCAAGCTTCCACGGTTTCGTCGGCGGCGTAGTTGCTGTTTGAGGGGTTGGCAAAAGCGTGCCCGACCTGCGGGTAGATTGTGATGTTGTTGGGAATCTCAAGTTCCACCAGCGCCTTTTCGAAACTCCTTACCGATTCAACGGTAATGGATTGGTCGGTTTCACCGAAAATGCCCAAGACCGGACCGGTGATGTTTTTTAGCTGTTCCGGGTCGTCCGTTAACTGGCCGTAGTAAATTACCGTGGCATCCAGCTGTTCATTTAGTGATAAATTGAGTGACTGCTGTCCTCCAAAACACCATCCCAAAGAAGCCAGTTTTGTGCTTCCCGCCTCTGTTTTAAGGTAGTCCGCGGCGGCGAGTAATTTTTCCACAGATCCTTCCGGATTGTTTCTGACCGCAGTCGCCAACACTCCGGCCTGATCGGATGTTTCGGCCACTTGTCCGTCGTACATGTCTATGGCAAAAACGTTGTATCCCTCTCCGGCAAGCGTAATGGTTCAATAGCTTGGAAACACTTGTGTAGAATAGAAGCAGGTGAAAATAACCCAAGCAAATATGTACACAACGAATCCAAAAATGCCCAAATTGAGGGCACAAGCTGTCGAAATGGTTCATCAGGGAAAGGGTGTCCGTGAAGTTGCCAGATACTTTGGATTTCAACCGGGGACAGTCTCAAAATGGGTAAATAAAGCGCCATACACTGGAATTTTTCTGTTGCCAACAAAATCATCAAAACCCCATCATCATCCTAGTGAGATCCCCGAATTTTTGAGACAAAGAATCATTGATTTGAGGCTCAAAAAAGGTCGTTGTGCCGAAGTTATTCATCAGGAACTTCTCAATGAAAATTTATTGGTAAGTTTAAGCACCGTGAAAAGAGTCTTGGATCGTGCAGGTATGCTAAAAAAGAAAAGTAAATGGAAAAAATATCATAAGAATATTCAGAGACCATGGGTTCAAAAACCTGGTGATCTGATCGAGATTGATACGATTCACATGCCCTATCCTGGAACTTATGAAAAAATATATATTTACACAATTTTAGATGTATTTTCGAGGTGGGCGCATGCTTGGGCGACAAGACAAATTTCTGCAGGAATTAGCATTAAATTCGTTCAAAGAAGTTTAAAAACATTTCCATTTCCTTTGTTCTGCTTGCAGTCAGATCATGGCCCTGAATTTTCAAAATATTTTAGCAAAGGAGTGAAAACGATGGGGTATGTTCATCGTCATTCCAGGGTTCGCAGACCCAATGACAATGGCCATTTAGAGCGGTTTAACCGCACTATTCAAGAAGAATGTTTGTATCGATTGCCACATTCAGTTGAAAAATATAACCAGGAACTCGAAGAATATTTAAA
>JBGSPQ010000027.1:0-13498 GCA_041738505.1 Candidatus Altimarinota bacterium | reverse complement strand
CCTGCGTGGATTCGGCTCCTTTAATGGAAAAAAACTACGCCCAAAAAGCGGGACTTGGATTCATCGGCAAAAACACCACGCTGATAACCAAAAAATTCGGCTCGTTTGTGGTGCTTGGGGAACTGTTGACCGATTTGGAATTTGAATACGACAAGCCGATAGAGGGCAACTGCGGAACCTGCACGCGATGCATTGATTCCTGCCCGTCCAAAGCGCTGATTGAGCCGTACAAAATGGACGCGCGCAGGTGTGTTTCATATCTGACGATTGAAAACAAAAAGGAAATTCCAAAAGATCTGAAAACCGCTGTGGGATGCAAAATATTCGGCTGTGACATCTGCCAGGAGGTCTGCCCCTACAACAAAAGTTTCGCCCGGCCGACGACTCAAAAAGATTTCAACAAAGGCATCGCAGGGGATTCAATACCGCTCAAAGAAATCATGGCGCTGAAAACCGACCGGGATTACGCCGCCCGCTTCGCGGGCTCCCCCCTCATGCGCGCCAAACGCGCCGGCCTGCAAAGAAACGCCCGCGCCGCGCAAACAACTCATACGGCATCCGACTTCTAGAAGCCGGATGTCGCCGCTTGACACCCCACATTAAACTGCCTATTTTACATGCCTTTATTAACAAAGCCATGCATAAGGAAAACAATCATCACGGCGAAAAACAGGCAACCACTGCCGGCCTCATTTGCAGACTGGAGACGGATAACCCTCTCTGCGAAACTATTTCGGATATTTTATGGGATGATAATATAAGTGATGTTGAAAGACGCGTGAGGCTTGCAAAAGCCATCGCAGGCGCGTGCGGCGAGGGGTTTGGTATCAATAAACCAATAGACAATAACATTTTCCTGCAAATTGCTGATAACACCTCGGCCTCAATAGACGCGGAGGAAAATGACCTCACATCATCGGCCGCGGAAGAAGAAATCCCCATCCATTCATATCCGGAAGGAGTAAACCCCGTCATCATCGGGGCCTCTTTGTATTATGAGCATGGAGCCTTTTTGCAAAGGCTCATCGACTCCGTCCGCTCCCCCGCCGGCATGAACCAGATCATAATGTTCAACGAAAGAGTCACAATCCATCCCTACAAAAACCGGCATTTTGAAATCAGAATTAAAGGCCGGAACCTGGAAATGATTTTTTATAGGCAAAATCCGCGCGCCGGAACATCGGAAAGCTTCCGGAGTCTACAAAAAGATACGGCGGAAAAAACCGGAAAAATTACCGGCTAGAGCTTTCCCTACCCGCCGCTTTCCCCCAACCTTCCACATTGATTTCCCCTCCGCATCCCCCCGCAAGCCTTGACAAAACAGGTAAAATCTTATAGATTAGCTGTCCTCTATTTGCAGACCCATGAATTCATCATGCGACGGCAAGGGCAAGCGCTTTCCGTCAAACGAATTTGAAAGAAAAATTACTTCTTTGGAAAAGTACTACAAGGCCTATGGTATTGAAGGCGGCCTGCAGGAACTGCTGGAGAAAGTCCTTGCGCGTGTAAAGGAGGAAACCGCGGCCACAGAAATGTTTGAAGACCTGGTGGACATTGAATCCCTCGCCCACTGGAACAAAACATTGGAGGAGGACCCCACTGTGCATGTACTGGAACCCGAGAAATGCCCGCCCGATAAAACATATGTACGTGCTTTCAGCGACGGCATAATTAATGCCTGCAATAATGAGGATGCCGACAATCCCGCAGAAACACTGTCACTGATGACCAAATATGGTGTCCCCAACCATTTTGCAAAGATGTTTCATCAAAAAATTCATCAATTGCAGTACCAAAAAAAGTTTCCCAAAAATTACAGAAGAGCGGAGCTGGGAACGGCATTGGGAGCGGGTATAACAGATGTGGCTTTAACCGCGTTCCACGAGCGGTTAAATCTGGACTCACGACTATTGATTGTCATAAACGCCCTTATCATATTTTATATTGGGAATCTGCTTTATAGAATCTTTAGAGATGCAAATTTACCCTTAAACCGTGCGATAGCCCTGGAAACGCAGGCGGTGGAACTGGATAAATATTATCGTGTAATGAACGGTAAACTGGCACCTTCCGCTATGAGTTTTTTTAGTGTTCTATATACCAAAATGGAGAAGATATTGGGTCCATTCATAGAATCAGGTGACAAATTGGATCCCATATATAATAAGGAAAAAGTGGAAGAGTGCGCGCAAGCCATAGCCGGGCAAATAATCAAATTAAGGGCACTGGGAGCAACTCACAGGGAAATAACCGATTTGGCGGTGCGGGTGGAGGGCTCGGACATCAGCAGCGGGTCGTCGGTAATGCAATGTGAAATCATTCGCAGACAGACCGCCCAAGAAATTAATGATACCCTGCTGGATGAAAAAGTTGAACACATCAGGCAGGTGCAACATGGTTTATGCCTGCATATATGTAATATCACCAGAGAGGAAATTAGTGAGGAGTATCAGGCTTGCTGCGGCAAAAAACGCAGAGACAAAAGAATACCAAAGAAAAAAGAAAATCATAAAAAAAATCCTCCAGGAATAAATCCGCAAATGCCGGCAAAAAAATTGACGGCGAACCAGGCGCTGGAGGTTCTGCTTGATAGAACACATATCAACGGAACGGCAAAATCTTTTTTCGGGGCAAAATTATACGACGAATTTTTGGAAATTCTTGAAGATGATGAAATTTTTGAGTTGGACGCGATGCTTCTTCAGGGGGATATCTCGATAGAAGAAATGGAGGAGTACCTGATGATATTACCGTCTCATCACAAATTATTCAGCCGTTTGATTGCCTGGGCCGACAACTTGGTGATGCACATTACCAGAAATCTTGATACCACTCTGCGTGATTCGGTTAACAGGCAGGGGCGTATCAAAAATGGCCGTGGAATTGTCAGGATGGTGGAATCCGTTATCAATATGGTGGAAAGTTTTGCAATTAGCGGACATTCAGCAAAACGCAATACCCTCGTACAGCAGGTGAGGGATTATTTGGGAGCTGCGCTGATCATGGATATTTGGTACAAGGTGAAGACGAATCCGGAACTTAATAAATATGAATTTCTTGTGAAGTCGGTTGTTCAATCCGTGGACAAATATTTTGTGGAAAAATTTAAGGTCAATTTATCGGGTATTGTGGCACTGCAGACTTTGGCTATGTTTCACAAGGCTTATTCAAAACATAAACCTGCATTTATGGATTTTCTCCGGCATGCCTGCCCGGATGATGAAAACAAAAGCGTGGAGGAACTTGAACAAGATAATGCGAACGACTTTGAGGCGGTTGATTCATTGTCATATTTCCGCAGTATCGGAGAAATAAAGCAAATGTATGGGAACGTGGAAATCGAAATTTACGGAGATACATCCGGTGCCGGTGACAGAAGTGTAAATTTGGCTTTTGTAAAAGTTTCTTTTCCGGGAGACGATCCCGACGAGAAACTGGAGGTTATTTTTGAAGATCAAAATGATATGGCAAAATTAAAGGGACGTTTAAGTGAAAATAATTTTAATTTTATCATAGACAGGCATAGAGGTGACTTAAGGATGGGAATAACCATGATTACGCTGGATAAACAGATAAACAGCGGTTGGGATGATAGATTTATGCAGCAGAAAGATTTTTTGAAAATGAAAGCTGTTATTTTTCGAATGCTCAGGGAATATTTGGAAAACAAACCTGAAGACCTTACCAGATATTTTTTTACGGAAAAAACAAAAAAAGATGAGCCGGAAACAACAGAGCAGACTGCTCTTGAGCCGGCCGAATCCCAAATATCGACAGCGGAATCGGGTCAGTCGCTACAAGCGGAATCAATAATAGAGCCCACTTTTGAACCGACTTACATACATAAACCGTTTAGCGCCAAAAAAACACCGATAGTCGTTGAAACCCAACCGCCCGCAGAGGAAGAGGAGGGTATCATCCAGGACGCACACCTTGATGGCGCCTATAGCGAAGAAAAAACCATTGCAGCGATTGTGCGCATAACCGGCATACCTCCGCTCAAATCTTCACGGGGAAAAACAAGAGGAAAAGGCAGTCACGTTGTGGTTCAGGGGTCAAACGGAATTCGTTTTCCGCTCCCAAACCACTCCGGAAAAGACATGTCTTTCAACATTCTCAAAAGATGCCTTCACAAACTGCAGATTCCATATTCCAGGTTCAAGAGTGAATACTAAGCAACCGACATTTACCGCCGGCTCAAATCCTTTTCCTCATCGGCCATCGCCCGCAGTTTCTGGATTTCTTTAACCGAATTTTCGTCAAAATCGGAAAACGCATGAATACCTCCGTCGTCATTTCCAAACAGCCCCCTCCTCCTGCCAGAACCCGAAAAAATCCCCTTCACCGCCTGCGCCAGAGAATAAAAAACAATATTAATCAGAGCGAAAACAATATTGTGTTTCTCTTCAAAAACTTTTTCAAACGCCTCCATATCCATACTAAAAGTCAGCTTCTTTAGATCCCCGTCCAGCAGTTTAATGTTCAGTTCCTCGCAGGGGGCAAGCCATTTTTCCTCAACTCCGAACAAAAACGCGTAAGGGATAATTTTCTTGTAAACATGAGGATCGTGTTTCAAAAAATGTTCAATCCTATCTTTTTCCGCCGTCATCACAAACATCTTAAGACCCAAAACCTGCTTTAACTTTTTCACGCCGGAAGCGGTCTTTTTTGCCATCAGTCTGCCAAAAATTCCAAACACAATCCCCGCCAAAAAAAGTCCCGCAACCAGCCACCACGAAAAATAATAAGGAGGTTCACCAAAAGACGGATTATCCGGATGAAACTGATAAACAAAAGAGAAAAAATTCAATCCCACCCCGGCAACCATCAGCAAATTGGCAATCCAATAAAATGCTTTGCGCTGACGATCGGGGCTGATCGCGTAATATCCCTCCGCCGCCAGATCCTCATAAACCATCTTCTTGATTTCGGTCATTTTAAACTGAGTGGACTCGGAATCCAGGCGCAAAGCTTTGGCATCGCGCTTAAACAGCATACTCAAAACTTTTCTTTGAGTGAGCGGCAGAGCCATAACCTCCGCACTGTCCTGAGCGTAAATCAGTTTAAGATATTCATTCTCCTCAAAATTCACAATCCCCTTAAAATAAAGATCATAAAGTTCAAACGCCATGTCACGGCTCTGCAGAATATCGTCAACCAACACCGCCGCCTCCAGGACCG
This sequence comes from Candidatus Altimarinota bacterium, assembly GCA_041738505.1. GTDB lineage: Bacteria > Patescibacteriota > Gracilibacteria > UBA1369 > UBA1369 > JBGSPQ01. The sequence continues at coordinate 8,317 of JBGSPQ010000027.1, read as the reverse complement.
TCAGTCCTTCCGGCGGCTCGTAAATCGGAAAAACCGCCGTCTTTTCGGCATCATCCCGCCCGAACATCACCCACAGCAAAAACCCCGCCACCCCCGCAATCGCGGGAATCCCCAATAAATAAAACAAATCAGTCATATTCCTTCAGGTTATCTCAACTTCGGGCCCCACCGGCCACCCAAAGACCCCCACCTTCGGGAAAATCCGATTATTTGCCCAGATAAGTGTCTCTAAAATCACCCAGCGCCGCGGCAAAAACCTCTTCCCAATTGGGAACGTGCGTTTGCACAAACTCCTCCATCTGTTTGGAAGTTGCTTTGTCTTCGGCCATTTTTCCCAGAGTATCCTGATCGGCCTCGGATAAATTTTCCATCGCCGTCAAAATCAACCTGTCCTCCAACCGGGTGTTCAGGTCTGCAATCATCTGTTCCTCCAGCGCGGGGGTCAAATCCGTTTGGCCGGAGTCCTCCAGCATCTTTTTCAGGAAAGCGTGTATATCTTGGTTCATGGTGTTTTTGTTAATTGATTAATAAATTATGTTAACTCCCCATAGCGTCCTGTTTCGCATAACGCTTCTTATATTTGGGATCTTTTTTATAGTCTTCCAGAGCCGCCTTTACATTATCAATTTTGTTTACTTTTATTTCAACATGATTCTTACCATCCGCGTCTTTGGTAATTGACAAATCAAAGTCGCCTTTCTTAAATCCAAGGAAAAATAACACCCTTCCAAAAGACTTGCGAAAAGCGGCCTCATCGGGAGTTCTTTCCAGCATAAAATTGCCAAGACCTCTCATTTCCTGCTCCAGTCGCGGTTTGTTGGATTCGCTTAATTCGGCGTATGGGGACGCCTCGGACAACAAATCCTCCATCTTTTTTGCCCGCAATTTTTTTTCTTCATCGGTATTTCCAAAGTCATCATAAGGGCCTTTTCCGGCAATAAAAGACATTAAAAAGCGTCTCGGGCTGGAATCGGTTCTGGACTTTACCGTTGTTATTGTGGACGTATTTGGTTTAACCTTGCCGTCCGCGTCGGTGCTTCCTCTCAATACGGAAATGGACTGCCCGATAAACATATCCTCGCCCATTTTCATGTCGGGATCATAGCCGTTGATTAAAGCATACGATTCGGCCGTGTAAGCGGTGTTCCATCCGCCGGTAATCACCCTGTTCCATGTAAAATCGGCGGTATCCGATGATTCGGGCCTGTACTTTTGCCTGCGCATTTCAATTTCGCCAAAATCCCATGCCCTTCGGGAAAGAAAGAACAAATCGTTCTGCATCATAATTTCCGGAGTTCTGTCCTGAACCCCCCTTAAGGCGTCCAGTTGAGGATTTTTATCAAGTTTTTCAATAACATTCACGACCGTTTTGCGATCCACTTTGGTATGATCGGCGTCCTCCGATTCAATATATAAAGGACCCGCCTGAGCCGGTCTTTTGGTTGATCTCTGCAATACCGCATCCGTCAGAGCTTTACGTGTGGCTCCCACTCCCCCTTTTCCTTTGGGAAAGATAATGTTAGCCACGTGAATTTTAAACTCGGGATGATCGGCGCTGAAACGTTTGACTTCCTCCGCGGTTCTATCGGGAGTATCACCCTCTTCCATATTTACCAGCACGTTTATTTCATAAACGGAAGGATCCAGTTTTTTACCGTCCGCGTCCACCTGTTTCGTGTATTCCTCCAGCGTATTGTAAATAATGGCTTCCTCCCGGTAGGCGGGAATATTTACCGTTACGCGGCAGTTTTCATCCATCGGAGGCATCTGTTCCGCCACTTTTTCCGCGCGTTCCTTCCATTCGGGTGAAAGGTTGTCTATATAATCCGTAATTTCTTTGCGCTCGGAGTCCACCGTTCTGCTTGTTGAAAGAGCAACATGCGGTGAAGCCGGCGGTGTGCCTGCGGGCGATCCGGTGGGATCCACGCCGGGGCTTAACCTATCGCGTATGGCCTCGGGAGAGGAACCCGAATATGTGGGAACCGGAGGGCGAGGTTTCAATCTTTTGCGGATATTGGACGGCGTTGATCCGGTATAATAGGTTGGTGGAGGCGGAACTTTCTTTTTCCCATACTCCAGATGTTTCATTGGGGCGCCGGCTACGGGAACTGCGGCGGCCCAGGCGGTAACCTCTTGTGTGGTTGCCGTCGCGCCCAGTTCCGTTATGTCGGGCAATTTTTCCGGTTTCAAAAATTCTCCGGTAAAATCAATCGAGTCAGTTGGCGGAGCGAAGCCTCCCTGTCCTCTTACGGAAGCCAATACCTGTGTTGTTCCGTTTTTGTCGTCAAACATCACCGCCATGGCGTCCGTTTTCAGTCCGGGAAGAACGGATCCTCCGCGGGGAACCGGACCGATGCTCGCATGATCAAAATATGAGGGCGGGATTTTAATGTCGCCGCTTGAATCGGGAGTAAAGAATTTCCAGTAATTTGTACCTCCCGCATCAACCTGCATTCCTATCTTAAGGGCGGTCGGGTCTGCCGGCATCGTTACTCCGGGCGGCAAATGGGAATGCGCCGCGCTCGGGTTAAACATATCTTTGACCGTAAAATGGTAGTTGCCGTCCGACCCCAGTGCGGGTCTGCCGTTCCACCATAATTTTAGTTCATCCAGAATATGGCTCCCCGGAGTATGGGGCATATTATCGTTGAAATTAATTTTGCTGATCGTTGTCCAGCCGGGGCCCGGCGTAAATGGCGCCGTACCCGTTCCCCCCGTTGTGGACAAATGTTCGGCCACGCTAAAGTTATTTGATCTCAATAAAGCATCACTGGCGGATGTTAGCCTGCCCGTCACCGGATCAAAATGTATGCCGCTGGAAATAGAGGGATTGATTGCGTGCACTTCCCTGATCAAATCGGCCTGATTCATATGCAGTCCGCCGTTCAATCCCACCGGAATCAGATTTATTCCGCCCGGTGCCAGCATACCGGTAACATCAATACCGTAAGCCGATTTGATCGCTGCGGCCGATGCGGCGGTAATATGTCCTGTGGCCGGATCAAAGGCTGCCATGCTCACTATTCTACTGGCGTCGGCCGGCGCTACTCCGTATGCAACAAGCGCGTTCTGGAAAGCCGCCGGAGTTGTGGGACCCGCCGGCGTAAGATTAACGGTCTTGCTGGTTGTTTCGCTAAGCGCTCCCGAGTAGTGGGAAATAAGCACCGCGGCACCGGAAACCACACCCGCGATTGCCGCGCCCACCCCGGCCGCTTTCAAAGTCTCCCATCTCTTCAGCCTGTTAAACTTGGTTTCCTGACCCCTCATCTGCTGTACAATCGCATCCCTTCTTGTTGCAACCGCCGCCGCCAAATCGGCATCCGCGGCCGGATTTGCTCCCCGCGCGTCAATTTTTCCCTGTGAAATGGCTCTTAACAAAGCAAACCTTTGTTGCTCCACCGTGGTGTCGCTGTCTTTTTCAAATTTAATTAAGTCCACTCTTTCGCTCTCCTCGGCCGAAACACCCATCTCCGAAATCTCATTCCTGACAATCGCTTCAGCCATTGCGGTAATTCTCGCGTTATAGTCCGGCGCCGATACTATATTGTTAATTAAAACACTCGCGGGCTCCTTGGTATACAGCACGTCCTGCGATTCCATATCCCGTTCAATTTTGGAAAGAGGTAGCCCTTTGGTGTCATTGGCGGGTGCATATCCCAGCGCCTCCCTGCGCTCTTTCATCGCCTTCAAGCCCAAAACCTCCTTGCGTTGACGCAACCCTGCAAAAGCGCCACCCACCAGACATGCCCCGGCAATACCCGCAAGCGCGGGTGCCAGACTGGGCGCGGCAATTCCCAGAGAAAGCAAAGTTGCCGCTCTCACCGTGGAGCTTGTCGCCAGTTGACCAATAACATTTCCCAACCCGTAGCCAACAACGGCCATCGTGGCGGGGCTGATAAATCTTCCCAGAAATTTATTTCTTTGTGCCCTTTCCACAATGCTTCGCGAAGCCCTGTCCAACCATCCCAGATTTTTAACCTCCGTCTTCACATCCACATTCATCGCCCTTCCAAGCCGCAAATTAACATTCAGATTATTCAAATCCAAAGCAATCAATCCCGCCTTGTGCGCCTTCATTTTGTCCAGCAGGCCCAGCTTATCAATATCCGCCTTCGTTGAACCGCTTTCTTCCAGAAATGCCACAATAGCGCTGTCCGGCGGATCCTGCATCGCCTGAATCATGGGAATAATATTGTTGCGCACCCTGTCTCTAAAACCGGCTTCGTCCACCGTGTCATTTTCAAAATCCTTACAAAGCTGTTTAATGGCTTCCTGCACTTGTACATTTGCCAGCGCTTCCGGTGTCCTTTCGTTTTCCGTCAGATAAGATTCCGTGTCTCCCTCCTCCCAGGCAATGCCAAACTTCTCGGCAATCGCGTCCAGATCGGCATTAATATTTTCCCGAGTGCCCGGAGCCGGCACCGCGCCGCTCATTTTCGCCCCCAGTCCGCCCGGTTTCACTTCCGGCCTGGTCAGTCCCATCAATTCCGTTCTGTACTTGGGATCTTCTTTCAGCCTTCTCATAAAGTCCTCCCTATACTTTTCTCTATAACCCTCCATCGCGTTCCGTTTCCACCATTTGGCGGCGATTTTATCCATCCTCCAAAGCTCCTTCCATCCCTGCGGTCCCAGCTCCTTTAGCTCCTGGTCCAGCCTTTCATCGGCCAGCCTGCCCGCGATTCTTCGGAGTTTCTCCTCCACATTCACAAAAGTAACATTAATCTCATTGGTCTCCGGCCCCTGAATTTCCTTAATAATGGGAACCTTGCGGTCGCCCTCATCCTCCAGATAAAGCGCGTATTTAAAGGCATGTCCCACCTTGTCGGTCCACAGCGGAATATCCGTCATCTTTTTAAAAATCTCAAAATCCTCCGGAGTAAAGCCCGGAATCGCAGCCGTAACTTCCGCGGGGGTCAGCTCTTCGCCTTTGTCTTTTTTACTTTCAATCATACTGCGGAGCTTTTCAAAAACCGGAGCCGCAGCGATAATAAATTTATTAAAACGTGCCGTGCTTAAGCCCAGCTTATCCTTAACTTCAAAATATATCGCGCCGTCAATCGCAAAGTCCTCCAGTACGTACATCCCGGTTTTTTTATTACCTTTAACCCACCCGTCGGTGGTATTTACCAAGTCGTAAACAAAAGGAGGATTGGCTCTCAATGCAATCAATAAAGCCAGAATTTCCTTTTCCCCCACATGGTCGTCCTTCAAAATCAAAAATGCACCGTAAATATCCTTAGCGACATCCGCGTCAACATTAATTCCACTAATATCAAGCGCCGTTCTACCGCGCGTTTTGATCACTCCAATCAGGACTTCGCGGAAAGTCTCCACATCCGCATAAGCTCCGGCATATTTCTTATGCAGTCTGTTTAAAACATCATACGCCGCCGTCACCATTCTTTCGCCAAACTCATGGTGCTTGGCCACAAATTCGGACATCGGCATCAACAGGGCTTTACCGGCCTCGTCCAGCTCCTCCTCATAAACCGCGGTTCTTCCCGGAACGTCAACTTTAGTCTGAAATTTAATAATATTCAGCAGTTTATCAAAAGCCTTTACCTTATCGGGGACACCCAAAACGTAAAAAAGCAGAGCCTCGTCTTTTTTGGGCAAGTCCTTTAAAAGCGTCCTCAAAGCCGTTTCCGCCGCCTCTTCAAACAACGGATTCAGTTCCTCCCCCGTGCGGGTAATCTTCTTGCCACCCATTGGCACGGTCAGCGGAATGCTGATTTTCTTAAGCTCATCCGTCAGTCTCTTTTCCTGCGCACCCTGATTCTTCATAAACTCCCGGAATTGCTTAAAAGCGCCGACTTCCACGGGAGTTAAAGGCACCGGCTTTTTATCCTTGGCATTCGGCGTCCAGAACAATTCATCCGTTTCTCGAGGTTTTCGGCCCAGATCATTTACAACACCGGCCCATTTCATTTCGGCGTTGCGGATATCCTCGGGCGAATCAAAAGCGTCCGGATCTTTTATCTCAAGATACCTTGGAATGCCTTTTCTGCTCTCCATCTCGGCGGCTTTTGCGGCCGCTGCCGCAGCTTCTTTCTTCTTCCGTTCCTCCTCGGCGGCCTTCGCTTCGGTTTCTTTTTTCTTTCGTTCTTCTTCCGTTTCGGGAGGTTTCACCCCGGTTTTTTTATCATCTTCTGTTTTCTTCTCCCCTTCGGTCTTTTTCCCGCCCTCCGCGGCTTTTGCTTCGGCTTCTTTCTTTTTTCGTTCTTCTTCCGTTTCGGGAGGTTTCACCCCCGATTTTTTATCATCTTCCGTTTTCTTCTCCCCTTCGGTCTTTTTCCCGCCTTCCGCCGCTTTTTCATATTTTTCAAACTGCGCGCGAATATCATCAATATGCTCGGGAGTATTATCCAAAAGCCAGATCAACTTATCCAAAGATTTAACCAAAGACATTTCCTTCCCGGTTTCCTTGTCCAGAGCATCTTTTATAAACTTTTTATCCAGATCTTTTCTCATTGCCTGCGCCTGTTTCGCGACAATTTTACCTTCGTCAAATTGTTTCTGAATATCTTTAAGCGCTTTTTTATAGAAGGGATTTGTCTTTAAACGATTTATTTTTTTATCTGTATCCGCTTTTAAAAGCTCCCTTTTTTTGTTGATTATTTTCCTATTCTTAATCAGGGCGTTTGCAATAAGCGCTGTAATCCGTCTATCCATTTGATCTCTTTCTTCATCCGACAATTCCATATCATCAATAAGTTTTTCAATTCTTTTAAAACCGTCAATAAACGATTCACCATCCGTTTTCAGAATATTAACGATTTTGTTTACCATCTCGGGAGAGCGAAGACCTTTAAGATCTTCTTTACCCAGCACAGCGGCCTCTATCTGCCCCTGCTCTTCGGGGGTTAAATCCGAACGGATTTTTTTATCTGCGTCTGCCATTTTGGTTTTTGTTTAAAATTTTTATTATTTTGATTTTTAAGCTTTGCCAATATCGCCGGTTTTTCTATGCGGCGTTTTCAATTTCCGGAAACTCTTTAATCAGCTCGTCCCAGGTCATGCCCGGCTTCAAGGCCGTCTTGGCGATTTCGGTGGCCTTAAGCGGATCCTGCGCAACCATTTTGGTGACGATTTGCCTCACTTTTTCCTCCAGCCCGCTTTTCGCCTCCGACCTTTTGCCAACCTCGTAATCTTTCAAAACCGGAAAAGAATCACTGAAAATATCAACAAAAGTCTCCAGCTCCAGCGAGTTGTTTGTCTGACCCAGAATAAACAAAATCGCCAGCAGATCCTCCACCCCGATAGCCTTGATTTTAAAAGCCTGCACAAGCATGGATTTAATTTCCTCCTGCATTGCCAGATAGACTTTGTCTGTGATTTTTGTTTCCATTTTTATTTTTGTTATTTGTATTTATTGAAAATCTAAAAATTATAGCACATTTGCGCCAAATTGACAATTATACAAAAAAGGCTTCGATTTTTGCGGAGAGGACGGTTGTTCCCATAATGTTTGCGGATATGAGAAGTTGCGACCGAAGGGAGCAATTTGAGAGAGCCCCGAGCCGAGGGCGAACCTCATATCCGCGGTTATACGAACATACAGATTTGGACACAATTCATTGCGCGGGCCGCCGGGCGCGACGCCTGTTTTTGGCTTACAGTAGCGCCGACTACGACAGACGTTGACAGTCATGTGCAAGCGGGAATGGTTGAATAAAGGCTTATTACTGCTAGTATTTTAAGCAATCACTTAATAAATTTTATGAATAATTATCAAAAAATGTCGGACAAGGAACTGTACGCGGAGTGCAAAAAATGGGGTTTGCGAGCCCTGGAAGCAAAGCATAAATTTGAAGGATTGCTACCGGAGGTGAATCGCAGGCGTCTGTACGAGCGCAGAGGATTTGAAACGATTTACGATTTCGCGCGGATCATCGGCGGGCTAAGCCGCGACCAAGTGAATCGGGTGTTTAGTGTTTGCAGAAAGCTTGAAGACAAACCCGTTTTGCAGAAAATGTTGATTGAAGGGCGGGTGAGCGTGAACAAGCTTTGCCGTATCACCGCCATCGCGACAAAAGAAAATCAGGCACAGATAGCCGGAGTGGTCACGACTCTTTCACAAAAAGCGCTTGAAATAAAGGTTAGAGAAATCAAACAGCAAAGCGTGCGACCGCAAATTGACATGTTTGAAAATGAAAAAGGCTGTACTAAGCCCTGCGAGGGCGTGCGCGTGTAAAAAATCAACGGGTTGTTTACACTTCTGCATCAAGAAACCTTTTTAGTCTTTGGCAAGGAGTGTAAGAAGTTTTGTCTATTTTAAGCGCAGAATGGAGTCTTACATGATTATAATATTTAACAT
>JBGSPQ010000025.1:0-3210 GCA_041738505.1 Candidatus Altimarinota bacterium | reverse complement strand
TTCTCCGTTGTCTTTGATCCAGCCGTCCAATCTGGCAAAATCTCTCATTTCAAGTGATTTGAAGGCCTTTTCCGCCAGAGTTCGTATCTTTTTATTGGTTTCAGCGCTGAATCGTGACGGGGTGTGGTATCTAACGTCGTCGGTGGCCAGATATTTCTTTCGGTAATTAAAAAATTTATCCGATGAATGTTTACTGAATTCCACTTCGGTGGGATATAGCGCCACCGCTTCAAGTTTTTCGTTTTCAATGACGATTACCGTAAATTCGGTTCCTTCAAAGAAGGGTTCTATCAAGGCTTGATTTTCTATGTCAAATACGTGTTCAAGTTTTTTATTCAATAATTCTCCAAGATCTTCCGGTAAACGGAAATATTCAACTCCTATGCTAGAACCGCCGTGTAAGGGTTTTACAACATATTTGCCGTGTTGCAGGTTTGGTAGTGACTCCCCTTTTTTAATGACATGACCTTCAACCGTGTAGAAACCATGGCTTTTCAATATGCGCTGACAGGCGTCCTTGTTGCTGGTATTTTGGCAGGCGTTGGGTCCCGATCCTAAATATTTAGCACCTATTTTTTCAAGATAAGTCTGTAATTGTCCATCTTCACCATAGATGCCGTGAATTGCGGGAAAGACCAGGTCGGCATTTGTGAACAATTTTTTTAGACTCTCATCGTTCAACGGATTGCCTTCGTGGCTTAGTTTGTAATCAAAATCAAGCGGCGTATTTGAATATATTTGTGCCGGATTGATTAAATACGGGGTTAAATCAGGGTTATAATAGACCAAACTTATTTCATATCTTTTATTGTCAAGGTTGTCGTACAGCGAACGGGCAGAATTGAGAGATATTCCCCTTTCGGCCGACGGTCCCCCGCAAGCGATGACAAGTTTTATTTTATTCATAATCCTTAATCCTTAATGTATACTTCATCCAGTTCAGAAATTTTCTCTTTTAGTAAAGGATACTGCGTTAATTCCGGGTCTGTGTCAATTATTTCCTGGGCGGCTTTACGTGCCAGCTCAATTGTTTTGGAATCTGTCAGGGAGGCCATTTTTAAGTCGGGGATTCCGCTCTGTTTTACTCCGAATATCTCACCCGGCCCCCTCATTTGCAAGTCTATTTCGGCCAGTTTAAAGCCGCTTGAATAATTGGCCATTGCCGAAAGTCTGATGCGTGAGTCTTCGGAGTTGTTCTTGGGAAAAAGAAAGCAGTAGGATTGATGTTCTCCTCGTCCCACGCGTCCGCGGAATTGGTGCAGCTGGGAAAGACCGAACCTGTCCGCTCCTTCAATCAGCATAATGGACGCGTTTGGCACATCTATACCAACTTCTATTACTGATGTTGAAATAAGTATGTTTATTTTATTGTCTTTAAAAAGGTTCATAACGGCCTCTTTTTCCTGAGATTTCATTTTTCCATGAAGTAGACCCAGGTTAAGGTCGGGAAAAATTTCGGTTTTGAGACGTTCATATTCCTGGATTGCCGACTTTATTTCCAGAGTGTCGGATTCATCAATTAGAGGGCAGATTACAAATGCCTGTCTTCCTTTGAGTATTTGGTTTTCAATCCATCGATAGGCGTCTATGCGTTTATTTTCAGGGACCACGCGAGTGATTATTTCCTGTCTGCCTTTGGGCATTTCGTCAATAATGGAAAGATCCTGGTCGCCGTATATGGTCATGGCCAGTGTTCTGGGAATGGGTGTCGCGGACAGGCTTAAAAGGTGAGGAGCTCCGTTGGCTTTGAGTATTTCGCGTTGTTTGACTCCAAAGCGGTGTTGTTCGTCTATCACTGCTAGCCCCAGGTTTTTAAAGCCGATTCCTTCCTGTATGAGCGAGTGGGTGCCGATGACGAGGTCCACTGTACCCGTTTTAAGACCATCAATAATATCATTTTTTACCGAACCGGTTATGGATCCAGAAATAAATCCTATATTGAAAGAATAGGGTTGAAAAAGTTTAAATAAAGTGGCGTAGTGTTGTTTTGCCAGGATTTCCGTTGGAGCCATGATTGCACATTGGTAACCGGCTTTTATTGTGTTGAAGGCGGCAATACCGGCGACAACGGTTTTCCCGGAGCCAACGTCACCCTGAATTAGCCGTGACATCGGATATTTCTGGTTAAGGTCCCAAAGGATTTCTTTAAGCGTTGTTTTTTGCGCCGAGGTAAGTTCAAAGGGTAATGAGGCAATCAATTGTTGTACCTCATCGTGAATGGGAATTGGCTTCTGGGCATGGAAATCTATGTTCTGCCATCGCCATTTTTTTTGCAATGCTTTTAACTGCAGGATAAACAATTCATCAAAACTCAGTCTGAATTTGGCTTTTTCCAGGTCATTTTCTTCGGTGGGGAAATGAACTTCCCTTACGGCTTCTCCATATTTAATCAGACCGTAATTTTTCATTATGGAGGCAGGAAGGTGTTCTTCCAGCAGGTTGCTCCATTCATCTATAAGTGGTTTTAATTTTTCACGGATCCATTTGGAATTGATACCTTCGGTTTGATGATATACAGGTACTATTCTGCCCGTATGTGTAAGTTCCGGTTTTACTTCCTCGTAGCCAGGATTTTGTATGGTGGTTTTGCCGAATTTGAAATTGGCTTTGCCCGATAAAATGATTTTCTGACCATTGCGGAGGATTTTTTTTAGGAATGGCTGGTTAAACCAAATTACCTGAACCGAGCCGGTTTTATCGTTTAAAACAGCTCTTGTAAGGGCTTTTCCGTTTCTGGATCTGGTATGGAAAAGATTGGATATTTTTCCTTTTATATTGTTAATCTGGTCGGTTTTGATTTCCGAGATGGGCGTAAATATCCGTTTGTCTTCGTAGGTACGCGGAAAATAGAGCAAGAAATCTTTAACCGTCTTAACTCCCAATTCATTGAGCAGTTTTAGATGGTTTTTTGTTGTTCGAAGCGTTGTTGAGAGTGGTTGATTCAGGCTCATTAGTGTGTGTTTGCCGCTTATATTGGTGCAGGTTGCTGTGATGACTTGGGCCGATTGCCCTGAATATGCCTTGTACACCGGTTATCTTTCCGTTTTTGTCTTTGATCACCGTGGAATTTGTCTCAAAATAGGCTTTGTCTCCGTTTTTCAGTCTAACGTATGGGTGGAAATGTTCAATATGACCTTTCCAGTAAATTATGCGGGTGAATTCGTCGCGGTCTTCGGGGTTTACATAAGTATCTCTCATGTTTGTACCTAT
>JBGSPQ010000044.1:0-55065 GCA_041738505.1 Candidatus Altimarinota bacterium | reverse complement strand
GCCACATTCAGTTGAAAAATATAACCAGGAACTCGAAGAATATTTAAAATATTACAACACGCAACGATTGCATCTCGGAATCAACTTAAAATCACCTCTCGCTCACCTCAAGTGTTTCCAAGCTATTGATTAGAAAACGTAACTGTACTCACCTAATAAACAACTTTATACGTCTTATATGTAAATTCGCTGATTGCTGAGACCGGCTGGATATAAGTAACCTTGTCCCAAACTCCGCGCGCGCTGTTGAAAGAATAAGTGGAAGTGGCTGATCCTCCGTCGCCGTAAAAAACAATAACCGAAACATACCCGTTGGCATCGCGCCCCACCACAACCCTTTGCACGTCGCGGCCTTCCGTAAGCGGCAAAATCGCGTTAGTTTCCAGCGCCGTCTTCTCGGTGGAAGTCAAAGACGTTTCATAAGAAACATTAAAGACGGGCAATTCCGCATTTTTCATAACCAAAGGAACCGCCAAAGACGGATTCACCAGATTTCTTGTGGCGTAATCATTCGTAGGAACTAGCGAATCATCCGAGCCTCCACCCATACCATCGCCACTCGGCGCCGCGACAATCGCATCACCTTTATCCGCGACAACCAAAGATTCATCATTTCTAACGGATGTTTCGGTGCGCTCATAAGTTGTTGCCCCACTATCGGATTCATAATAATTATTGGTATCCAAACTACCGGTACGATCCGGCACATCAGTTTGAGGATAATACGAAGGAACAACAGCATCCGCCATCGCGGAACTAACACCGCTATCAACACCGGCATTCGGTGAGACAGCAACATCATTCGGTTTGACCTCACCACCAGCGTCACTGGTTTCTACCTCAAATGTGCGAAGCTCCTTTGAGGTGTCCGGTGCACTTTGCACATCACCTTGCAGCATTGAGGTCTGCGCTACGCCTTGATCAGTCGTTAATTCACTATCTTGTTCAGTCGTTAAAGCCACCGGCATCACCAACGCCCCCGGAAAAGTCTTAATCTTTTTTACGGGCGTCCCGTCGGTAGTCGCGCCGTCATCGACAGCCGTACCGTCCGTATTCAACTCGCCCTCCACCACCGTTAATCCGTTACCACTCTCTTCGTTTTCAAAATTGCGCTGTGTTTTTGAATTCCCTACTTCCCCCATCACATCACTCTCCACTTCAACCGGCATATTCATCACCTGCGCGGCCACCACCATCACCAGCAAAGCCGATGGCACCAGCGCGAAAGCATATTTCCATCTATTCACAAACCCGGCAAAACCGCCGGTTTCCGCGCTGTCCGAAACCTCCATCTGAGGCATCATCCCGGCACGCGCCACCACCTTTTCACGCAGACTCATCTTAAAAGAATTGTCCACAACAATATTTTCCTTATGCTTGTCCGCGATAAGTTTTTCAATAACCGATGAGAAATATTTGCTGTTTTGTCTGGCCATTTTATAAATTGATTATTGCTGTGAAAGAAGTTGTTTAACCTTTTTTAGAGCCCTAAATACCTTTACTCCGATATGATTGGCACTAAGCCCCATAATCTCCGCGATTTCCACATTGGACACCTCCTCATAAAACTTCAAACGTATGATTTCCCTTTCCTCCGGCTCCAGTTGATCCAGCAGCTCGGCCATTTCCCCGCGCGCCTCTTCTTTTTTAATGTCCCCAACATAATCCACTGACTTATCGGCCATATTCACACCCTCCTCCAGCTCGGTAATCTGCATTTTTCCCTGCTCGCGATACCACTTAAGCACATTGTTATGGGCGATTTTGTACAGCCAGGCCGAGAAAGGAAACCCTCTCCACTCAAAGTCGCACAAGTGCGAAAGAGCATCATAAAAGGTCTGACTAACCAGATCCTCCACAGTGTCCTTGTCGCTCACGCGCCTGTAGACATAGCGGTAAATCTGATCAAAATACTTGTCGTAAAGAGCCGCGAAATTCTTCGGGTCCTTTTTGGCCTCTTCCACGATTTTTCTTTCTTGTTCAAGCACGATAGATTCCCATATTTAAATAAGGACACTATTATGCATGAACTTGACAAATTGTCAATACTTCAATTGCCTGCACTTCTTGTAAGACAAAAACCTTTATTTCATTACATATGAATGCTAGCATTTTCCCGCATCATTAACCCTTACACTAACATGAAAAGAACCTTATTTACAGCTATTTCCGGTCTTCTGCTCACCTTATTCGTTGCGGGATGCGGACAAACCCTCCCCGAAATCGATTATACCGCTCTAAACGCGGATGAAAAGAGCCTCCTGGCCATTCAGGACGAAGTTAACGTCCAAATCGGCAAACTAAACGCCGAACTGCAAAAAGAACCGCTGGATTACGACCAGATCCGCTTCCTGGCGACCGAAACATCATCCCTCATCGAAAAAAGCGTAAAAGAGGCCGAAAGATTGGCCGGTAAAGTTGAAAACGAAAAAATCATCTCCGAAACTTCAAGAATTCTGAACTCCGCCGAAATGCTGGTCGGAAAAGTAAAAGAATTGGCCGCCACACTACAATTACTGCAAAGGGACCTGGCCAACGCCGCGGACGACGCCAAAACCGCCCTGGAACAGAAACTCGCCGAAAACCAAAAGCTGTTGGACGGCTACACTCTGCGGTTGGAATCAACCATCGCCCGCCTGAACGAACTGCGCCTGCTCTTCACCGAGGAAGGCGAAAAAGCCCTCTCCAAATTAAATGAACCCACCCGCCAACAACTGGACGCCACCATCTAGCAACCACGCGCGCGCCAAAAAACTCATTCACCACTCACCGGCTTTCTGCCCCGCTTAATCTCGCCGCGCAGTTTTTTGGCCTCTAGCATTTTTTCCTTCGCCCGCTTTGAGCGCTTTTGCTTCTGTTTTTTAATCTTGAATATCTTTTTTGCCCTTTCCGACTCGCGTCCTTTTTTTAAATCCTCCACCTTCAAAATCATCAGTTTATAAGCCGAAATTCTATTGGCCGACTGCTCGCGGTGCTTTTGGCACCTAACCTCAATTCTGCCCGGCAAATATCGGAGCATCACGCAACTGGAGGTCTTATTAATCTTCTGCCCGCCCTTCCCGCTCCCCCGCACAAATTTTTCCTCTATATCCTGCGGATAAATCTTTAGCTCGGCGGCTTTTTCCAGAAATTTTGGCGGCAGTTCAACCGGAAAGTCCGACATAATCATTTTTTAAATCACTCTAAATCCTAACATCCAAAGCCTTAAATTGCAAAATCGGGCCACATATTGTATAATTATTAGATATCTTATCCGTTTATATGAAAACAAAAAAATATCTTTTCATAGGGCTTCTCGCCCTAATCACGGTAGCCACCGCCTGGTCGGCCAATTCGGCCACCGGAGGCAATCTATTTCAGGGCAGATTTTCTAACATGTTCAGTACTCCTAAGGCCGAAACTCTGGCGGTAGTAATAGAAATGCCGGCTACCGATGATGAACAATACAGTTACAAGCACCCGGTCATGTTTCGTGCCCGCATTCGCAATCTGGATACAATCACCCCGGACGCCAAGGACACACTGAAATATTTTTGGGAATCCGACCGTCAGGGCCAGTTTGGAGAAGGCATGGAGTTTGAACACCAATTATCCAAAGGCCGCCATCTTGTCACCCTCACAGTCATGGACGACTACGGCAACCTCGGAAAAACTCAGAAATACATAAACGTCATTAACACTCCCCCGGAAATAAAAATCAAAAGTCCCATCCCACAATCCATACTGGAAGCAGGGTATCAGCTGACTCTGGAAGCCGAAGTTTATGACAAAGAGGAACAGGCGATCCCCGATGTAAACGTCGCCTGGGTATGTAATCTGGACGGAGATATCGGCAGAGGCAAAACCGTTACCACCGATAAATTATCACCCGGCGTACATAAAATCACCGTTTCTGCCAAAGACAGCGAAGGCGCGGAAACAAAAAATGACATAATCTTTACCATAAAATAGATGGCGGACCTACAAAATCCATCAACACCGTCGCCGTCTCCATCGGAAACCGCTGCGCAAAGCGCGGAAACCGCATCTCCGACGCCCGAAACCATTCATGAACAGCCGGACAGAAACACAACCGACCTGTCCGAATTCAACAGATCATTTCTGGAAAAACAGCAAAAGCGCGAAGAGGACATCGCAAGGTTAAAAGCATTGGACAAAGACACCCCGGAATCCGTCAACCAAATTCGCAGAGGCGACACCGAACAAAACGAAAACGAACAAGACACTTTGCAAAAACATGCCCGTCTGGCATCGGCCTTTTTGGAAAAAACCGACGAAAAAGACAAAACTTCTTACACCGTAAATTTCGGTGAAAACCGTCTGGCCGACCGTCACGTGGGGGCAGGCGACATCCTCCCCGCCAACGTGGAAGCCATCAAAGTAACGGACGACAACGGTAACGTTGTATCGGAACGCGCGGTAAGAGGAATCAACAACCGAAACCGCATCGGCTACTACGACGCCGCAACCGGCGCCTACATCGCCATCCACACCGGCCACCGCATCACAGTCCTGGCCACCCGCACCGACACATCGCGCAAACTGGCACAGGAAGACGAAGAAAGTTTCCGCGCCGATCCCGCACTCGCGCGAAGAAAACTGGGAGAACACGTCACACTATTCAGCGGTCAGGCCAACACCGACCCCGAAGACCTGCAGGTGGGACTGGATAAGACCCCTCCCGCTTCCGCAACCGCCCAAGAAATCACCCGACACGAACTCCCCCCTTCCGCCAATCCGGCAGGCCCCGCGCAAAGAGAAGTGGTTACCACACCGTCACTGCAAAGCATGGGATACAAAAGACTTTCCCGCGTCTCGCCTCAAGTAACGCGTGAAGCCGTAAACTGCCTAAAAAAAGGAGGTGATATCGGCACCACGCATTTCATGGAAATAGATGGAGTAAAATATGCCTTCCACCGCGAAATACACAAACACGCCCCCGGCGACTGCCCCCCTCTCCCCGCGAACCTGTGCGGCAATCACCACGGAATCAGCGTCTTTGCCGCATAAGTCGGTTTTCATACACCACGCGAAACCAAGGCTCTAAGCCCTTTAAACATCGCCTCCACACCAAGCACCGCCTGATTTCTTGTATAAAGCCCGTACTGATCCCTGTCTTCAACCGCGGTCTGCATTTTTTCATTGCAGTTGTTCACCGCAATCAAAAAAGCCTCATCGGCGCCCTCATTCGGCTCGCCCGCGCCGGTCTTTTCCGTGGGCAGAATATCGGTGGTGCTATCGCCAATCTGCACAAACAAAACTTCATCGGGCGTAATATTCTGCGTTCCGATCACATATTTCATCAAAGTACTAAACTTATTCACATCCCTGTGCCCAATGTCCACATACCCCGCCGTGGGATTATACTTGGCAATCAGCTCGCCCTTTTTATACATCCGATCAATAACCAAAGTTCTGCTTTCAATTTCGGCGATTCTCCTCTGATGACTATCCTCAATCAAAGCCATCACTTCCTTTAATCCCTCCAGCACCTTCTTCTTCCGACCATTCAGCCCCCTTCCCTCTCCATCGTTTCGGCAGGCATTAACTGCTTTTACGGTATAATCCGCCAACTGGGGCAATTCACAGTTAATTTCCTCCATCAAGTCACTCAGTCGGCCGTCCAGATGATTTTCTGTCAGCTCAAAATATCGCTGAATCTGTTCGCCCACCCAGCGCTCATTCACCTCCTTGCCATCCATGGCTTTCAACAAATACCCGCCTTTTTCCGCCAGCCGGATTGAAAGCATGGACATTTTCGGTTCAATCACAACCTTGCCGGGATCATCAATCATCTCCAAAAGAAAACTCTTAAGATTTTCCAGTTCCGACTTCCACGCCTCCGGATTCTCCACCGCCACCTTCATCTTCCCCGTATTCAGCCCCTCCTCCAAAATCACCCCCCCCCGATTCCCCAACGGCCACTTCCCTGATTTCCGCGACAGGGGCAAAAGCGGAAAGCTCCCTCTGCACCCGCGCAACAAGCTCCATCGCCGGATACGACTCCTTTGAATTAAAAGTGGAATTAAAATCCAGCGAAATCACCACGGCTTTTGTAGAAGGATCCTCCAGCTTCGCGATAAAATCGGGGTTAAACTCCAGACCGTTTTCCAGTTCCTCATATTTCATAATCAAATCATCCGCTCTCTGGGCCAAATCTATATCCTTAATCAGTCTCCTGTTTTGATTGATACACTCGTACGCCTCCTTCTTTGCCCTGACCATTTGGCCGACCAGATTGTTTCTCGCACTCAACGAGTCTCCGTAAGCATCCAAAAAAGCATCATAATAAGAAATACTTTCTCTCTCCGCTATCAGCTTAACCGTCCGCATGGCGTCGGCAAAACCATCAACAGCCAGAATCAACTGCAGATTTTTCGCACTGCCGTCCTCGTCCAGATAAGTGGAAACGGCTTCCATCAAAGGCAGATTATCCGAAGGATAAAGGCTTTCCATAAAAAGTTTATGAGCCGTTTTCATACCCTCGTTTTCATTTGCGGCGCTGTAAATGGCATTATATATATCTGCCAGCTCCCTGATTTCCGACTCAATATCACGCTCCCCAACCTCCCTGAAATCGGAAATAAACCTCACCATAGGAAGTCCCTCCGCAACAATTTTCCGCGAAGGCAAAGTGGCGGGCCCGGCAACATCATCAATCAAAATATCATCCGGGCGACCGGAGTTAAAATCATCCACCCTTTTTCTGACATACGAAGAAACCTCTCCATCATCTGGAAAACAATCAGGATCATCCTCCCGCGGTTTAACCGCCGCCACACCGCCAATCAGTTTACCAAACCCGTCCGGGCCCTCAATAGGCATATGCGGCAACTAATAAATAAGAAATTCACACCCGGATTTAATCGTACCAAATCCAAAACAAAAAACAAGAAAAAATATATTACTTCATAATACTTTCCGACATCCGACTCCCGGAAGTCAGATGTCGCTTCCACAAAAATGATTTTACAATAGATTTCAATCCATGCTACTCTGCCTTTATCTAATTTGAAAAATATGTCCTTATATCTTGGTCTGGATCTCGGAACTTCATGGTTGAAAGCAACCATTATTGACGAAGAAGGCGAAATCCTCTGTAGGACCGCCAAAGAAATTCAAATAGCAACACCCGCCCCCGGCCACGCCGAAGAGTTTCCTTCGGAGTGGTGGAATACATTTTGTATTCTTTTAAAAACCCTCTCCGCCCGCGCCGATTTTTCACAAATCAAAGCGGTTGGACTTTCCGGACAAATGCACGGACTCGTTTGCTACAACGAAAAAAACGAAATCATCAGCCGCGCGGTCATCTGGGCGGATAAGCGTTCGACTAGTCAGGTTGAACAAATAAACGGGTTGCTTGGAAAAGACAAAATTTACCAAATCACCGGCAATCCCATCTTCACCGGATTCATGCTCCCCTCACTATTATGGCTTAAAGAAAACGAGCCCGAACTTTTTGGACAAATCAATAAAGTATCATCACCCAAAGACTACATCGCCTATCGGCTCACGGAAAATCTGTTTTGCGAACCGTCCGACGCCCTGGCCACCGGCTGTTTTGACTACGCAAAAAACGACTGGTCCTCCGAAATCATCAATAAATTTTCCCTCAATCCGGACATCTTCCCCCAAATCATCCAAACCGACCAAAGCTACGGCACAATTGGTAAAGCCGCGTCCGAACAATGCGGACTACCCGCCGGCATCCCCGTTTACGGCGGCAGTGACCAAAGCATGGCCGCCATGGGATGCGGACTAACCGAAGAAGGACAAAGCCTGCTGGCCATTTCCACCGGCGGACAGTTTTTGGTCATCACCAAAAAAGGCCTTCTGGACAAACAAAAAAGGCTCCACACCCTCAACCACGCAATCAAAGACATCTCCATCTCCATGGCCGCCACACTCTCCGCCGGACTTTCCCTGAAATGGTATAAACAAAACATCATGCAACAGATGGACTGCTCCTACGACGCCTTCATCCAGGACATAGAGGAAATCCCCATTGGATGCGACGGCCTGATATACATGCCCTTTCTGGCGGGAGAAAGAACACCCTATTTCAACCCGCAATTAAAAGGCGCTTTCATCGGCCAGTCGCTGGAACACAACCGCCTGCACTTTGTAAGGGCCATCATGGAGGGCGTCGCATTTTCCTTTAGAGAAGGTCTGGAAACATTCAAAGAAACCGGCATAGAACCGCAGACAATAATCCTTAGCGGTGGCGGCACCAAAAACGCCACCTGGCGCCGGATCATAACGGATGTCCTGAACATCCCCACCCAAATGATCAACATAGAGGACCATTCGCCATTCGGCGCGGCGGTATTCGCCAAATTCGCCTCCGAACAAAAAATCAACACCCCCGAAGGCCAAAAAGAACTAAGCGAATTCTACCGAAAAACAATTACAATAAGCCACCGCCTAAACCCCTCGCCCCAAAACCACGCCGTCTACAACAAAATTTTCGACACCTACAAAGCCCACGCAACGTACCTGAACAGCCTTTCTCACAAGCCCTGATTTTTAGGTGCTGATTCTTAAGTCGCTTTATAAAAAACCGCACCGATGCTATAATCGGGGTTGGCTTTGATCAAACCTTATAACCCCTTTACCCATGGAACTTTCAATCTTCCTGGCAAAAATGCTCGGCATCACTTACACGATTATTTGTTTTGCTTTCATCGTAAAACACGCAAACTACAGCAGTTTGTACGAAAAAGTCACCAAAAACGAAACTTTCATGGTCGGCGCCGGAATGATTGGCATTCTTACCGGCAGCGCGCTTGTAGTTTCGCACAACATCTGGGTCTGGAACTGGCCGGTGTTAATCACCATACTTGGATGGGCCGGATTAATAAAAGGCACGGCACTTATCCTCATGCCGGGTGAGGTAGCCAAACCTTTCGCCAAATGGTTCAAAAACCCGAACTTCATCATCGGCGGCGGACTCTTCTGGTTAGCCTACGGCCTTGTCCTGGCCTACTTTGGATTTTTGGGATAATAGATTTCAACCTCCCGACCGCACATTTCTATAAAATATAGAAGATGAATTTATAGCTCAAAAAAATTATGGCCCCCGCAAAAAATATATGATTAATAATAACTATTAGAGCCTGCCAAAATTTAATTCCATACAAATATCTGATAACAATCAGCCCCACCAATAAATAAACCGGCAAAACCATATATTTGTATGAACCCAGAACGTTAACACCGGGCAAATCAGACAAAAACGCCGACAAGCTCACAATCAAAGTAAAATAAGTGGCTCCCCAAATACTGCGACCAAAAGTGGTATTAATTTTTAAATAATTTACTAGCGCATATTGGATAAAAACATTAAGTGAAAACATCCCTATAAATAACAAAATCAGGGTAATAGTCACGCTCCAAAGAAACGTTCCCCCGATAATATCATAAATCACATGATTAAAAGTACGGCTCACAGCCAACACTACCGGCACGAAACTAAACAAAAAAATCAACCCCGAAACCACTAATCTTTTTTTCACATTATTTTCCATGTGCCTTTTTTTAAAATATACTGTAACACGATCATATTTTATCTTATGTATCACAAATGAACACACCAAACATACAAACTGATACTCCCGAATCCTTCACAGACCAAAGCTTCCCTAAAAACAGAGTGTTAATCCTAACTCTGACAGGAATGTTGATTGTTTTTGTTATCGGTCTTTTTCAAATTGATTTTTCCAAATTATTCCCGGAACCAAAACCTCCACGAATTGTTAGAGAATTGGAACGTACTTTTGTTGGCTCTCCTCCAATGAATGACTCAATTGAAATTGATGGTAAACCAATTTTCAGCAACCATTTTATTGTAGAAACAACCGAACCCATATCCGAAGAAAACGCCGCATTATTGGAAACTGCCGTTGACGGAACCTTTTGCGGCGGTTCGGCTTACACCGCCAATACATATTTCCTTTGCCTGAATCTTAGCGGACACGAAGCAGAAGAATACCTAAAAAAACTCAAAATCCTCGAACAATTTGATTTTATAACGGGAGTTGGCTCTTCAAGTGCACAATTAGCGTCCTATAATTAAAAATTCGTTTAATACAATGTATAAACCCTGCTCTTGACAAGCATGTCTTTTTCTGTTTTAATATTCCCCACTATAATTAACTTACTTAAATGGGGAACACTAATGAACAACTCGGAGGAATTGAATTAATGAGCACTGAAATCTTAGATGCTCTAAAATACGGCATTGAATTCATCGCAAAAAATAACCCAAACGTTAGATACAATCAGCGTATTCTTATGGAATTACTTGATAAGGTCTTATCAAATTCCGAAGGTATAGGCAATCCGACAAATTATGCATTTTTTACCGGTAAGAATTGGGCAATTGATCAATTACGATTAGTGGAAAAACAAGAAAGAATGAGACAAAGTGAATCCGAAGCATCCAGAAAAGAAATCGATGCAATAATTGCAGGCGTAAGAAGAGAAATCGCAATTCAGGAAATTTCTGCACAAACAACAAGGCTAATCAACGATAATAGTGTCACGCCTACTCAGGAAAGCCAATTAAGATATCTTTTGATATCTCTGAATAGCGGCTATGACGCTGCGGATGCTGCTTTCCCCGATGTAAAAAGAGATGCCAGATATCAATGGCGCAGGCGTGCCAAGACCTTGCTTTTACAACAGTCCATCACAGAAAATTTGCGCGACTTTCTGGAAGATGCCAACAATTTCTACAATTAAGGCAGAAAACAAAAAAATTGCTTTCGAGCGGTATACAAACATACGGCGAAGAAGCAATTTTTGCAGTTGACGGTAAAAACAACCAAAAAGCTAATATATTTGTTTTTACAAGGCGGCAAGAAAAAATTTCACTAGCCGTATACAGACATACGGCGAGGGAAATTTTATTCGCAGCCAACGCAGAAAAAACAAATATATTAGTTTTTTGGTGGAGATGCCGGGAATCGAACCCGGGTCCAAAAACGTCCCAAACAAACGTCTACAATCATAGTTCATCTTAAAGTTTTCGGCCCTGCAAATAGAAAATGAACAAAAAACTTGCAGAACTTATCCCAGAGGTTTTCATCCGTTCCGGCGGGATTCGGAGCAGCTTATCCTGCTAAGGTGACACCTTTTTCCTCCAGCAGGAGTCAAAGAAAAGGCGACTTTTCCTTAAAAAAGGAAAAGGTTTATGCAACGGCGTAAGCCGGCTGCATTGCGAAGAGGTTCTTCAGTTTTGCAACTGTAGATTCTTCACCATTTTGTGCATCTGCACTTATGTTTGCGCTGGACGGATCTACGGGGAGACAGCGCGATCCCCGGATTGCAGTTTATCAAAGATCATTTCTGTCGAAAGCCTTACATCCCCAAGGCACGGAGCGAAGCGAAGTGCCCCTGCGATTGCCCTTCAATCCCGCCGAGCTAAGGCGAGGCGAACCGCGAGCAAAGCGAGCTCCATAGACACGAGCCGAAGGCGAGTGTCTCCCTTCCAATTGCTAGTGCCTCTATAAGCAACTCTACCATTAAAAGGTAAATTGTCAAACATAAATCCCGCATCAGCAAATCCAATATTGTCTCCAGTCTACATGCAACAAACTTTGACAAGACACAATAAATAATTTATAGTACGCGCCTTTAAAATAATATGTACTACACCCAATACCTCGCAACCAGATACGACGAAATCTACCCCGCCGACGATCAGAAGTTTGATAAATTCGCACCAATTGAAAAACCGGATTCCGACTCATCACCGGAACAAACAGATGAATCAACCGACCCCCTCAACGCGGCTCGGCAAGAATTCCAAAAAATTCAAAATAAGACAAGTAATCTTTTTAGCAGAATATCCGACCGCACCTACATGGACGTCTTGGCTCTGCATGAAAAACTTGGGCTTGCTGAAGTGAACCTAAGGACCAGAGGTCTCGTTGGTATGGTTATCGGCAGCAGCGCCCGAAAACTTATGCAGCCGCCCCGCAACATGAGAGAATTTCATAAAGAGAAAACTGACATTGATGTATTAATATTAGATGAATTTGGCGACAACTTTCCCAGACCATTTGAATGGGGAGTGGACTGGTTTGTCAGACCTCCCGGAGAACTCCAGCCCACAAACGGACTTGTAAGATTATGGTATGACGTTTCAATAAAAAAGACCAAAAAACGTGATAAAACTCCCCAACCTCACGACCCCCGCCTGCCCTTCTATCTCGACACTAATGAAATGCAACTGAAATACGAATTCTATCCCGAAAATCTCACCGAACAAATCATCGGCGACACCCGCAGGCAAATCTCAAGCCGTGTTTTGAAACCCGGACTATACCTTCCTCCGGCAGCAATAACCAAAAAAATTAAATCACAGGCGGAAAAAGCAAACACTCAAATCAGACACCTGTTGGAACAGCTCAAACCTCTAATTCGCCACATTGAAGAATTTCGTACTTCCGTTTTTTTATGTACCGACGCTGACGTTGAATGTGTACTGCGTGCTATAGACATAATAAACCGACTGAATAAATGGCACTTCGTTCAACAAATTGGATTAAAAAACCCCGAAAATTTAAAGGCTCATTTAAATTCTCCAATGAGAGAACATATCATTACCGAACTGCTAAAAACATATCATGCCATTGAAAATAAATGTGAAGCCAGCACGGGAAAAGATTATTCATATCTTGATTACGGAGACCTACCCACCACAAACGCACTTTACCCTGTTCTGGATAACCGCCTGTTAAACTTTAAAACATACTAATGAATAAAGACACATTCGCTTTCGGCACGGATTTTCACGGCAACCTAAATAACGTGGATACATTTCTGAATGAGGCCGCCGCCAGACAAACGGAATATGTTTTATTCGGAGGAGACATCGCCCCAAAAAAAATCGCTTTTGCAGGATCAGACGGTAACAGCTTCCATATCAAAAATAGTTATGACCAAAACGACATAGTCCAGCTTGGAGACTCAAACAGTGCATACAGAAGCGGATATATACTTTTGCCCGAAGAACTTGGAAGCGAAGAAGCCGAACAAATGGTTACATTGCTCGACAAAATTTCCCGTTCGGTACATTTCGGTCGGGACAAAACATCTTTTAATGAGCACCCCAATTGGGAAGAAACGGATTTTCAACTATTGGAAAAATATCTTAAACAGGAATTCATCAATTATCTGAAGTCAAATATTGAAATCAAAAAAATATATGAAAATCTTGCCGCCAATCTAAAAAAGCACCATAAAATAAAGATGACTCCGGCAATCGCCTGGACTCATTATGTCAACATGCAAAAAGCCAGATATCTGGGGTCAAAAGGAATTAACATTAGAGATGCCCGGGCAGGCCAATTGTTTGGCTATAAACAAAAAATGAATGATTCTCAACTAATGAAAGTTATATCATTCCATATGACTGACACATCCGATTTCGACTCGATTTTTAGAGCTTTCTCGAAACACTTCCCCAGAATTTCAAAATGGAATGAAATTCAGCGCGATACCGCTTCACACAGTGTTGAGGGACAACAAAAAAGTGTGGCGGACTTGATAAGAAAAATTTCCGAATTCCAACAGGCAACCCGGGCTAAAATCATTTGCATACTTGGCAACGACGACCACCCCGAAGTGGAGGATCAGTTTCTTGAAGCGGAAAATTCAGGCATCCTCCATTATGCCGGAAATAGAGTTGTACAGGTGGACCCGGACTTGCAGGTTCTGGGATACAACCACGTATTACCACTGCGATTTTCATTTGATACCTGGTATAAAACGGAAACTGAAATTGCCCGCGACCTTGAAGCATTAAGAATGCAGTTGAGAAATGACGTGACAAGGACCGTTTTCAATGTCCATATGCCACCTGCGGGACTGGGACTTTCCATGGCTAAAATTGATAATCCTTACGTGGAAGATTATGGCAGTGAGGCTGTCGCATCAATCATCAAAGACACCGCACCGTCACATGTTTTTAGCGGCCACATGCACAAATCCTGGCTTATAACAGGTAAAACCCATGCCAAAATTGGAACTACACATGTTTACAATCCCGGCGATAGCGAACAATCCCCCAGGTTAATTTTTGGAGATTTCAACAACCCGGAAAATACCGAACTGGTTACGGAATAACCTATAGATGAATTTTCTGATTCATTTGCAGGGCGCAATCGGGCATAACCGGAAAGTCAAAATCCGGATTGGGCTTCTCATTCCGAGGTACCAGATACTGATACGAGTTTTTTTTCACTTGTCTTCTATCTTCTGGTAATTCTGCAAGCCCATTACAATAGTCCGCAATTCTTTGCATCGTTTCCTTCTCCGGCAAATAAAGCCCTGGCAACAATAAATGGCTGGCTATCACCAATTCCCTCGTACAACTGATAATTTCCGGCACTTTCACATCAGATTCGCCTTTTTCAAGCAAATCCTGCTCATATGCGTTTCTTGTCCGACAAAAAGCCCTAATCGCGTCATTTACATAAAATTTATACCCATCCTGTGGCAACAAATCATATACCATTTCTATGTTGCTGTTTGTTGGAAACCTTCCCTGCGGTCTCACAAACCAATCCACTCCCCATTCAAACGGCCGCGGATTTCTTATGGTATGAGGATTCAATATCAATACATCAAGATCACTTTCCGTCTCTGAAGTCAGGTCATCGTCCCCCGGATCCATGTCATAAAGTTTCTTGACCGTACTGCCCAGCAGAAGCCCTACCAGCTCACGTGTTCTTAAAGCTATTTCGGCCAGTTTTAATTTACTATCTATGGCAATAGTGTCTATCGCATTCTTGTCATCGATATTAAACTGTCTGACATACTTATCGGTTCGCTTGAAACCATCCACAAACGGCTTGGCTCTTCTTTTCCAGAAGTCATCAAATTGATCACTGGAATTAACGTCATAGCGCTTATTTTTAGGCGGAATTTTAGGAGGCTTAAACACCAGACACTGACGGATCATCATAAACTTAAAATTTAGCTGTAAAAAATTGGTATGCGAAGATAACAGCAATATAGCATTCTGTCAAGGGTACTCACCTACTTTATGTACATTTATTACTAAACACGCTTTGTAAACTCTTTCCACTCATCCGCAATAAACTTTTGCAGAACCTTAAAATGAGTAACCATGCTCTCCACCGAAACACATTCATTCGGAGAGTGATGATCCTTTCCGACCGGCCCCAGTATCGCCGTCGGAATATTCTTTTCCGCAAAAAATCGGGCATCCGAGCCGCCGTGATTGGAGCCAAATGCGATTCGTTTCTTGGCTACATCACTCGCAACCCCGCGCAGCATATTGATATAAAAATTCTTCGGATCCATATCAAACACATCACCGTACACCAGTTCGCGCACCTCCGCCGACGGCGCCAAACCCTTAATCAAAGCCAAAATTTTCTCCCGAGTCCATTTCCTCTTTTCAGTCAGACGGAAAAAAAGAGTAGCCATCGCCTCCCCGGGAATCGTATTAATCTCCTCCCCCAGACCAACATTAAAATATGTCACACTCACATTCGGCGTCCACCCGTCCTTCACTTTTGGAAAATGTTTCTTAACATTCAGACAAAGTTTCATCAAATCCTCCGTCACATTCTTGCCCTTCCACGGATAAGCGCTATGCACGGAATTCGCCTTAAGCGTAACTTGCAAGGCCAGAAGCCCCTTTTCCCTGTTCACGATTTCGTATTTCTGCCTACCCTCGTTCACAATACAAAAATCCGTTGAATAACCCTCTTCATTCAAAAGCATCTGCGCCGCCTCTCCGCCAATTTCCTCATCTCCCGTAATCATCGCCGCCAAAGAAGGTCTGTCCTTTTCCTGCGCGAAACATTTCATCACCGCCATCATACAGGCGATTCCACTCTTCATATCCATCGCGCCGCTTCCATAAAGCAAATCACCTTCCTGCTTGGCCGAATAAACATAACTGGAAGGCACCACGTCCATATGTCCGCTCAACATTAAATGCGGATGTTTCGTGTCCTCCGTGGAAACAACCAGCGCCGGCAGTCCGTCAACAATATATTCATTAATAAACAAATTATCCTTCGCAAAATAATTCTTGATAAAATCCGCCAGTTCAATAACTTTCTGCGATTCGTTAACGTGAGAGGGAAAACTTATCAATTCCTTAGTCAGACCCGCGAGATGATCCCGCAGGGCCTTTTTCGTGGTACAGAAATCCATTATTAAATTTTTAGATGCTCTTCATTCAGAGAGGATTTTTCCAGCAAAAGCTCAACCCCTCCCCTTTCATTATATTCCCGGCCAATATCCACCGGAGCCTTTTGCTTATCCACTCGCTCAAACAAACATTCCAGATATTTCTCCTCTCCCAAAGACCTTTTCTTTAAACCGTCAGCCGCCAATTCCAGCACCCGGTGCGCAAATCCCGCCACCGGAACATCATTCAGCTTTGCCTCAAACCCTATCCTCACCGCTTCCAAACGCAATGCCCTCAATGAATCCCAACGGAACTGTTTGATAAACATTTCACTTTCATCCAAATTTTCCATTAATCCAAGCGTCAGCGCCGAAACCGCCGCCATGTCGTTCCAGGGCTGAAGAGCCGCCGGCCGCATCTCAATCGTTCCGTACACGCGCGGCCGCGCGCAAAACCAAACCGACCCTTCGTGGGCCTGATAAGCTTTAAACGTATCCTCATCATTCAAGCCGGCAACATAATCCTTAAACGGCATATCCGGAGCGAAATATTTTTCCCCGTTATAAGCCATCATACAATTTAAATCCCAAAGCCTTCCCAGATAATCCTCCACCGAACTCACAGGAGTAAGAGGAAGACCCGTTCTGTCAGCGCCAAGATTGTCCCAAATCACCTCCCGAAAAGCCTTAAACTGATTCGGCCCCACAAAAACGGGACAGTTGGCGAACAAAACAACAAAAAACCCTGCCATTCCGTTCATCGTATTTATCACCTGCACAATTTCACTTTGCACCACATCAATATGAGTCTGATCGGAAGCGGAAAGAGAAGCGGGAAACACATCCTCCCCGAAATGCTCCAAAAGAACCTCGTACCTTTGCTTATGATTCCAGTTTTCTCTGGCCGGAATGGATTTTGGCTGATATCCAAGTCCGATCATTCTGATTTTTTCCTCCGTACAAACAGGCAGAATAATTTTAAGAACCTCCTTCATTCGCTTCTCCGCGGCCTGCACGGAATCATGAGGAGTAAGAATTATTTCAAAAGTTCCTTTTCCGGCGTCCAACGCGATTTGATCATCATCAACCCAAAAACCAATAATCTCATCCTTATAAAAATCGTCAAAAACGGGTTTATATCCGGCTTTCAAGAGCCGCGGCCAGACCTTCCCCCCAATATCGGCCATATAACCAAGCTCATCCACAGCCAAAATTTCCTTCTCCACCCCCACCCGTCTGGCCGCTCCGGCCTCATGTTTAAAACGGGCCAGATAATTTTTACAGAAAACTTCAAATTGTCCCATATGCGTATATTTTTAATATTATATAACAGATTTGCCAAATTAACGCAAGTCCGACATACCACCTCCGGAATTCGGATGTCGTTGAACTTTTCATCATATAACCTATAATCAAACCATCAGTAACTAACAAAAATCATGAAAACAATTACCAAAATCATCGCCACCCTCACACTTTGCGTAATACTCGCACCCGCCGCTTTCGCGGACGTAATAGCCAATCCCGACTATCCGTACAATGCCTCGGAAGCCGTAACCATGTTCGACCAACTATGGGATGACGGCTACGATAAAATCAACGAAGACCTGCACGCAACCGAAGCCGTGGCCAAGGAACAATGGTTTGAAGGCGCCATGGTGGCGCAATTTCATATCACCTTCGCCGACGGAATTGATAACGGCTACACCTTTGATTTCATGAACAGAGATGACACAGCAAAAATCTACAACGCCGACCCCCTGCTGGACGACGAAACCCCCTGGCACTACGAAGAAACCGACAACACCGATAACCTGCTGACTCCACTGTCCAACGTAAATCTCACACTAAGAAAACTAATCCCCGCAATGCAAAGCGACGTCCGCCTGTTGGAGGCGCTTGACCGGGGCATCGCCGAAGAAAGCGACACCTCCATGTTTATCACGCTCAAAGAAGACGAAAACCAGGTATCCACCTGGTACATTGAGTTCCGCGTTGCCAACGACGACCCCGCAAAAAACAAAACCTACCTTGTGTGGGTCAGCGCCGAAGACGCCGCCAAACCTCTATTCAAAACCGTTCGTAAAGACTAATCATGAAAAAAACCATCTCGCACAAAACGCCGGCCGCCCTAATGACCGCCTTCCTGATCCTCACGACCTCCTTTCTGCAGGGATGTTCAGGCCCGGCCGAAAACACGCCGCCCGATTCCGCCGCCAACCTCCCCGCAATCTGCAATACGTTGGATAGCGCAATCATTGCCGACGTTCTGGAAACCGAAAACTACACCACGGAACCCATGGATGACCTCGCCTCTGACGTGGAAGGATGCAAATATATGGCAACCGGCGACGCCGTCCCCGTAAAAACATTCAACTTCATCCGTCGGGAGGAAAAAACACCGGCCATCGCAAAAGATTCATACTACAAAGCGGTAAACGTCTGGCAGAACAGCCAAATGGACAATCGTGAATTAAGCTACGAACAAAACATCGGCGACGAAACCTTCTGGGCCTACGGCGAAAAAACACCCCAACTGGTCACCTACAAAGACAA
Organism: Candidatus Altimarinota bacterium; assembly: GCA_041738505.1. Taxonomy (GTDB): domain Bacteria; phylum Patescibacteriota; class Gracilibacteria; order UBA1369; family UBA1369; genus JBGSPQ01. The sequence goes on along the minus strand of JBGSPQ010000044.1, from coordinate 36,333 downwards.
CATCCTGCTCATCATCACCTTCGGCAACCTAAAAAAACCAAACGCCGAAATGCTAACCAAAGCCAAAACCATAGCCCCACCCCTCCTCCTCCAAAAATAAGTAGGCTCCATCTAACAACATCACAAGCGCGGGTACGAATATTTGCCATGGGCAATCTCCACAGCCAAGCCGGCTTGGCCTTTGCGAAGCAAAGCGGCTTGGCGAGGACCATAGGCGCGGTTTTTCGCAGGAAAAAACCGCGACGGTGCCCCTGGCAAATATTCGCACCCGCGCCCCATCCCCAAACAAAAAGTAAACAGGGGTGGATTCAATTATTCATACGAGACAATTCCACAGCACGGCCGGCTCGGTCTTTGCGAAGCAAAGCGACCGTGCGAGGACCATAGCAGAAGTTTTCCGCAGGAGAAAACTGCTGCGGTGTCTCGTATGAATAAATTCAGTCCACCCCCGCGTTAACCAAAATTCTCATGAAACACATTCTCCTTCGGCACCCCCTTCTCCTCCAAAAGCTCACAAGTGGAAGTCAACACCGGCCCGCTCCCGCAAATAAAATACTGCGCGCCCGCGTCCGGCGACTGCAAATGGTCGGTAACCCTTCCCTTCGCGCCCTCCCAGGAATCATCCGGCTTTGAAAGCGTCAAAATCGCCTTAAAGTTTTTCAGTTTATTCCCCAACTCGGCGATCCTTTCCTGATAAAACAAATCCTCCTCAAACCTCACCCCAAAAATAAATTCAACCTGCTTTTCAAATCCCTCGGGAAAACTTTCCATCATGCACAGCAAAGGTACAACACCCGTCCCCGTCCCGATAAACACCAGCTTTTCCGCAAGAGTTTCAGGTAAAACAAACCTCCCGGCGGGATAAATAATCTCCATTTCATCCCCTTGTTTCAAACCAAACAGCCACGCCGACCCCCGTCCACCCTCCACAAGTTTCACGCATAACTGCAACATCGTCTTGTCCGGCGAATCCATCACCGAATACGATCGCATGCAAACGCTATCTTTCCCATCACAAATTTTAATAGTCATAAACTGCCCGGGCAAATGCAATTCCCCGGCGGGTTTTTCAATATCAAGCTCACGAACATCCTTGGTCAAATCCCTTGTCGCCAGTACTTTCACGGTATGTTTTTGAGGAGGCATGTTAAACAAAATTAATGGTAAACTCCATTAATTATAGCACAAACCTGACACAAATTCACGGCCGACCTTAATTAATTCGCCTTCTCCACATATTCACCAGTATCCGTGTTCACGCGAATTTTATCCCCCTCTTTAATAAAAAGCGGCGCGTTCACTTTAGCCCCCGTTTCAATCGTCACCTGCTTGCTTCCACCGGTTGCCGTATCCCCTTTGTTACCGGGCGGAGCGTCAATAACCTTAAAATCCATTTTCGGAGGCAGCTGCAAACCGACCGGCAGATTATCCACAAACACAATCGTCACATCCCCGCCATCCATCATATAATCGCCCTGATCGCCAATCATCGCGTTGGACATGGTGAACTGCTCATAAGAGGAATTATCCATAAAATTATAATCGGTGCCGTCGTTATACATATACTGGCACTTTTTATATTCCATATTCGCCTCTTCAATCTGCTCACCGGAGCGAAAAGAAACCTCCACCACTTTCAGCGTCTTGACGTTCTTCAGCTTCGCCCTCGTAAAAGCGGACCCCTTCCCGGGACTCACGAACTGATAGTTGGTAATAATATAAGTCTCCCCGTTGTATCTGATAGGCAGACCTTTTCTGAAATCCGAAGTTTGCATTGTGATTGATTATTGAAATTAAAATTAATGAATATTTATAAGTCCCTTAGCGGGAAAAACATCATGTCTCGTATGTCCGCGGTATCCGTAATCAACATCATCAGCCTCTCCACTCCAAGCGCGTTCCCGCCCGAAGGAGGCATGCCGAATTCTAAAGCACCCACAAAGCTTTGGTCAACAGCATAGTCATCCGCCCCCGCTTTTAACCTCTGCCCGCGCTCGGCCTCCAGCCTCGCGCTCTGCTCCGCCGGATCATTAAGCTCGGTGTAACCGTTGCAAAGCTCCACCCCCGCGATATACGCCTCAAACCTCTCCGCGTACCGCTCATCATCCGCGCACTTCTTGGAAAGCGCCGCCATCTGCGCCGGATACTCATGCACAATCACCGGCCTGCCAAACCCCAGTTTCGGCTCAATCTCATTCAAAAAAACCATATAAAACAAATCCTCGTACAAAGTGGTTTCATCAACGTCATAACCTTTCTTTTTAACCGCCGCCCGAAAACTCTCCACCTCCTCAAACTCCGCGAAATCAATCCCGGCGTACTCCTTAAACAAATCTTTCACTCTCTTCCTTGGCCACGGCACCAAAACATCCACCTTATTCCCCTTATAATTTATCTCCGCCCTGCCGTTTTCCTTAACCGTCAGATTTTCAACCAGCTTCTCGGTATCCTCCATAATTTCCAGATAACTTGCGTACGCCCGGTACCACTCCAACAACGTAAACTCCGGATTATGAAGTTCGCTGTCGGTTTCTTTATTACGAAAACTTTTGCAGATCTGAAAAATTTTTTCCGTACCCCCGACTAAAATTTTCTTCATCGCGTACTCGGGCGAAGTAATCAAATACATATCCGTCCGACTACCCGCCTGATCAATTAATTGAGTCTTAAAGGGGCTCAAGTGTGGCTCCATACCTGGCAGTCGAACCATCTGCGGAGTTTCAACTTCCAGAAAATTTTCACCCCCGAAGAAATTTCTTATACTTTCGATTAACCGCCCCCGCGCAATCATTCGTTCCCGAAAACTCAAATCAACAATCATTTTTTTATAGTTCAAATCACTCGGTCTGATAAAAAAATCCGCCGTGCACGGAGCCAGCACCCGCACGTTTTTCGCCGCGCATACGGTCATCTCTTTTCCCTCTATCGTCCGCTTTTCCATCCCCGCCTCCACCTCCAAAATGTCACCGGCGTTCACCTGCCCGTTATAATAAACATCCGTTCTCCCACTTTCATCCTGCAACACAAAACCTCCGTCCAAAATGCCAATCACACGTCCGGCCAAAAGCGCCTTCCCGGGGTTTTGAACACCCGAAAAAAGACCGTTTTTAATCTCGGCTATCATCATATTCCTTCCCGTCACCGCCGGATATTTTTTGCCGTTTTCAGTCACTTTTGAACAGCCTTATGGATTTTTATACCGTTTTTGCACCGACTTTTCGGCATACCGCGAAACCAATGTGCATACCCGGCAACGTCATAATCACTTCTTTTTTTCCTTGATGGATTCTGTCAGCCGCTTTACAGATTGGCGCAATTCATCAAACCAGTGCATGCCCAAATCCTCTATTTTAACGCGTAAACGCGTCCCCGAGATATACCACTTCGCGTTGTATTCCAGCAGATTTACAATATTTTCCGGCTTCACCAACCCCGACATATGCAAAACAATTTCCTTGCCCGAATTGATTCCGCCGCTCTCCGCCTTAACGCTCACCAGCTTGGCCTTCTTGGCCAGAATTTTCAGCTCCAGCATGCGGAAAAGATTCATCACCTCTTTCGGCATTTTGCCAAAGTCCTCCACCAGCTCATCACGGATTTCAGTCAGATAATCCATATTATCGGCCGCAGACATTTTCTGGTATGCGCTGATTTTTTCTTTGGAATTGATGATATAAGTATCCGGAATATAAGCCGTTAACGGCAGTTCAATGGAAATATCCTCGGGCTCCTCCTCCCGCATCACCTTACCTGCTTTCAGGTCGTCCACCGCCTTGTTCAGCATCCGAATAAAATGAGAAACGCCCACCACGTTAATCGCGCCATGCTGTTTGGCGCCCAGAATATCACCCGCCCCGCGAATCTCCAGATCCTTCATCGCAATCTGAAAACCGCTTCCCAGTTCCGTCGCCTCCACAATCGCCCTCAACCGCTTTTTGGCATCCAGCTTCAATCTCTGCCCGTGATATAAAAAGTACGCGTAAGCCTGCGTCCTGCCTCTTCCAACGCGCCCGCGGAGCTGATAAAGCTGTGCCAGCCCCAACCTCTCGGCGTTGTTAACAATCAAAGTGTTGGCATTGGAAAGATCAATTCCGTTTTCAATAATCGTGGAACTTACCAGCACATCATATTTATGATCCTTAAAAGCCAGAATCCTTTCCTCCAAATCACTGCTTCCCAGTTTTCCGTGCGCAACACACACTCGCGCCTCGGGAATCAGACTGCGCAGTTTATCGGCCATTCCATCAATCGTCTGCACTCTGTTATGTAAAAAATAAATCTGACCGCCTCTGCTTATTTCCCTTAAAATCGCCTCTCGTATCAACCCCTGTGAATACCTTCTAACTTCCGTGATAATCGGCAGACGTCCGGGCGGCGGCGTTGTAATCGTGGAAATATCGCGCAGTTTATTGAGCGCTATATTAAGCGTTCGCGGAATCGGCGTGGCGGTTAAAGTAAGCACATGCACCTCCGTTTTCATCTTTTTAAAAGCCTCTTTCTGCTTCACTCCAAACCTCTGCTCCTCATCCACAATCACCAGCCCCAAATCCTTAAATTTAACATCCGGCTGTAATAACCTGTGCGTCCCGATCACAATATCAACCTCTCCTTTGGCCAACCTTCCAATAATCTCCCTCTGCTCCTTTGGAGTACGAAAACGGCTTAAAAGCTCAATCCTTAAATCAAAAGGCTCCATCCTTTTTATAAATGATCTGTAGTGCTGATCGGCCAGAATGGTTATCGGAGCTATAAAAGCCACCTGTTTTTTGTTTTGCACCACGCTAAAGGCGGCTCTCATCGCCACCTCCGTCTTACCAAAACCCACATCACCGCAGACCAGCCGATCCATCGGCACGGACTTGGTCAAATCATCCCTGACATCATTAATGGATTTCATCTGCCCGGGTGTCTCCTCGTATGGAAAAGCCTCGTCAAAACGGCGTATCAAAGCCGCGTCCTCTTTGAATTTAAACGCTCTGGCGCTTTTTCTTTCCGCGTAAAGTTTTAAAAGTTCCTTGGCGATCGCCTCTGTTTCCTTTTGCACCTTTTTCGTTATCGTGTTCCACTCCGCCGAACCCAGCCTGGTCAGCCGCGGCGGCTGTTCGTCCACCCCGATATATTTATTCACTTTATCGGCCTGATCAATCGGCACAAACAACTTATCGTTTTCCGCATAACCTATCTTTAAATATTCGCGGGTAACATCATCCACCGTCCTCTTATCCAGGCCCATAAAACGCCCAATCCCATGATTGGCGTGAACAACATAATCGTTAATCTTTAAGCTGGTTAAAAAATCCAGATAAACCTTCTCCGAAAAATGTTTTTTCTTATCCTCCTTTAAAGAGGAAATTTCCTTATCCGAAACCACCAGCAATTTTATTTCGGGATTCTGAAAAGCCGCCGGAGCCACATCCTCCCTTTCAATATTCACAATGTAAACCCCGGGCAAAGTCCCCACGTGCTTCAAATCCTCAGAATATTCAAAATTATTTCCCTTCAATATGCCCGTTATTTCGCTCTTATCTTTGGTAAAAACAACCATCCTCCATTGATTCCTCTTTTTATCCCGTAAATCATTCACCAGATCATACGCCCCCCTGTATTTCATCACCGAAATATAATGCAAATGCTCGTGCCCTTCATCATCCTCATTAAAAGACACAAACGCGATTGAATAAATTTTCCCGTAAACCTCATCAAACATCTCGCTCCAGCCCTCAAAATAATCATCAATCACATCCAGCTCGTCCTCCACTACCATCAAATGGCCCGAAAAATACTCCGAAAGTTTCTTTTTTTCTCCTCCGCACCGGGTCGGGATAATATCAATCGCATCCAGTTCCCCGGCCGCTATTCCCGTTTCCGGATCCAGCAAAGTTATGGACTCCACCTTGTCAAAACCCACATCAATCTTTACGGGGAAATCAAAATAAACCGGGAAAACCGTTAAAATCTCCCCGCTCTTATAATAAGTGCCTTTCTTAATGGAAACATCCTCCGAAACTTCATAACCGCAATCAATCAATCCCTCAAAAAGTTCGGTCAAGTCCACCGTGTCCCCTTTTTTCAAAGTAAAAGTCTTATTTTCTATCTCCTTATAATCCGGGAAAGTGTTCATTAAGTCCTGATAAGGCGCCACAATTATTTTCCTGTCTTTGCTTTTTAGCGCCACCACCAGCTCTACCGCGTTAATCCTGTTAAACTCCTCCGTCTCCCTGATATTATCGGAGGAAGACTGCTCAAAATTATAAGGCATCACATCCGTGTTCCCCCAAAACCTTAAAGACCTGATCACGTGGTCCTGCTCAACCACATCGTTAACAACCCACAAAGCCGTCTTCACCTCCTTCTTTTCCCTCATCACATCTGCAAAAATAAAAGCCTTAGCAGAAAAATTACCCGTCCCCGAAAGACTGATATTCTTTTTCTTCTCCAACAAATCCAAAACACGGTTGTTTTGAATAGTCGAAAAATCTTTGATAAGATTTTTTGCGATGGTCACTATGTTTTCCGGCCCCTTAACTAGACCTTAAGCGGCATTATGATATATACGTAATCTTTTTCTTTAAGCGGCCTCACCACGGCGGGAGACAACTTATCGTCTATTTCAAACAAAACATCTTCACTCTGGATAAAGTTCAGCACATCCAGAAGATATTGGGCGTTAAGCGATATTTTATTATTCTCACCCTGGATTTTAACATCCAGTTCCGCTTTTTCTTCACCAACTCTGGTTTCATCGGTTGCAACCGTTAATTTACCGTCATTGGTCGCCGTAATTTTGATACTGTTGTTATTCTCTCTGGCAAAAAGGCTCACTCTTCTTACTACGTTGGCCAAAGCCTCATCCAGAACCTCCAGTTTGGTTTTGGTCTCCTTTGGAATAACCTTTTCATAAGGGGGAAACTTGCCCTCAATCAAACGTGACATCAATTGTACATCCCCAACCACAAACATAACCTGGTTTTTGGAAACACTAAGTTCAACCTCTTCCTCCTCCGCTCTGCTTAAAATCTTTCCAAGCTCCATAATCGTTCTGGCCGGCACAATACATTCAATATCAAGATTTGTTTTTTCTTTAAGAGTAATGGTTTTCTCGGCCAATCTATAGCTATCCGTAGCCACCACCTTTAACTCATCTTTATTTACATCAAAAAGCACCCCCGAAAGAACCGGTCTGGAAGTATTTGTGGAAGCCGCAAATGCTGTTTGAGCAATCGCCGTTTCAAGAATTTTTCTATCCACTCTAAATGTATTTTCTTTTTCAACCTTTGGAATAACGGGAAATTCGGTTGAATTAATACCTTTGATTTTTGTCTGGGAAGAAGGGCTTTTAATCTGAACGGAATCGCCACTAACCACCTCCAGCTCAATTTTCTCGTCTTTCATCAGGTTCACATAAGAGCTCAAAAGTTTTGCCGGAATTGTGATTGATCCCTCACTTTTAACCTCCGCGGGAATAAAATATTGAATGGAAACCTCCAGGTTTGTGGCTGAAAAATGCAGTTTATTAGCCTCCGCCTTTAATAATATATTGTTTAACACCGGCAAAGTTGTATTGGGTGTAATGGCTTTGCTCACGATATTAACAGCCCGCTCCAAATCCGCCTGGGCACATGTAAGTTTCATACGTTTACTGGAAATGAAATATCTATTTTGTGCCCCCATTATAAACAACCACCCCCCCTTGGCAAGTACATTTTTATGTTTCTTTTCGCCCTATTGCGATTATTTGTTTTTTAAGAATTTTTATTAATTAGTAGTAATAGAGAGTGTACATTTTTTTATTTTTATTCTGTAATCAGGGTAAATCTTTATGTTATTAAATTTAATTTCTTTATTTTTGATGTCGTATTGAGAAAATATGATTACATAATAATGGTTCATACTTATCAATATGTGTGTAAAAGTTGTTCAAAATGTGTTAAAATGAATGGATTTAATGTTTATAAATGCCACAAGAAAGTTTGGAGCACAGGAGGATGGATGAAGGCCATGATCGCCCGGTTGATAAAAATAAGGGCGACAAACCTGTTGATACTTTATATTACCGCCCTTTTGAAGCCAAGGGGAGGAAGGATGAACGACTGACTCTTGAGCAAATAGAAAAAAACGAGGAAAAAACCGAAAAAATGAAGGAAAGATTCAATGAGCTGATTTTAATGTTTAGCGAGGGGAGGCTGGATACGCCGGTTGAGGTTTCGGGTGAAAACCATTGGATGGAGTTAAATAGATTTTTTAAGAAAGGGATGGAACAAAAAAGTGAGGATTTGATCAAAGAGGTTAATAAAGGTATGGATCCGGCGGATATTAATTTGGAGTTTAAACTTATAAAAACGGAAGGCAGGGCGGAGTCTTTAAATATAGACTTTAAGGTTTCCGCGGAACGGTTAATGGCGGGCGGAGGTGAGTTAAAAGAGGACCTTAAAAAAAACATCACCGATATTTTTGGCGGGACATCGCGCCATTATCAAAATATACGAGAGTCCCGGGAGCAGGAAACCAAACAAGAGGCTGCGCGTGAAAATCCGCAGGTTGATCAAATTCAAAAAATCGCCATGGAAGAAGGACTGCGGGCTACGGGATATATGGTAACCCGTATTAATAACGGAGCGATTTTCACATTAATCGCTGAACATCCCGTTTCACAAAGAAAAGTTATGGTTTCGCTTTATGGCGACCGGGAGCCCTGGCGGCTTGAGAAAATCACCGGCAAAGAGGACAAGGTGGAAAATTTTGCCGGCCCCCCGGACGAAGTTTTATCCGAAATTTACAAATTTATTGAAACCGAAGGCTGATGGAAACCAAGAAAAACGACAAAATTAAACTGAGGATCGGACTGGCGCTGGGTGGCGGAGGGGCTAAAGGATTGGCGCATCTGGGTGTGTTAAAGGTTTTTGAACAATATGGAATACAGCTTTGCTGTCTTGCGGGAAGCAGTATTGGGGCGGTTTTTGGATCGGCTTATGCCCTTGGATATAAGGCCGATGAAATTATTGAAAAAGCCAGCGGATTCACAAAAAAGTTTTCGACTTTCGGTAATTTCAATTTTTTCAACGAAAGCATGATTGGCGACAAGCGTGTAAATGCCGCCATTAAAGGAGTGGTTGGGGAAAACACCACTTTTGAAGATTTAAAAATACCTATCCTTATAACCGCCGTGGATCTGGAAAACGGAGAGGAGTTGGTATTAAACAAAGGAAAGTTATGGAAGGCCGGCAGAGCGTCTTCGGCAATCCCCTTTATTTTTACCCCGTTCTTTTTTCAGGAAAGGTATCTGGTGGACGGGGGGCTTTTAAATAATGTTCCGGTTGATAAACTGCGCGAATTGGGAGGGTTGGATATTATTATCGGGGTTTCTTTGGGAGGAATGACATCAAGGCAGTATATTTCCGGCATGGTTTGGGAAAAATACTACCGTAAGCCAAAACCCTTTACCATTTATCCGTCGTTTTTAAATAAATGGAAACTCAACATCAATCTTTTATCACACATATTATTGAGGTCTTTGGATATTATGAGAGGCTACAGTGAACAAGATAAAATTGAAAAAGCCGCGCCGGACATAATTATCCATCCAAATATAGACACCATTTCATTATTGGAATTTGACCGCTACAAAGAGGCTATAGAAATGGGGATAAAAGCTACAGAAGAAGCCATGCCGGAGATTCTCCGGATTATAGAAGCCAAAAAAGCGGAAAAAGCCGAAATGTTGGAGCAACAAGCGGTTGAAAAAAAAACAGGGACGTGATAAGTTAATATCCGGCTTAATAACAAGAAAAATGTCAAAACCAAAAACAACCAAAATCCTTTGTCTGACGGCCGTAACGTCCTTAATTATCGGGGGTTGCGCCACCGTTGACGACAAGGTGAATCCTTATTCGTTTGATACGGCTAAAATAGAGTACACGCTGGAGGGCAATCTGGCGGGGACGCAAACTGTGCAAATCAAAGGAGATATGGCCGCCCACAGAACGGTCGCGGTTAAAACCATCGGCACCGAAACGGAGGAAATCGATCTGCTTTATCTGGAAGCCGGCCCCTACAGATACGAAATAAACATGAAGGCCCGGACCGGAACAAAAAGCCCGAACCCCATTTACGAAGAAATGTCGCGAATGGATAAAAATCAGAAAACGGAATTTCTGACCAAAGTAGCCACATTTATGGATGAGGGAGACCAAACTCCGGCTCCAAAAGGGGAAAAACAAATAGCGGGGCAGACCTGTCAAATGTATGAAATAAAAGATCTCGGGGAAATTTGTTTGTGGAACGGAATACCTCTTTACTCCAAATTAAGCCTCGCCAACGGCGAGATTGAAAACACTATGACCGCCACCAGCGTTCAAACGGGAATCGTTGTTGAAGACAGCGAATTCGGCATCCCCGCGGACGTTACTATCGGCGATCTGGCCGCCGCCTAAACGCGGACGGCTTTTTAATTCGCATTCTGCAATTCATCTGTTTATATGGACAATAATTTGATTACACTCGTGGCGGCGGCTTTTGCCGCAATAATGGGGGGACTTGGGGGTTATGGCTTATCCAAAAAAACCGGTTTTTTATCCATTGAGCAATACCGCCAGAAGGCGGAGGCGCGCATCGCCAAGGCGCAAAGCGAGGCCGAGGAGGTCACGCGCGAAGTGGCCGAGCGCACGCAACACCTTAAAGACCGGAGCAAAGACGATGACGAAAGACTCAAAGAAAAAATTAAAAGGGTGGAAAACATCATTACCTCCAAAAACGAGCAGGTCGTAAAAAAAGAGGCGCGCGCCCAGATTCTAGCCGACATGATTAACGAGGAAAACGAAAAAATCCGCTTGTTACAAGAAGCGGAAAAGGAAAAACAGCAGAACATGAAATTCAAACTGGCCGAAAAGGTGGGGATCAGCATGGACGAAGCCAAAGAAGCAGTAATCGGAACTTATATATCCGACCTGGACAGAATGAAAGAGGAAAGGCTTCAGAAATACGAACAGTACCTTGCGGACGAAAAAATCAGAATAGCCAAAAACATGATCGTGGGAGCCATCCAAAAATACGGTAACCCCACGTCGGTGGAAAAAAAGAGCCTGGTAATAACCGTCCCGCGCGACGACCTGAAGGCCAAAATCATCGGCCACGACAACCGCAACCTTATTTTGCTGGAAGAGCTCACCGAATGCGACATCATCTTTAACGACGCGCCCAACTCCATCATTATTTCCAGTTTTAATCTGGTCAAAAAACACATCGGCAGGGAAACCATACTCAAGCTTTTAAAAGAAAGGGATGTAGATGAAAATACGGTAAGAAGAAAAATAGACGAGGTTAAGGTGGAGATGGAAAAAATGCTCATAAAAACGGGGCGTGAAATTATCAGAAAAATGAACCTTAAAGAACGCACTTTCCCTGACGATTTTTACCGGATTGTGGGACGACTGCAGTTCAGGTCTTCATACGGGCAGAACATTATCAAGCATTCCACCGAGGTGGGACTGTTCACCATTATGCTGGGCGCCGAACTGGATGTGAATCTTGATACCTGCAAAATTGGGGGATTTCTGCATGATTTGGGCAAGGCGATTGACCACGAGGTGGGCGATCCGCATGACTTGCTCACAAAACAGATTATGGAAAAATACGGATTTTCATGGGAAGAGGTGCACGCCGCCTGGACGCACCACGACGCCGTGCCGATTGAAACCGCCGAAGCCATGCTGGTCAAAGCCGGCGATGCGGTATCCGCCGGACGCCCCGGCGCCCGCCAGGAAACTCTGGAAAAATATTTGGAAAGAGTCAAAGCGCTGGAGGAAATCGGTAATTCCTACGAGGGGGTTTCCAAAGCTTTTGCCATTTCAGCGGGGCGCGAACTTAGAATCAACGTGGATCCCAGGGTTCTGGACGACTCCGATCTTGGAGAATTGGCAAAAACCGTGGCCGGTGAAATAGAGGAAAACGTTACCTATCCGGGCAAAATCAAAGTAAATGTAATCAGAAGGATGCAAAGTATTGATTACGTAAAAAAATAATCTAACCCTTTTCCATGTTTGGATTCGGCAAAAAAAAGAAACCCCCCCTTCCCCCCGGCGAAGTTGCGGAAAAGCCTAAAAGGAAAACCCGCGCCGACAAAATAGTAATGGGAGCCATCCTGGGTGTGGCAATAGGTTCGGTTGTAAGTATTTCGCTCATGCCCAAAAGCAAGAAGAGCAAAGAAGAAGCCGAGGAGGAAGAGGAAAAGCCCAAATTCTCCCTTTTTGGAAAGAAAAAAAAAGCCAAAGAAAAAAGAATTTCCGATAATCCCAAAAAGATTCCGACCGAGGCGGAATAAAAAAGTATTACATCTGTTAAGATTCTGTTATAGTGTAATACCTGAATTTTTATATACCCATGGGCAAAGCATCCAGAAAGAAAAAAATGCGCAAGATAGAGGCCGAAAGCGCCGAAGTCCAACCGCAAAAAAAAGCGAAGGGAAAGCACAAACCCGCCAAAAAGGCCGTCGGGAAAATCGCCAAGAAAATTACCGCCAAAGGCAAAAAGGCGGCACAGCATGTTAAAAAAGAGCTAAAAAAAGCCACTGTACTAAGCATTCCCGCCGACAAACCTGCGGCCTTAGAAGAGAAGGAGGCAAACGCCGGTATTTTAAAATCGCATGTGCAGGCCCTGCGCAGTCATGTTAAAGAAACCAAAGAAGAATATATTAAAAGCCTGGACGAGGAAAAGTACGCCAACTTCAAAAAAGAACTGGCGATTGTCTTAAAAGGGGGAGCCTACATTGTTGTATCAATTGTTTTCTTTGTGGCACTGGTTATTACGGTGGAACTGCACTCCGATAACCGGGTGTTGGCCAAAACCCGCGCGGGGAGTCTGGAGCTGGGATACCTGGAATACGAACAAGCCAAAGAGGAACTGCAAAAAGAGGTAAAAAACTATTTTCAGACACCTCTGGTATTCAGTCTGGGGGAAGAGACAACCGGAATCACCCCCGAAGAATTGGGCATCAGGCCATCAATAGAGCAGACCATGGAGCGATTGCCCGTAATCAATTTTACGGATACCAATCCCGCCAAACTGCTAAAATCCCTTTTCTACGAAACATCCATTGCGCCGGTATACACAATGGATAGCGATAAAATCATCAAAACACTGGAGGCAAAGTTTAACCTTGCCGGACAACGGGCTTCCAACGCCCGCCTGGTTTATAAGGATGACGGATTTGAAATTCAGCCCGAAAAAAGCGGTAAAAAAATTAATCGTGAACAGCTTATCAGCGCGGTAAAGGGTAACCTGGACGGACTGGAAACATCCACCATCACTCTGGAGATGGAAAACGAAGAACCCAGAATCGGGGCGGATCAATTGGCTCTGGAAAAAGACAGGTTATTGAAACTGCTGGAAAATCCAATCACTTTAAAATACGAAAAACAGAATGTAGTCTTAAAATTGATAGACCGTCTGGACGCGGTGACTTTTGAAGATAACAACCAAATCAACATGCCGGACGGGAAAACGGTTCTGCCGGTTGTTCTTGGGGACGCCGGGGTCAATACGGAAGAAGGCGCGGCCGTGGATATTGATACAAAAATACGCATAGCCGTGGATATTGATAAACTGGAGGAATTTTTGGGTGAACAGCTTTATACCAAAATAGAAATCCCCACGTCGCCGGCAAACATTTACAAAAACGAAGAAGGAAAAGTTATTATAGAAGGTAAAGGGGAGGACGGCAGAGCTGTAGCGAAAAAAGATTTGGAGGCGGCAATCGCGCTGGCTGTCAATAACGGCATTGCCGAGGTTCCGGTACCCGTTTTTATTGATCACGCGCCGTTGACAATTTCCGACGATTTAAAGGATTTGGGCGTAAAAGAGCTGATCGCCACGGGGCATTCTGCGTATTACGGATCACCCGCCAACCGTATGTTCAACATTCAGTACGGCACCGAAAAATACAACGGGCTTCTGATTGAACCCGGAGCGGAGTTTTCTTTTAACGATATTTTAGGGCCGGTGGACGCCGCCAGCGGATTCAAGCCGGAAAAAGTTATCAAAAAAGACAAGTTGGAGATGGAGTACGGCGGAGGAATCTGTCAGGTCTCCACCACTTTTTACCGTGCCGCGCTGTTGGCCGGACTGCCGATTACGGAAAGAAAGCCCCATTCCTGGAAAGTTTCATATTATTCGCAGTCCATGGGTGACGGGCTGGACGCCACCATTTATCCCGGCGTTTCCGACCTTAAATTCCTTAACGATACGCCCGCAACACTGCTGATACAGGCATATACCGAAGGCTCGGAAGCCTACTTTAAAATCTACGGCACCAACGACGGACGCACCATTACAATGGACGGCCCTCACGGCGGAGGTCTCACTTACCGCTGGAACCGCACGATAGCCGCGGACGGCGAAGAAACCACCGAGGAAATCTGGAGCAGATACAGACCTATCCCGCCACCCGAAAAATCCGCGCCAAAGCCCGTGGCCGCCGCCTCAACCGTTGAATCAAGCGGGCAGGTTAACTTCAGCTTCTAGGAGACCCGGTCTCTACAGCTTCTGCAGCATCGCCTGCGCTTCTTCATTATCGGGGAAAGCCAGTAGTATTTCGCTTAACAACTGCTTGGCATCGGAAATCATCTCGCGGTCCATATAAAAATGGGCCACCGTCAGCAGATAATCCAGATTATCCGGATCCATCTCCAGAGCCCTGCGGAAGTGCTTAAACGCGTCCTCAAACTCTTCCAGTTCATATAAAATCTGCGCCAGACTAAAGAACCTTGCCGGCCTGGTTTCATCAAGCTCAAGCGATTTGATATAAGAATTTTTAGCCTCCCCCAGCTTTTTCTGGCTGAACAGAGTCATTCCCAGATTACTAAAGAAAACCGGATCGTCGGTGATGGAAGCCGTCAATTTTTTATAAATACTTTCCGCTTTGCCAAACTGGCCCTGCCGCAGATAAATCATACCCAAATGCCTGTAAGCCTCAACTGCGCTGGGATCAAGCGCCAGCGCCTGAATCAAAAACTGTTCTGCGCTTTTAATCTCGCCCTTATTGAAAAATATCTCGGCTTTTTTTAACAGACTGTCCGCTTTCGCCAGTTTTTTTGTGTCGGACTCATCCCGCGCCGGAATAATTTCATCCACCGTCAGCTCAAAAGAAGTTGTGTCCGGAGCGTGACGGAAAAGATTTTTTTTGCGGAACAAAACGCCTCTGAGCGTGGTGTTTTTTTCCATCATCAGGTATCTCCGTACAAAAATCAGAGCCAGTACGGCCAGCCCTGCGATAATAATAATTGATCTTATCATATAGTTAACATCATATTGTCCATCAGCATCCGCTTGTTTATGTTGTTTCTTAAATGACGCCGCGCGTCATGTGTCTTTTGCAGTAATTTAACATATTTATCCGCGTTGGACAGCATATTTGCATTTCCCGCTTCAATCATCCGTTTTCTGGCTTCCGATTCAACCGCGTCCAAAAAATCATAAATAACGGAGTCATCTTCATCGACTTTTGCCTTGGCCGCCAACGCCTCTGTGAACAAAAACCGCTCAGCAATATCTCCTTTATCCAAAAGCGCGCCCACATCATCAAAAAACTTTTTCATCCCCTCCAGCAAAGCCGGATCTTCCATCATCTTCACCGCTTGCCCCGGGCGCCCCTTGGCGTACAAAACCGTGTTTTCAACAGCCTCCGTCTCCGCCAGCGGAAACCTGTCCCTGATTAGCGCCTCCACCTCGCTGTCGGCGAGCCTGCCCAAATTAAGCGTCCTCACGCGGGAAATCACCGTAGGCAGAACATCCTTTATGTTGGCCGCGGTAAGCAGAAAAATCACCCCCGGGGGAGGGTCCTCAAGTGTTTTTAAAAGCGCGTTTATGGCCTCCGGAGTGACTCTTTCAATGTTTTCCAGAATCAGCACCTTGTAATTGGCGATTTTGGTCAGATTCAGCTTGTCTATTATCTCGCGAATCGGCTCTATTTTAAGCGATTCGTCGTCATCGCGCATTTCCAGGGTGTCGGCGTGACAGCCCTTTTCAATTTCCCGGCAGGTCGGACAATTCCCGCAAAATCCCTCCGGACACTGCAGAATATAAGCAAATTTTTTGGCGATGGAGTATTTACCAATTCCGGCCGGGCCCGCAAAAAGATACGCATGGGCGACGTTACCGCTTTCAATATCGTGTTCAAGCGACTTAATCACCTTGTCATGGCCCTTAATGTTCCAGTTAAACCTGAATTCCATTAAAACCTTTAAGAAATTTTCTTCCAGTCATCTTCCTGTCTGACCAGCAGACTAACGGCTCTCCACGGCTCTTTCATGATTTTTTTGACCAGCTTTTCCAGGCGCACCCCGTTCTGGGAACCTTTCACCAGCACCGTATCGCCCTCTCTGATAATCGTTTTTACAAAATCCGCCGCGCTAATGGAGTTGTCATAATGGGCCATATTTTCCGCTTTAAATCCCGCCTCTTTTGCCGAATCATTAAGCCATTTGGCCTCGTTACCCACAGTAACAATCACGTCGGCTTTGCCGGCCGCGTAATTACCCAATTCACGATGTTTTCTTTCGCTGATGGCACCCAGCTCATTCATGCTTCCCAAAACCGCGATCTTTCGTCCCGGGCTTACCGAAAGCACATCCAGCGCCTCTTTCATGGATTCGGGGGACGCGTTATAAGAGGCGTCAATAATCAGACTCTGCTTCACTCCTTCAATCGGATTCATTCTTCCCGCGGGCAGTTTAAAATCACCCAAAGCAACCGTCGCCTCCTTTAGTGTAAAACCCTGCGCCAGCGCCGTGGCGATTGCCGGCAGTACTACGTACGCCTGCGCGGCGCCCAGCAAAGCCAGTTTTACGTGCACGGTATCATTCTTATAAGCCAGCTTAAAATCAATCCCCTCCAGTGAATAAGATAAATCATACATCCGCAAATCGGCCGATTCCGACATGCCGTAAAACAAAATCTTTGCCTGCAGTTTATCCTTCAGAGATATTAAATATGGATCATCCGCGTTCAAAACGGCAACTCCTTTTTCCGGCAGAGCCTCTACCATTTTTTTCTTCTCACTAAAAATATCTTCAAGATCCTTAAACTGCCCTTCATCCATATGAACCGGACGGATATTTGTCATTACACCTATCTGAGGCTTGGCCAGCTTTAGCAGTTGATCCATATCCCCGGGCTTGTCCAGGCCCATTTCAATAACCAGCATCTGCACATGGCGGCCCCCAAAAAAAGCGCTCCATATGGAGCCCATCACCGTAAAAAACCATTTCAGGGGAGAGGAAAATCCCGATTTTTGCTCCAAGACGGCCAAAGGAAGGCCAAAATCGGTGTTATAACTTTTTTCGCTCCGGCTGATCTGGTATCTGGTTTTTAAAATATGATAAATCGCGTCTTTGGTGCTGGTTTTGCCGATTGATCCCGTGACGCCGATAATAAAAAGGCGCAGCCGCTTAAGCCTTATGCGCGCAAGGGCGGTTAGAAAAGAAAGGACGAATTTTTTTACCAGAATCTTCATGCGAGAGATATTTTACGGGAAAAGGCCACAAATTCAATTTACACTCAACACATTATGCGTGCAATTATCTTGAAACGTGGGCTGAAAAGTACCAGAATGCCCGTGAAAAAGCAACAATAACCCCACTCATATGAAAATATTTTTAACCTATTTAATCATGACGGTAATGACGGCAAGTGTGTTGAGCGGATGCGCGGATCAGGCCAAGGCGCCGGAAATTGCCGATAAGGAAACTCAAAAAACGGTTGAAACGGAGGAAACCGCGACAGAAACCACCGTTCCCGAAACGGACGCCGATGCGACCGTTTCCGACGCGACAGTGACACCCGAAATCACCGTGGAATCCACGGAAGTTTTTGACCAGCTTGCTCTGCCCGTCCCCGGGGATAAAATCGCAGTCATTGAAACCGATATGGGCACAATCAAAATCAGACTGTTTCCGGAGCTGGCGCCCGAAATCAGCAAAAACTTTGAAGAGTTGGCCAAAGCCAACATGTATAACGCGGTTCCCTTTCACCGCGTGGTTAAAGACTTTATGATTCAGACGGGGGATTTCAACAATAAAAACGGCACCGGCGGCTACAGCTACAAAGGCCCCAATACAATGCTGGCCGACGAAGTAACGCCCGCCCTTAAACATTTATACGGCACGGTTTCCATGGCCAACAGAGGCCCCGACACCAACGGCAGTCAGTTTTTTATCGTCACAAACAAAGGGGGAACGTCTTTTCTTGACGGCAGTTACAGCATCTTCGGTCAGGTCTATGAAGGCATGGATGTGGCGTTAAGAATCGTCGACCTGCAGATGCCCGGCACCGAAAAACCGTCCCAAACGGTTAACATGACCAAGGTCGAGGTTACGACCATGCAATAACTGAAACAATAAAGGTATTGAATCAGCACAACAAAAACCCCGCCTCGGCGGGGTTTTAAAATTCATCATTACATTAAACTCCTCTATTTCAGCTCCGCTTTGGCCACTTCAATCACCTGCTTGAAAATTTCCGGGTTGTTAACGGCCAGGTCGGCCATCATTTTTCTGTCCAAAATCACCTGGGCTTTTAACAGACCGTGTGTGAACCGGCTGTAATTAACGCCCTCCACCTTGCAGGCGGCGTTGATTCTGGTAATCCACAGTTGCCTAAAATCTCTCTTTCTGCGCTTTCTGCCAACGTAGGCGTTGGTGTCGGCTTTAAGCAGGGCGCTCTTGGCGGCACGGAAAAGCTTACTGCTAAGCCCTCTGTAGCCTTTGGCGCGGTCTACCGTTTTTTTGTGTCTGCGATGGGTGGCGATGCCTCCTTTTACTCTGGTCATGGCGTATTATTTCTTATAAGGTAACAATTTTAAAAGATTCTTTTCATTTCCAAGGCTTGTTTCCTTGCCTCCGGTAAGCGCGTTCTTCTGTCTCTTGGACTTGTTTATCAAAAGATGATTTTTGCAGGACTTTTGCATGCGGATTTTGCCGCTTCCCGTAAATTTGACTCTCTTTTTGGTGGCGCTGTGTGATCTTAACTTCATATTTCTTGTTTTTATAATTACTTTTGTGGGACCAGAATCATAAACATTGTGTTGCCCTGTCTCTTCGGCGCCAGCTCCGTGTGCGCTATATCTTTCAACGAATTATGGAATAAATCAAGCTTTTCTTTGGCGATGTCACTATAAGCGGCTTCTCGGCCCTTAAAAACCAGTGTCACCTTCACGCTGTTATGGTCTTCAATAAACTTTCGAGCCTGGTTGATTTTGGTTTCCAGATCATGCTTATCAATGCGGAAAGTGATTCTTATGCCCTTCATCTCGGCCTGTTTCTGCATCCTTTTATGCTTTTGCTCTATCTTGTTCTGCCGGTAAAGATATTTCCCGTAGTCCAGAATCTTGCATACCGGGGGATGCGCCTTGGGAGCCACCTCCACCAAATCCAGTTCCGCGTCTCTGGCAAGCTGTAAAGCCTCTTCTATGGTTTTTTCGCCGAGCTGGTTATCGTCCTCGTCAATCAGATGAATCCTTGGGGATCTGATAAACTGATTGATCCGTAATTTTTTACTGATATGGAAAAATAAAAAAATAAATTCTGACAGCGAAAGGATAATAGGTTTCAAAAGCCATTATGTCAAGCAAAGAGCGTCCGACATCCGACTTCTGGAAGTCGGATGTCGGGGGGCTTGACAATCAAATCAAAAAAAAACAGAATCAAGCAGTCAAATATAGAAGAATACTTTACATATTCTTTGTTTCAAATGAGCGAGAAGATAGCCCTGATCGGTTCCACCGGATCGGTTGGCGGACAAACTTTGGAAGTAATCAAAAGCCATGCGGACATATGGAAAGTGGCCGCGCTGGGCGCGTACGAAAATATTGAATTATTGGAGGGGCAGATTAAGGAATTCCGGCCGGAAGAGGTAGCGGTTTTTGACCGGGACAAGGCACTTTCTCTGCAAAAAAATTCATCTGTGCCGATTTTCGGCGGACCCGAAAGTTGGATAAGAATTGCCACACTTCCCCAAGTGGATACGGTTGTGTTCGCTTCTTCCGGAGTTTCCGCCCTTCCCGCTTTATACGCCGCCATCAATGCAAAAAAACGCGTCGCGCTCGCCAACAAGGAAATGATTGTGGAGGAGGGCGAAAAAATCATGGCCGCCGCCCGTGAAAACGGCGTGGAAATTATTCCGGTGGACTCCGAGCACTCCGCGATTTTCCAGTGTCTACGCGGCGAAAAACCGGAAGATGTGGAAAAAATCATCCTTACCTGTTCGGGAGGTCCGTTTTACGGTTCATGCGCAAAGGATTTGGAGGGAATCACAGTGGAAAAAGCAGTCAATCATCCCGTCTGGAAAATGGGCGCCAAAATCAGCGTGGACAGCGCCACACTCATGAACAAGGCGTTTGAAGTTATAGAGGCGAAACATCTTTTCGGCCTGAATGAAGATCAGATTGAAGTGGTGATTCATCCCGAAGGAATAGTGCATTCGCTGGTGCAGTTCAAAGACGGCTCCGTTAAGGCCCAAATGGGCGTTCCCGACATGAAAATTCCCATCACCTACGCGCTTTCCTGGCCGGAAAGAATTAACACCGCGTGGGGCAGAATCGATTTTTCCACACTCTCAAGACTCACTTTTATAAAACCCGATTTTGCGGTTTTCCGCGGACCGGACCTGGCCCGCGCCGCGCTAAAAAAGGGAGGCGCCGCCCCCGCGCGACTGCGTCGCGCCAACGACGAGGCGGTGCAAAAATTCCTGGCGCGGGAAATGGAATTCGCAAAAATCTATCCCTATATCTGCGCGGAAACAGGATTAAATTAAAAAGATTTAAAAGAAAGACAAGCAGATAAGAATAATGCGTTGAGAGGGGGAAGGAACATCCGTGAAGACGCTCCTCCCCCCCAATCTCATCGCGGTCGGTATGTCCTTACCAGAGCTTCAACCCCAGGAACACCACGTTCACCAGGGCAAAGACTGGTAATAGTATCAACACGGCCCACATAAAGTATCCTCCAAAAGACGGCATTTTAAGGCCCGTCTCTTCGGTGATACTCTTAACCATGAAGTTGGGGGCGTTGCCGATATACGACATCGCACCCATGAACACGGCGCCAAGGCTGATGCCCTGGAGCACCGCGGGAGCGACACCGACGATGGCATCCGCTCCGGTGTAGTGCTGGCCCTGCGCCAGCGACAGGAAGGTCAGGTAGGTTGGCGCGTTGTCCAAAAACGCGCTCAAGCTTCCCGTAACCATAAAGAAATGCCAGGCCTCGCGCACCGGCAAATCTCCACCCCGCGCCTGCAAAATCAACAAGGCCGGAATCATCGCGGCAAAGATGCCCGCGAAAAGTACCGCCACCTCGGAAACCGCAAAGAACGTAAATTTGTTCTCTGTCCGAGGGTCGCAGGTGCGATCAATCTTGCGAAGAGAAGGATATGCGAGTGCGGTGAATACGAGCGGAGGCCAGGCGAACTGCAACCAGTTGGCCGCATGTGTGGAAGAGTAGGCGATTGCGACAAGGAACACCCCGCCGATCATCATCTTCAACCTCATCAGCTGGCTCTTCCGCTCAATCGTTTTGCCCGGCATCGGAGTGACGGTCAACGAAATCGCGACCACCAGCAACATGATGATTTCCCGCCATGGCACATACTCGTACCAGTGGTGGGCGGGCAGATGGACGGACTTCACGCTCCCCACTGCAACCACGATGGCCAACAGCAGAGGAATGTTTTTCCGTCCGTGCAGTTTGAGCGGGGAGATGTCGCCTTGATCGGCCTCCAGTGCCTCCTTCTTCTCGCCCGCGTAGGCGATGGAGTCGAAGACATAAAAGATGGCCGAAACGAGTCCCACCGTCATCAACCACGGAAGGATTAGCTTTAGCGTCCAGAAGAAGGGAACCCCCTTCAGGAACCCAAGAAAGAGCGGCGGGTCGCCAATGGGAAGCAGAGAGCCTCCGATATTGGCAACCAGGAAAATGAAGAACACCGGGATGTGCCGGGTGTTCTTCCGCTGGCTGTTGGTGCGGAGCATGGGGCGAATTAACAGCATCGCCGCGCCCGTGGTTCCGACCAGGTTGGCCAACACCGCCCCGACAATCAAGAACAAAGTATTCACCTTGGGCGTCGCCCGAATGTCGCCGGAGATAAAAATCCCTCCGGAGACAACGAACAAACTCAAGATCAACACAATGAACTGACCGTATTCCAGGCCGGTGTGGATGAGGACGTGGTAGTCCGCGTAAAGAAAGTAGACGAAAGGTGGCAGCCCGAAAGCCGTCGCCACAATCGCCTTGTTCTTGTTGTGCTCCCACCAGTGCTCGCGCACCAGCGGGAGTACCGCAATACAGAGCAAAAGTCCCGCGAAGGGAACGATGCTCCAAAGCGGCAATGTCTTCCCGAGTTCATTCATCAATCACTTCCGTTTCCGGTGCCGAGGCACCCGTTGGTTTTGCGCCCGTAAGCGCGTTGGTTTTTGCGCTCATGGAGCGCGTTGTATCAAACCCTCCGCATGGAGGGCATAGTTTTCTTATCTGCTTGTCAATGATCAGCGGTACTCACCGGCATCGGGAGATCCCGCATGAATCTTGATATCGGTCACCCGACTTCCCTTCATAAAGCGTAAATACTTTTCCAAAGAGAGTGGCAACACAAATACAAGAAGCGTCAAAATATAGGAATTTACCAAAAAATCCAGACCTGACCACTTGCCGAATTAAGAGGAATATGCCAAAGTAATATAAATATGCATAATATACAGCACCATAAAAACAAAAAAAATCAAGCAAAACTGGCAAATATTATGCACGAAATAATCAGTAAATCAGTCAAATTATGTTATAATATTACAAATGATAATAAAAAAATGAGACTGAACGAAAACAAAAATCAAAAGAAAACTCTTTCAATAATCTTGTCCGCCGCTTTGGCGGGCTTTTTATTATTTGGCTCTATCTCAGCCATTGCCGCTCCCCCTCCGGGCGCGACCACAACGCCGTACACCATCTCCTATAGCGCCAGACTAACAAACTCCATAGGCAATCCTGTCACAACAGCACGCCAGGTCAGGTTCAGCCTTTGGAGCGACGCTGATGTTGACCCCACGGATTTTCTTGGCTCTGGAGCAATCAATCCGCTCGCGGGAGGATTTTCCGGCTGGCAGGAAACCCACAGTGTAACACCGGACGCCGACGGACTTTTTCATGTACAGCTGGGCTCAATCACTCCTCATCCCAATTTCACCATACCAACGCATATTTATCTGCAGGTTGATGTAAAAGCCAACGCCGCCCCCGACACCTCCTACGAGACACTGGATCCGGACGGCAACAACGGCAATTTAACCGACCGGCCTCCAATTAATTCCGTTCCATTCGCCATCAATTCTGATACCGTGGATAACCGTGATGTTGGCTATGCCGCCGGTCAAATCCCCTATCTGGACTTATCGGCCCTTCTTCCCATAAGCACGATTCCGGGAGGGACAAATCAGGACTCTTTCATAATAGATTTTGACGATTCCGTCGCCGCCCCGGGAACGATTGCTTTGCAATTTGGCAGTGCCCTGGCGCGGGTTTTGGAATACGACATTGCCGGAGGATATTTTCACTTCAACGATGACGTGCGTATTTCCGGCGGACTTGCCGCGACCGGCAACGTGGACTTTTCACTTGCCACCGAATTCCACATGCGCGAAGTCGCCGATGAGGCGGCCGCAACCTGTACAACCATTGATGAAATGGTACTTGATACAGCGGAAAATAAAATTTACATCTGTACCGCGCCGGGCAGCCCCGGCACATGGACGGCCATCAGTGGCGGAGGCGGAGGCACATACAGCCAGACCAAAGTATTTGAAGCCGAATATAACGATTCCGTTTACGTTCCCGACGGCACCAACAACAAAGGAACTTTAAGCCTGTCCCAAGCGGATACTGACGGTGCTCCCGGTAATAACAATTTCAACTATTACGTCTGGCAGACTCTCCAGCCCGCCATGCAGGATATGGACATTGTTATCAGAACCCACATTCCCGAAGGATTTACCGGATGGCAGGCGGTGCCCGTAAATTTTTCTTACAATACTTTAAACAACAATGTTTTAAACAATAGTCTTGATATAATCATTGAGGATACTGCGGGGAACCCGGTGCCGCTGGTGGGTGCGACCGGACTTGCAAGTGCCGCGTGGACAACATCGGCCATAACTTTTGGAGGAGCGCCGGTCTGGACGCCGGGTCAGCCGATTACCATATATATTAAACTATCGGCGGATAATACCGGAATTGCGCATGCCGGAAGACTTAGCCTGAATTACGCGGGGCTTTAAAAAATATAAAATATAAAAATTAATTTTCATTTATTACAACTTAACCCAAAAACAAAATGAAAATAAAAACAAAAAATTTATTAAGGCAAATGCTGGCATCCGCCGTCACCATGGTGATGGGCGTAATGCTGTTTGCCAACTCCGCTTCGGCGGTGTTTCTCTTCCAGAGTGATGATTTTCATCAAATACTCCCGGAAACTATCTTGATAGATTCAGATGGCACGGGAACAAGTAATACCGGTATCCGTTTTGGTGCCGATGCCGTCGCAGCCGAGAATGGGAATATCATATGGAACATCACCACCAACACCTTTGAATTTGATAATTCGGTGAATATAACAGGCGATTTGACCGCCGACGGCGATGTAAGTTTTGCCGGTGCCACCCAGACCAGACTTCGAGAAGATGCGGATCCCAACACCAACGCGGATTGTGCCAATCTAGGTGAATTGATAGTTGATACCACCGATTACGAAGTACAAATTTGTACCGTGGTGGGCACCCCCGGAACATGGACAACGCTTCCTTCCGGTGACGCTGATACATTGGACAGTTTGGACAGCCTGCAGTTTCTGCGCAGTGATACATCCGATTCATATACATCCGGCACGCTGACCATGAATGCCGGAACAACTCTGGATGTCAACGGCAGCGCGGACTTTAGCGGGTCCACCCAGTTCATTATGCGATCCGGAGCCGCCAACCCCGGTACCTGTACCGAGGGCGAGCTCTTTTACAACAGCACCGACAACGTGATGTATGTATGTTCCGCCGCCAATACTTGGAGTAATTCCGGTCCGCAGGATTTTGAAGATGTATATGGAACCGATGCCGACAATACACTTACAACATCCAACGGCAATTTTTCCATCGCCGCGGGCACGGGGGAATTTGATGTCACCTCCACGGGCTTGATTGATTTCAACGCCGCAACGTTTGACATCGATTTAACCGGCGCATTCACCGCGAACGCCGTTGGCGCATCCAACCTTACAACCGATTCCGGAAGCTTGACCCTTTCCACCACCACAACCGGTAACGTTGCTTTAAGTTCCGCCGATGATGTTACAGTAACTTCCGGCGACGATGTGATATTTGACGACGCCCAGTTGGTTGCCCCCGTTCAGCTTACCGATACGGCCACTGCGATCAGCGCCGAATACGGAACAGCGGCTATCGTAGACGCCTTCAACATCATCACTTTCTACACTCCCGGAAACGGAGCCGATGTAATTGGAGTTGAGGACGGCACGCTGACCAATGTTGCTCTCGCCAACTCCTCGAGCGTGCAGGACGCTTTGGAGGCATTGGATGCGGCGGTTGGAGCTTCTGCGGACAATAACGGACTTTTACTCTTCTATCCCGAATATCCCGACACGGTGATTTTCCCCGACGGCACGGCAAACAAAGGTACGCTCGAGTCTTTGTACGACAATACCGACGATGAACATTATTACAATTGGAAAAGCAACCAGGGAGCAACCCAGGATATGGATCTTAGGTTTAGATTCCCTCTTCCGGCAGACTTCTTGGATGTAAACGACTTTACCTTTAAGTACAGAACCGGAACCGTTACAGAAGCTGATAACGATGTGGAAATCGGCATCTACAATGCTACAAACGAAACGGCCGGTGCTCCGACTGCCTGCGCTACCGACGCCACAAACGTCACTGCCGGTGTATGGGCTACGGGCACAATCGCGGAGGCTACCATTGAAACAGGTTGTACGGGTGCAACGGCTCTTGATCCCGGCGACATCATTGAAATTGCCATAAAGCTTTTTGACAACAGCGGGGCCGCGGATTTCGCGGATGTAGGTGTGCTGTTTATGGATTATGACAATTAATAATCTGAAAAAGTTCATAAGAAAAAACGTTTTGCCGGAATACCGGCTGACAGGTACAATAAATAGACAACATATATAGCAGAAGTAATGGATTAATAAGCTCTTCGCGCCTCTCCCTGCCATGGGGGAGGCGCCATAGAGAGGATTAACCGGAATATATGCAAAATAGGCCAAGTGCCACAATCAGAGCATTCACAAAAACAGTCATTAACATGATAGTGCTATTGGTGTGTGTGTTGTCCGTGCAAACGGCTTCGGCCAATATCCTTTTTCAGGATGACAATTTTGCCACCGTTTATTCGGGAGGAATATTGATCAATAGTAACGACAGTTACAGTGGAGACATAGCCATCCAGTTTGGCAGCGCGCTAGGCAAAAGTATTGCCTGGAGTGCCGCAAATACGCGATTTGAAATAAATGCCGGTCTGGACATGGGAAATTATGAACTATCAACCGCGCGCGTGGAAAATGTGGCCGCTTTACCCGGCGGAGCCGGAGGGCTCGGGCTCGGCGGTACCGGAAGAATAGTATCTTTAACTGTTACGGACAGTATCGCCCCCGGATGCACATCTCCTTCCTGCACACCCGGAACTTATTCATGGAACGGCTCAATATGGACGGCTCTTACCGGTAATACCACCGTTTTCAACTCAACCAAAATAATTACGGTCGGGCCCACCGGAAGAGACTACACCAACATCGCCGACGGAGCCGCCTATTTGAATACTCTTTCCGGTGGTGAAATGTGGGTTGATCCGGGATCATATCCCGTCACAACGTCTATTAATCTGGCCAACATTAAAGTAAGGGGAACCGATACGGCTTTAACAACCCTGGCCATCAGCGGAGGCGGACAGCTTGAAGTCATTAATACCATCTTTGAAACACTTACTATTAATATAAACAGCGGCATTACGGCTCCCATGGGGCTTGATGTAACTTACAGCGCGGCCAGCAACAGCGCGCTTCAGTTCAATCAGGTGGATTTCATCGTCGGGGCCGGCAAGGTTGGCATAGATAACAGCACTCCGGCCAACAAGCCCGTAACCATCTTCACTTTCAATCAATGCACCGAATCGGCCGGAACCGGTAATCTTATCAATGCCGTAGCGTCTTCAAACATTAATGCGACATCCGTTATTACGGTAATTAATCTACTTAGCACAAACCCTTTAAAAATTTCCGATTGGCCCGTAACAATCATCGGAGGAAGCAACGTTGTTACCGATGGCACCATCACCACAGTTCCGGACAGAACCATTCTGGTTTCACCGGGAATGAACATTCAGGGGGCTATAGACAGCCTTGGAGCCAATGGAGGAGTGGTAAAGTTATTGATTGGTTCTCATGATATTACCACCTCTATTCTAATCAATTACGACAATATCGTGATCGTGGGAGAGGGACCGGGCACGATGCTGCGGGCGCAAACCGCCACGTGGACGGGCGGAACAACCATTGCCGACGCCGTTATTCAGGTGGGGGCCTCAAACGGAACATCACCAAGAAGCAATGTCATCATCAGGGATTTCAAAATGGAAGTCGGCCCCAATATTCACGGTATCAGAATCAACGGTGGAGTGGAAAACAAAGTATTGGACATGATTGTCCAGTCAATCGGAGTAAAAAATACAACGCGGACAGGAATAGTTATCACGGACGCGGCGGCTTCGGCGGGTAGGCGATTCACCGCCACTCGCAACATCATTAACAACGATATCGGCACCAACCGCTGGGTGGACGGTATCCATTTTGATGGAGGAACCGAAGGCACCTTGCCCGGACAGCTTTTTGGTTATAACAATAATATTTTTGACAGTATCATTTCGGAAAACATTGTTGCCGAAGCCAAGGAAACATCCTTTGCCTTTACCAATATCAGAGCTTCGGGAATCTTCAGCAACCGTGCCCGGGACCTCGGCTGGAACACTAATGCAATGGGATTATTTGTTAATAACGCGCAGGACATTACGGTCATAAATAATACCATCGACGACAATAATAATACCCCTACGACGGGAATCATTCTTTATTCGGATGTTGTTAACGCCGTTGTGATCGGCAATACAATCAGGGGAAGTGTGGGAACCTGTTCCCCCCCGGGATCCACCGATTGTCTTATTAACATAGGAATAAATGTCTCCGGTGCGACGGGTGGCAATGTCGGCAATACCGTTACGGATAATCATATCAACGCGGCGGTGACACCGTTACAGGACAACGGAACGGCTACAAAGCTGGAATCCAATTATCATGCCGCGACAGCCGATCCTACGGCAAACGACGATATTGCAGACGGTTACGGAATAGGAACGCTTTGGATCAACACTTCGTCCGGCAATGTTTACATTTGTGTAAACAGTGCTCCCGGCGCCGCCGTCTGGAGCGTATTAACCGGCGGTGGCGGCCATACCCAAAACACCGATACGGGCACAACTTCCAACACTTTTACTCTGGACAGTGATAACACGGGCGGCAACGTGGACCTTGTTTACGGCACAACCAACAACCGCATCATCCGCTGGGACAACGCCGCCGGGGAATTCACCACTGTAAACGGAGGTTTTAACGCCGACACCTATCTAAAAATCAACGGAGGAACAGCAATCACCGGCCATCTTTCGGCCACGGTTAATAATGTGGCTTCCCCTAATATATCCGCCAGAACATGTGTCGATTACGGAACCATCACAGTCACCGGCGCCGCGGTCGGTGATATCGCCGTTGCGACACCAACCCCACTCGCGGGAGGCATAGAAACGGTCAATCTTACATGGACCGCCTCCGTCACTGCCGCCAACACCGTCACAATCAGAGTCTGCAACGTCACCAATGCTCCCATCAACACCGCCAATACCCAAACATGGAGGGCGGACGTCTGGAAACACTAAAATTTGTGTTTCCAAACGAACAACAAAAAAAACAAAAAATAAAAATAAAAAACAAAAAAAAATGAAAACAAAAAAATTCTTAAAAAAGGCGCTTATTTCGACCATTTTGCCAATTGCAATATGCGTCTTTGTCGTGGAGGTATATCCTGCCGGAGCCATTATTTCATCCGATGCCGCTACGGAAAAATCCATGAGTGGCACAGTTGATACATTGGACTCCGCTTATATAAAGAAGTCGGCATACGAAGGAGTGGTTATTAACGGTATTTTATCGGCACCGGCACCAGAAGCGCAGGTGATAATCGTGGAAAAAGAGGTGCCGGACACTCGTCCGTCAACTCCAACAATTGAAAACACAGCCGAACAACCTACAATAATCTATCAAGCATTTGCGCCCGAAGAAGCAGAAATCAAAGAAGAGGTGTTGGGAACGTCAACCATGCGCGAAAGCGCCCAAAACGACAGTTACGTGGCGGGATATACGCAGATAAAAGAAGAATTGAGCCAAAATACCGAACAGCTGGAAGTCCTTGTATCCAAAATACAAACAATTGATGAAATGGAAGATTCCATTAACTGGTTCAAATATGCAGTGGCGCTCACATTTATTTTACTCATGACCGGGTTCTTGTATCTGGAAAGAAAACTGGCCGGCAAAAATGCACAAGCCGCGAAAAGAAAAAAAAGCACATCAACCAAGAAAATGCATGGCTCCAAAACAAAATCAAAAATATCGCGAGGTTCATGATACGCTGAAACAGGAATACAAAAGCGCCATACTCGTTTTAACTCTGCTGGTTGCCAGCCAGGTAATGTTTTCCAGGTTTGTTGTTGATGCCGGTGAATTGACCGAGCGGGAACTTTTTGACTGCACAAACGAAATCCGGAGTGAATACGGCCAACCGCCGCTTGTAATTAATGATCAGTTAAAAATGGCATCTCTGGCCAAAATGAAAGACATGGAAGAGTATGACTATTGGGCGCACCAAAATCCCGTAACCGGCAAATATCCCTGGGAGTTCGTGGAAGAATCCGGATATTATTATCAAACCAGCGGCGAAAATCTGGCATTTGGGTTTGTGGACAGCGGCAAGGTTTGCGAAGCGTGGAAAAACAGCAAAACTCATCTTGATAACATCATAAATCCGGACTATGTGGAAATAGGCTTTGCCGTTGAAAAAACCGGAATTCAATCCAAGGGCAAAGGCATGTTGGTCGTACAGATGTTCGGAAGCCGCAAAGACTTTTCCGCCGCCGGACAAGACTTGAATAAGGTAGCCGAAATACCAGCAAATGAAGACGGCACCACTCAATCGTTTAGGGAAAGCGGCACATCGGACGCGTTTACGAACGATGTTCTTTCATCCTCCACCACGCGAAAAAATATTAATGTTATAAGTAAATACATTTTTTTAATCGTCCTGGTTTTCGCCTATTTGTGTTCTCGTCTTTTTACAGCCAAGATAGTGGGTTCAAATAAAAAAAACACCGCGCTGGTATTACCCGTTACCAACATTATCGTCACAGCAGTATTCATGTTTATTACCTTATTGATTATACTAATTTAGAAACATGTTTTTAAGATTATTAAAAATCGGCGCCTTCATATTTTTACTGGAATACCAGGTATTTTTTGGGCAGGGCGATTATAGCCTTGTCACCGGCGCGGGACTCGCGATTATGTCATTCTTTTGTTTTTTGTTTAACAGCAGGGGTTTTAAGCATGAAGCGATAAAGCACAAAATAATGTGGTTTCAGCAGATACGACACGTGATATTTGCGGTCTTATATGTGGGATTAATAATCTTAAGTCTTTTTGTAGGCAGAAACATTGGTGAAAGGCTTATGCTCATTTTGGCTCTCCAGGCGGTCGTCCTTGTTATATTTCATTCAAAACGCGTAGTATGGCTCCCCAAAAAGAAAGCCGATTCGGGAAAAAACACTTACAACCCGGCGCTCGTAAGCAGTTTTACAATTCCTTCGGTTTTTCTATTCACTTTGAATTTTTTGATAGGCGGACTGATCGGACAGAATATTGCTTTTCAATTTGTCCTGACGATTTCCGCGATAGTGTTTTATGAAATTCTGGCCGGTCGCGACAGGTTCGTGGTACAGCTGGAAAAAAAGCAGATTTCAATGGGTGATTTTCGCCACTATCTTTTTCACCGCTGGAGCAAGTACCTTAATTTTTTCCTGGGAATATGGTTTTTCCTTTTGCTTGAACAAAAAGGTATCATAGAGGATTGGCAGCAACTTATAATATTATTCTTTTTTCTGATAATATTTTCGACCCATACATACGGAATGATTAAGCAAATGGATAAGAAGTCGGTTACGATGATAGCGGTTTGCAGCGGAATTGTTGTTATTCTGGAGTTTATAGCCGGAATTTTATTTTCCACTCACATACCGCCGTATCTGTTAACGCTCCTGATTTTCATGATTTATGACGCAGGTGATATCTATATCCACTATCGCGAATTTCATGATTTGTCCGCTGATTTATGGTCTAAGAAGGCCGCCGTTTATCTATTGGCGACAATTTTCATTTCCCAGCTTCATCTCTTTGAGCAGGACGTTAATCTGAATTTATATGAGATTTCGGCATCGGTTTTTGGTGCGGAGACGGAATTTTCGTTATATCAAAGTGATAATGCGGCGGAGGTCGAACTTGAACAGGGGTCCATCGAAGTCAGTGACTATTATAATGCGTCCACGGTTCGCAGATAACAGGTCTCATTGGTCATATACATATGAATTATGCTTATCAAATAAGCGGTTTATTGCTGGTCAATTGAAACAAATTACTATAAAATCAGTTGTAAATAACGTATAAAGATCCTTAAATTTCATTCAATCATGAAAAGATTAGTTGCATTATTCACAGCGATTTTACTTCTGTACGCCCCAACAGCCCTGGCCGCCTTTACAGATGTTCCAAACACCGATCCTAACTTCGTGGCGGTAAATTTTTTGCAGGAGCAGGGGGTGATTGGGGGATATCCGGACGGCACTTTCAAACCCGGACAACTGATTAACCGCGCCGAGGCTTTGAAAATCATTCTGGAGGGATCCCAGACCGAAATTCCGGAATCGGCGGCGGCTAGCGCATTTACGGACGTGGCTGTCACTGACTGGTTCGCGCCCTACGTCATGAGTGCCCAACAAATCGGCATCGTCGCGGGGAATCCGGACGGAACCTTCGCGCCGGGCAGAAACGTCAACCGCGCGGAATTCATTAAAATGGTGCTTGAGGCGAATGAGTTCAAGAAAGATAAATGGGAGGGTTTGAATATTTATACCGATGTTTCCGAGACCGACTGGTTTGCCGCTTATATGAATTATGCGGGGCAGGCCGGATTAATCATTGCCGATTCATCGGGAAATTTGAATCCCGGAGAGGAAATCAACCGCGGTGAAGTGGCGGAGATTATATACATTATGAAAGTGATATTAAACGGCACAAACACTCAATTCTTAATTACTCAGGCCGAAATGCAGATGGTTCAGATAGATGTTTACATTGGAGCCAACAATCCGGTTTCCGCCAAGAGAGCCGCCGAACTTAGTGTGGATATGACACAACAGGCCTACAAAAACCTGCCCGAAGACAAGGTTGTGCTGGGGGCCGCCAAATTGGCTCGCGCTTACGATTATCTTGTAAATGCTTACATGGCCGGTATCAGCCAGTCATACACAGAAGCGCGGGACTGGGCCGACAAAGCCATTGCCAAAGCGGACGAAGCCTGGGAGGCCAATAACGAAACCCAGGAGCTGGCGCGTCACATTAAAGACAAAGCCAATGAAATCATCAGTCAGATTCCGGCATAAACAAAACCAGAAAAGAAGAATCGGCAAATCAACCGGCATTATTGGAACGGTATTGTTTTTTTTGTTGCTGCCTGTACAGGCAGCAGCCGCGACATTCACGGATGTTCCCGCCACTCATCCCGACTATATTGCTATTGAGGCGCTTGCAAAAGCGGGAATTTTTAAGGGATATGAGGACGGCACTTTCAAGCCTGATAAAGAGGTGAACCGCGCGGAGGCGTTGAAAATTGTATCTATAAGCGGAGGAGTATCCCCGGCGCCGGGGCTGTATTCCACCGGCTTTCCCGATGTTCCGCTGGACGCCTGGTATGCGGGATATGTTATGAAAGGATTGCTGGGCGGCATAGTAAGCGGCAATCCGGATGGTACTTTTGCAGGAGACAGAGGCGTTAACACGTCGGAGTTTTTAAAAATGACCCTTTTGACTTTTGATACGGATTTATCCAGACATAATAACCTTTCCTCGGCGGTTTCTGCGGACGTGCCGACAGGAATGTGGTACACCCCTTACTTAAGTTACGCCAAAGCCATCGGGTTGATTTTTCCGGATTTGGAATACAGGCTTTATCCGGGAAAACCGCTTACCCGCGTTGAATGTGCCCGCGTGCTTTATAAAATGCTGGTCATAAATCAGGGTGGAGACACTCAAAAAATGTTGAGCATAGCCGAAGCCAGGCTTATTGAAGCCATGGTAATGCTAAATTTAAACAGCCTTTCCGCTGCCGTTAAGTTTGCCGATGAAGCCGTTTACTACGCGGACATGGCGAATACGGCCACTCCCGATTCCACCGCCGTTCAGTCGGTTAATAAAATCAGCATGGCTTTCCAAAAACTTTTTTACGCTTTTAACGCGGTTGCCACATCTTCACAAGCCGGCGAAGAGATAACAGCCATGATTGCGGAAGCCGAAAAATTAGCCGACGAGGCTGTGGCAATCAATTCAACCTCCGCATGGCTCGCGGATAAAATCCACGGCTACGCTGCAACTCTGCGTTCGCAGATGTAATTTATCAAGGAATCTAATTTTCAACAGCGTTGCCGCTTTTTCTTCGTGCCCGCGGAGTCTTTTAAAGCAATAAAACAAATATACAAGCAGTCAAAAAAATGATATAATAACATGAATACTCAAATAAAAACAAAAAATGGCTGTCAAAGGCCTAAAAATCTGCATTCTTACACTGACTTTATTATTACCGGGTACGGCTCTGGCGGTTATGGGGAGCAGTGCAAATTATCGGCTTGATATAGCGGATATGACGGGAACGGCCTTTGACGCGTCTTCCCCAAGTTACGCCACGACCGCAATAACCGACGAAAATTTTAACGCCGAAAGTTCATCATATGTACTTTGTGGAGGTTTACCGAACGAAGTTTGGGGATGCAGCGTCACTCCTCCTCCCCCACCCCCGCCCCCGCCACCTCCAGGGGAACCGCCTGCCGGGGGAAAACCGGAAGAAGAACCGGTTATTGAACCGGAAATTCCGGAGGAGCCGGAAGAGGAGATTCCCGAACACATCATTTTTCCGTGGGACGAGTTTGGCCCCGTGGAAGAACCGGAACCGCCTCTCCCGGAGCCCGCACCTGCGGAAATTGCTTATGTCCCCCCTGTAACACCGGACGTCATTCCTCCAAGGGGCGCGGCGCTGGAACCCGTTGAAGGCGCCTGGTGCGAACAAATCGCCTGCTACGGAGCCGCCAAAGTCCTGCTACGCCCCGCCGCGCCCCAAATCACCTACATCCAAATATATCCGATTCTCCAATACGTCCTTGCACTATTGTTAATCGTTCTGGCAGCCCTCCTTATCCTCCTCTCCCTTCGGGTCGGGGCAAAACGTCGCCGCCCCAAATTCACCCGGTAAACCGGTGTAAATAACTTTACAAGGGGGCTTGAATAAAGCATATTGGGCGTGTTCCTAAGCGTTTTAAATGAACACGGCAATTATTGTGGCGGCGGGTTCCTCAGCCAGATTCGCCAAAGGTCTCAAGAATAAATCTACTCGCAAAGTCGACAAACTGCTTCAGCCGGTAATCGGATTTCCATTGCTGTATAACACGATTCGCGCGTTTAACGATCACCCTCACATCAATCAAATCATCATCGCCGCGAATGCAAATAACAAAAAAGCAATCGCCGAAATCGTAAAAAAATACCGTTTCCCGAAAGTAAAAAAAATTATTTTGGGAGCGGAGACCCGTTTCCAAACCGTGGCAAAGGCCTTCAAATCAATAAAAAATCCTTCCCCTAAAGATATTGTTTTGGTTCATAACGGAGCCAATCCGTTAGTCACCGAAAAAGAAATTACGGATTGTATCAATGCCTGCAAAAAGTTTGGAGCGGCCGCCGTCGGGGGAAAAATGATAGATACAATCAAGGAAATTCATAAAGGCCACATCATCAAAACCCACGACCGCGAAACGTTGGCCGCCATGCAAACCCCGCAGGGCGCCACGCATGAACTGTTCAAAAAAGCGCTGAACAAAGCGAAAAAACAGGAATCTGCAACCACTCCCCCCACATTCACCGACGACGCTTCTTTGATTGAAAACCTGGGACTAAAAGTAAAGTTGATTCCCGCCTCGGCGCACAATTTTAAAGTAACCACCGCGCACGATCTGGAAAGGGTAAAACACATCA
This sequence comes from Candidatus Altimarinota bacterium, assembly GCA_041738505.1. Classification (GTDB taxonomy): domain Bacteria; phylum Patescibacteriota; class Gracilibacteria; order UBA1369; family UBA1369; genus JBGSPQ01. The sequence continues at coordinate 822 of JBGSPQ010000044.1, read as the reverse complement.
TGGGCGAAACACCCGCGGATTTTCTTGTGGGAATGGGGCAGGACAGCCATGAATTTGAAAAATCATCCGCCGCGAAAAACCCGGCCCCCCTTATGCTCGGCGGAGTTGAAATCAAAAATCATCCCAAACTAAAAGCCGAATCGGACGGCGACGTGATCCTGCACGCGCTCTATAACGCCGTTTCACAGGCCATGGGCGAAGGCTCGCTCGGTCTGTTTGCCACCCGCGAGTGCCGCGTAAAAGGCGTAACCGACTCCAAAAAATACCTCCGTCCCCTCCTCGCCTCGCTCGCCCGTAAGGGCTACGCCCTCAACAACATCGGCATCCAGATGGAATGCTCCCGCCCCAAAATAGACCCGCTGGCATCGCAAATCAAAAAATCCCTGGCGAATATAACCGGCCTGCCCGCCCACAGAATCGGCATAACCGCCACCACCGGCGAATCGCTCACCGCCTTCGGCCGCGGCAAGGGCATCCAATGTTTCGCGATTGTATCGCTCAAAAAGCGCTCCTCCGCGCGGCCTTAAGTCCTGTACTCTTCCAAGTCCCCCGGCCATCCCCGTTCGCCCCTTTTAAATGCGCAATTATTACGTTTTCTAATCAATAGCTTGGAAACACTTGAGGTGAGCGAGAGGTGATTTTAAGTTGATTCCGAGATGCAATCGTTGCGTGTTGTAATAATTTAAATATTCTTCGAGTTCCTGGTTATATTTTTCAACTGAATGTGGCAATCGATACAAACATTCTTCTTGAATAGTGCGGTTAAACCGCTCTAAATGGCCATTGTCATTGGGTCTGCGAACCCTGGAATGACGATGAACA
>JBGSPQ010000043.1:0-40433 GCA_041738505.1 Candidatus Altimarinota bacterium | reverse complement strand
TTGTTTCCTTGAAATACTCGCTTTTGATGAATTGGGTGTTTTTGTTGTGGTCTGCGTCGCTTTTTTATTCTCGCTCGGACGCTTACTTGTGTAAGCTTACCTCGTCTCGAATAAAAGCTCCTTGAATTGCTTGTTTCTTTTAATTCTGGGGATACAGGACAGCCCTCCTCGCTCCATCGCCGTTCATTATTCACCATTCATAGCCAGATTCGCCATCCTGGTCTGCATGGAGTAATGCTCAATGAATCCCGCGGAAGCCTGTTGATTAAACCCGCAGGTGTCAAAACTCACCAGTCCGGCATCCAACAGCGAATACGGGGAATCAATCGAAACCACGTGAATGCATCCTTTGTAAAGCACGCACTTTACTTTGCCCGTCACTTTGGCGTTGGCGGCCGTCATATAAGAATTAAGGCTGTTCATCAGAGGATTAAACCACTGCGCCCTGTAGCAGAGCGCCGACCATTTGGCGTCCGCGAACGTTTTAAATTCCAGCTCCTCGTAAGTTGAGACCAGTTTTTCCAGCTCCTTGTGGGCGGTAATCAGAATCCTGGCGGCCGGCTGTTCGTATATACCCCTCACTTTCAGCCCCACAATCCTGTCCTCCGTCAGATACGTGGTCCCGATTCCATGAGTGGAACCCAAGGCCGTAAGCGCCTTAATCAGGTTAACCAAATCGATCTTTTGCCCGTTCAGTGCGACGGGAAGCCCTCCAAGAAACTCCAGTTCAATTTCCGATTCCTTGTCATGGCAGGTTTGCGGCGGCTGGTTCTGAATCAAAATTTTATTCAGTTCGGGAGAAAGTTTAATATCCTCAATCTCACCCCCTTCCGCGGAGCTACCCCACAGGTTTTCGTCATAGGAATAGAGTTTGTTGTGACTGCTGATTGGAATGTTATGCTCCTTGGCGTAGGCGATTTCCTCTTTTCTGGTCAGCTGCCATTCCCTCACCGGAGCCAGAATCTTCATGGACGGGTCAAGCGTGGTGACATACGAATCAAACCTTATCTGGTCGTTGCCCTTTCCGGTCGCTCCGTGGGCGATTATCCAAATTCCTTCCTGTTTGGCTGTTTCAACCGCGATTTTGGCGATCATCACCCTGCCCAGCGGACAAAACAGATGGTAGCCCCCTCCCTGATAATCGGCGTTCGCCTTAATCGCCTGCGTCAGGCATTCCTGAGCATATTGCTCTTGAGCGTCCACAAAAAGCGCCTTCTTAACTCCCAGATTAAGGGCTTTTTGTTTGATTTCTTCAAAGTCACCATCCTTCTGCCCGATATTAACCGTAAGAGTGGTGACTTCGGCCTTGTATTTGTCCATCAGCCATTTAATCATCACCGATGTATCCAGTCCCCCCGAATACAGCAGGAGGATTTTGTCGATATTGGATTTTGCCTCGTAAGAAGCGATTTTCTTGTAATTGGTAATCATGTTGTATAAATTAATTGGAAATAAATGCACATAAAAAATAAGCCCCGTATTTTGTACGAAGCCTCATAAAAATTATTGTATACGCCTAGCGGCGAAACCTATGAAGCTTCGTTGTGATGCGGCGGCGCAGATTTTGGAATAAATTCAATTTCATCTTGCCTAAATAATAAACATAAAAGATAATAAATGTCAACACCATGAAACAACAATTTTTAAATGAGGACTTTTTTAATCGACCCGTGCTGGAAGTGGCGGAGGATTTGATCGGGGCGAAGTTGATTAAAGACGGCCGGGAACTGACAATCACCGAACTGGAAGCCTACGACGGGCCCGGCGATTTGGCCTGCCACGCCAGTAAAGGATGCACAAAGCGGACAAGAGTGATGTACGGGGCGGCCGGCGTTTTCTATGTGTATTTGTGTTACGGGATGTATTGGATGTTGAATATCGTCACCGGTCCTGCGGGTTATCCGGCCGCCATTCTCATCCGCGGAGCGGGGGACTTTAACGGTCCCGGAAAACTCACCAAAGCGCTCGGCATAGACGGCACATACAACAACCGCCCCGCCGACCCCAAAACCGGCCTCTACTTTATGCCGCCCGAAACACGCCCGCACAAAAAACTTATACAAACAACCCCGCGCATCGGCGTCTCCTACGCCGGCCCCGTCTGGGCAAACAAACCCTACCGCTATTTACTCACAGACGATCAGTCTCCGAACAACCTTCCACATTGACCAACGCGGAAGGTTGTTTGCCAAATAGTCAAATCAGGCAAAAACTGATATAATTATCCGATAAATTCACCCGGTGAACTATGAACGAAAAGTGCCAAAAATGGCATGAGCAAATTCAAACTCTGCGCGAAAAACGCGCGGAGTTCCTGCAAACATACGCGGAAGCCCTGGAATTCGCCGCCCAAAACCCCCAAATCCGCGAAACCTCATTCGCTCGTTGCCGCGAACTCTTCAACGAAATCAAACCGCTGGTCATGGCTCTGCGCGAAGACTTTCCCCGCCTCACCAAAGAGCAAAAAGCGGAGCTTAAACTGCTAAAAGCCAACTTTGATTCCCTTCCCGATCTGCATGAAGGAATAAAATGGGAAGAAGTGGAAAAAGCACTAATAGCTTCTCCCGATGCCATAAACAAACTTATGGCGTTAGACGAAAAAGGCCATGAAATGACTGTGTTTGGGGAAAAGAATGGAGAGATTCAGTTCCGTTCCGCTCAGACGGATGTTACAAAAATTGCGGAAGAACACAGAACAATTATGTACGATAAAAAAGCCCAGACGGATTACCCACACTTCAATGTGAATGGTAATACAGAGGATCTTGCAAAGTCCATGGGTGTTGAACTGGCTGATGAAGAGCTTTATGAAAAATTACGAGTAAAAAATGGTCGGGTATGGCTGAAAACAGATGCCGCTACCAGAAAAACCGGATATGCGTTCAATGGCAGCTACGATGGTATCAGCAAGAAATTTGCGAACTATCGCAATGTTATTGGTTCGTTCTGCGCCGCGCTAAGGGTCAAAAAAGCTTAGGCTTTTCCCCACCGCGACACTCCCAAAAAGGCAATCCCGGAGCGCAGGCTGGCTTGGTCCCCGCCTTGGCGGGGCAGCCTGCGCGAGGCAATAGGTGCGGTTTTCCGCAGGAGAAAACCGACACCGGTGCCTTTTTGGGAGTGCGGCGGTGGGGGAGTGGAAACATAGGCGTCTCTGAGACCTGGTATGATTGCCAAATGGTCAAATCAGTCAAAAACTGATATAATAAATAGATAAATTCACCCGGTGAAAAATGAACGCAAACTGCAAAAAATTGTATGATGAACTGTACCAGCTCAAAGAAAAGCGAGCTGAGTTTGGGCGTGTGTATGAAGACGGGCTCAAAAAGCGTGATTTTGGTCAATGCAGACCTCTTTATCGGGAGATCAGGAATCTGCTGGACGGGGCGGACACGGAAATCGGCAGATTTAGGGCAATGAACGGCGCACCGGAGTTGAATCATTTGAATTTGAAGGAACAGTACGAATCGCAGGTGGATGTTGCGTGGAAGTCGGGGTTGTTTGAGGCGGGTGAAAATATTGACGAAAATCAAAACGGCTTAAGCAAGGCCAAAAAGGGGAGCGAATCCGTGCACGTGCACAGAATGCCGGCAATTGAACGCGGCGGGAAAAAATACCCGATGCCATCCTGGAAAGAGGTGCATAAGACATTACGAAAGCCCGAAAATCAAGAAATAATCAAAGAAAAAAGTGCGCAGGGATTCACCAAAATGCTGATTGTGCCGTTTGGATATGATTTGAAAACGATGGCGAGGAGGTTTAAGGAGAAAGTAAAAGAACTTGATCAAACGGGGTTGAATCCGGACGGGAGCAGTAACCCAAACAAGGGTATTTTTGGCGCCGGAGGCGAGAAAGTTGAATTTAATCGCGCAGAAACCCATTATCCCGTGCTTATCTGGGAGGGGTGGGATGAAAGTCAGATGGTATATTATCCAAAGCAATATGACCAAAAAAACCACGGGGGAATGAACAAAGAGGAATCGATTAAAATAAATGGCGCTTGGCAAATTTGCTTTGTGGAAGATATGCCGGTGATACCGGAAGCGAGTCAAGAAATTGGTGGAAGGAAGCAGATAGATAGAAAGGGGAGCTGTATAAGGGGGCAAACGGGAATACCGGAAATACAAAAATTTCATGCCGCGATGCAGGATAAAGAAATGATGGAAGAAACGAAAAATTACAGACATGAAAGAGGTCAGACCTGCGAACAGTATTTGTGGATGCAGTTAACCTTCTTATTAGATGAAGAAAAAACCGTTTTGATGGATTATGAGAATGGTGAATGGAGAGGTGCATTTTTGACAGAAAGTTATAATGATTCTTTGCACGGAGTGCCGACCGCGAACTGGCATCTGGACCACCATCCGGACAAACGTGGAATCGATCTGTTCGGACTCGATCCGACCTCAGATTCTGACAATTACGGCATCCGCCCCTCGGTGAATATTAAATGAACAATTTTATGAGCAAAAAACCTACAACAACAGATGGAAATGAGCTAAACGGTGATGAAATACTATCGTCTCAACCGCCGGCAAGTCTCTCTCCCGAAGCGCATTCCCCCGATGAGGAGGAAATTGAATCCGCCCCCGATTCGCAGGTCAGGCGCATCCGCGCCGAAGTTGCGGCTAAAACCGGGGAAGAAACCGCCGATTCGCCCACCCCTGAGCCCGCCGGAGCAACCACCGCGCCCGCCATCCACCAAAAGCCGGCCGCGTCAAAACCCAAAAAATCCTCCGAACCCGTCCTCCCTCCCGAACTGCTACCCTACAAAGAGCAAATGCGGGAATGGGTTAGCGCGCATGAGGATTTTTTGCAGTATTTTTTCAACATTCGCGGCGAAAAGTTTAAAATCGTTTACGGCGATTGGTTCTACTACTCACCCAAAAAGAATCAGATCTGTCTGGGGGTAAAAGCCTTTAAAGAAGCCGTGGAAAAGCACAAAGACGAACTGGAAAGCGGCGCCATGTCCATGGATCAGATTTTCTTCGCCCTCCTGCACGAAATCGCCCACTTTAAAACCACTCTGGAAAACGACAAAGCCGGCAAATTGAATTTGTTGGAGCATTTCAAATACATGGCCGGCAAAAAGATTGAATCCGCGGACACCCCGGGAAAATTTGTGGGATTGGGCGGTACCTATGCCAATTTTTACAACATCATGGAGGACGCCATTGTCAATTACATGGTCTCCAATACCATTCAATTCCAGTCGCCGCGCGCCAAAAAAGAGATCCTGGATTTATACGCAGAGAAGTTTTTTCAGCTTTTTAAAAAAGTTGCCAAAGGGGAAGGCGACTACGCCATGCTTCCCGATCCCAAAACCGGTAATCCGCGCCCGCAAAAAACCGAAAAAGGTGCCGGAGACCTGTGTCTGCTGAAAGCCGCCGATTATGAAAAAGGGTTTGATACATCCGAACTGGCGGATATGGACAAGCTGACATCGCAATTCCTGACTTTTTTCATCAAAACCCAGATGGGGGTGATGAAAGCCGAAGATATATATGATGGAGAGGAGTTTAAAAACGGCAAATACAAAGTTCCTGCTCCTGTGGCGGCCGTTTTCCGTGAACCTCTGCCAAAACTCTACAAACGCCTGCTTACGGCGGTGATGCAAAAATACGCATCCGAACCCGAAAAATTAAAGCGCTACACGGATTTCATGGCAAGCGCTCAATCCGTGCCGGTATATTCCAAAGGTGCAAAAGGCGTTTCCATAACCGATTACGACGTTGTCCACAATGTCTTTCCGCCCCATGCGCTAAAGGCCAAAAATGTTGTAGGCGAAGCCTGGAACTCATTCATTATCAATCTGGAAAAATTGGGCATAAAAGATGCCCGCCGCCTTACCCTGATAGAGATATTCAATAAATTTAAAGAGTTGGATTTCGGGAAAAAAGATCGGACGGAAATACCTTTTGCCAGATCGTACACTCAAAGGACGGCCATAATGCGCAGAGCGATTGAGCCCATTTTCAGCCTTTTTTGCATATTGGACGATAGCTTTGATTTAAAACTGCCTCCGGAGTCGCAACAGCACGGCGAGCCGCAAGAAGGTGAAGAGGGCGAGCCGCAGGAAGGCGAAGAGGGTGAGCCGCAGGAAGGCGATGAGGGCGAGCCGCAGGAAGGCGAACCGCCCGAAGAAGACCTCAACGCCCCCTGGAAAGAAGGGGTTGAAGTGGAAGAGAGAGGCACCGGCAGGAAGGGAATAATCAAAAAAGTATACACGGACGGAGACGGAAACGTAACGTCTGTTGATGTTGCGTATTTTGAAGATGTCAAAACAGCCATGGCCACCTTAATCAACGGACGTGATGTCGAATTTACCGGCGATGAAACGAACGTTGAAAATCCGGTCGCGAATCTGGTCATCATAAGGAAAAAACAGCCGTCAAACGAACAAGGGAAAAAACAAAAACCGAAAAAAATAAAATATAAAAATTTGGATGATGATTCCCCAAAAGACGAACCGAAAAAAGAAGAAAAGGATGAAGAATCGGAAGAATCGGCCGAAGAAGATGATGAATCAAATGAAAGCGACGAATCCGGCGAGGAAAGCGGAAGCAAGAAAAAGACTCCCGCAAACCCGGATGATGTAAGGAAAATTTTCGGCGACATGATAGACGCGCTGGAAGAAAGCCTGGAAGAAGACGAACGTAAAGAAAATGCCGACGCCTTTAAAAAAACTTCCGAAACCGCAGACTACCGCGACAAGCAAAATAAAATCAAAAAAAATAAAAAACTGGAAGACGCTCTAAAAAAACATAGGGAGGCGGGTAGCAAAAGCACCGGAGCGAAAAAGGAAACGCCTTCGGAAGATCATGCTCAGGCCGACGCCGCTCTAGTAGCCATGTACAACGAACTGGAAAAAAAGATCGCTCCATTTGCCGAAAAAATGGCAAAAAGCTGGCGCGAAGTGGTGCGTAACATCGCGCGAGTGGTATCCATTGAGAAAGACAAATACTACACCCGCGGCAAAATAGACATAAAAAAAGCCCAGCGCTACCTGCCGGAAGCTGAATACGGAGTGGATATGGACGAAAAACGCATCAAACAACTTTGGGTGGAACGAATTCGCACAGAACTCCGCCCCAAAATGCTCCGCTTGCATCTGGTGGTGGATAATTCCGGAAGTATGTCAGACAACATTGAACAAATCCGCATGGCCATAATGCTTTTGAACAGCTCGCTTCGCTCGCTCCGTTCCCAGTTTAAGGACGAACTCCGCGCGGTGCTGGGGGATTCGTATACCCCGGATATGGATCTGGTCTGCGACGTGCAAATAACAAGTTTCGGCTCCGGGTCGCGTTTGGTGAAACCTTTTGCCGTTAAGAATTTTAAATTCCTGCACGCACATCCGCGCGAAATCAGTATATTGCCGTCACCCGACCGCGATCAGGAACAGGTGGCCACCATCGCCGCCTTCGGGAAAATAGACTGCGGTGAAGACAATACATACGACGCGGATTTCTGGCCGGCGTTGATAGATGAATACGAAAGAAGCCCGGAGCTGAAAAGAGCAATCCGTGAGGGCAAACTTACCGATGTGGTTTTACAGATTTCCGACGGCGCCATTCAAGGTACCGAAATCGCCGAGGCCGCCATCCGTCGTTTAAAAGAAGGTGGTATCAGGCTTGGAGGCTTCGCCATAGGGGGCGAAGGGGCGCTGAATGCTCTTGCCAAAAGGCACGGGGCGGACAAAGTGATTCCCGCCGACAACGCTTCGCAAATCGTGGAAAAATTCGCCGGATTTCTTCAGACTGTAGTCATGGAGGAGGTGCAAAAGCCGATTATTTCCAGCATTACCGGTTCCCAAAAAGACAAAAAAACTATATAATATAAAGATTAACATAAAAAAATGACATCATCGGAAAACAAAAAAAATCCCCCCCTACTCCGCTCCGACGAAATGGGCCGTGAAATAATGGAACAGCTCCGTGCGGTGGGCGCGGATACGTCCAAAATAGAAAAAGCCGTGGAGCTGGAGGCCGATGTTCTTATGCTCAAGTTTATGAGGGAGGAGATATTGAGCATGATGGATGAAATCAGGGAAATCATCACATATGAAGATCTTATTGCTTCCGACTTTTTTCTGCCGGAAAACATGCCGGTGCCGCGCGAAAAACTGGAAGAGATTCTAAACGGTTCGGGAAATGCCAAAGAAGCGGAAGAAATGCTGGTGGAATACCTTGCCGGAGAACAAATGTCCGAAGATGACAAAGAAAAAGTAAAGACGCGGTTTGCAATAATGCGCCACTCCAAGGATGCCGAGGCTGTTGGGCTGTCCGCTATAACCATGAACCTGCTTGTTGAAAACTGGAAAATGTTCTCCAAGGCAGTGGTTGCCGCTCAATATCAAAAGAATAAAACAACATTCGGGCAAAATTCCAAAATGAATGAGAAGCAGGTTTTAGAGGCGGCCAAAGCAAAAACCAAGGGGCAAAGAAGGTTACTGCTGTTGCTGATTAAGAAAAGCCTGAACCTGCATAATGCGGCGGAAAAAATACTGGAAGAGGGGGGCCGGGAAAAAGTAATGATTTTTATTAAATCGGTGGCAAAAAAAATCCGTGAGGTCCTTAAAAACCTCAAGACAATCAAAACGGGGGTTGATTCCGCTAAAGCGGCCAAAATCGTTACCGGGCTATATACGGAACAAGAGACCGCCCAAATATCCGGATTGGATATAGAAGAGATACGTGAAATTGATGAGCTGGAAGCCGAAATGGACAGCGAAATTTTCGGGGAGAATACAAAAAAACAAACCGGCTCTCCGCGCGAACTGCACGCTGAACTGGGCAATATGGTCAACACCGACGCCCTTACGGCTTATGTAAATTACAATAAGGAACTCAAACATATGCGCGCCCTGATGGCAGGCGGCAAAATCGTGGAAACCGCATATGTTAAAGAAGTGATAGAGGAAGCCATGGTCAGTCTTACCAAAAATCCCCCCACCACCGTCTATCTTCACGGGGATTACGGCACAGGCAAAACGGCCATAGCCGTACATCTTGCCCGGACTCGCTTCCATAAAGAGCCGATAATAGTGGCCGGCAACAAATTTTTGGAGCCCGAACGCTTTACCGAGGAACTGAAAATCGAAAAAAGGAATCCGGTGGATTTTGTAAACGATCAGTTAAAGGAATTTGGCAGCGATAGGAATTTTGAGGAGGGCGAAAAAACCGGAGACATGATTGGCATGCTGGTTGGGGAAAAAGCGAAAATTATTGAACAAATAATTGCCACGCGCAAAAAAGAGCAAAATGTGCCGGATATTGATAAATCACAAAAAGAGGAAATCAAAAGAATGGTTGATGCAACCTTTGAAAATCAGGTACAGGGCAGATATGTGATTGGGGCCATGTACAAGGCCATGAAAGAGGGACGACCGTTGATAATTGACGAAGCCAACGCCATCACTCCCGAAGTGATCATCGCCTTTAACGACCTGATGACTAAAAAAATCGGGGAAAAAATCGGTGTCCGCAGTGACGAAGAGGAAATCACCGTAAAAGAGGGATACTGCGTAATCTGGACCGGTAACACCGGTGGTAGATACAAAGACGCCCGCTACAACGACATGGATCCCGCCTCCCTTTCCCGCATCCATCCAATTAAAGTCGGCTACCTGCCCCAGACGGTATATACGTCCAGCCTCAGCGGTGTTTTTGAAGAAAGGCTGGAACTGGATAAATTAAGCGAAAAGTTCATGGACGCCGAAGGAAACATTCCGGAACTGAAACTGGGAACACTTCAAAGGCAGAAAGAGGTGGCCAAAACGGATCAGATATTTCAGGTTCTGCTGGCCAAATTGCTCAATAAAAGAATGGGCTGTCGTCTGCTGGTAAAAAAGGACGACCCCTATTCCGTTTTCAAGGATTTGTACCGCTTGAGCGCGGCCGCCCGACTGATTATGAACATATTTGAAGAGAGGATTAATCCCGACGATTTCCCCATCACCGATGAGCTTAAAAGATGGACGGGCGTGGAAACTGCTACGGATCTGATTGCCAAACTGCGCAAAACCAATCTGACCATGCGTCAGCTTCTGGATAAAATAGTTGCCTCCTACCTGAACGACAACATGGCTATGGATATTGAATATTACGTGTTTAAGTTTGTAAAAGAGCTTGATATCCAACCGGAGGAAATGGCCATTGTCTATTCAGTCCTGAACAAATATTTCTTCCTTGGGGAGGGCTGGCGCGAAATAAATACCGCCGGCGACCTGAATGACTTCAAGCAGAAAATAAGCCGATTCAACATTCTGTCTCTGCCAAAATACGCAAAAGTGGATATCAACGGCGATTACGTTTCTTTGTTAAAGCCGGCCGGGGAGGAAGGGGACTATGAAATGCGCTACTTTAATTCATTGGAAACCATGCAGTTGATTTTTGGTTATCTCCCCCCCCGAAAACTTGCGGAATACAAGGAAATTGCGGACGCGACTGATGAGGAGAATAAAAAGAAAGACATGCAAAAAAATCTGGCCGAAAGGGAACAAGAGGTGCGCGACGCGCTGGAGCAGATACGCGAGGCGTTTGATCCCGCCAAATTTTTTGCCGGAAGGGAAACGGATAAAAGCGAAAACTCTTACCAGGAAATTGAAAATATTGACCGACTTCTGGAAATCACCGGCAAAATTACGGCTTTCAATACACAAATAATCAGCCTGCGCATCAACGACGCCGAATATATGGCCTCTTTAAGCTATGAACAGTACCTGGAGGTGGCAGGACAATTCTGCGACATGGTGCTCAAAATCATGCTGGAGGCCGACGCCATCACCGAAGTGGAAGCGCGCGAAGCGGCGGAATCGCCGGTGGAGGATCGCATTAAAATGACAGCGTCTTTGATTGATAAAATAGGCAAAGCCGCTTGAGAAGCGAATCATAATAAAAATAAATAGTTACAAACTAACCAAACCACACATGACAACATCAAATCCCACACCGGAATCCCGTGAAACGGAAACCGAACACCTTATTATGGAAGGTGTCGAAACCGCGGACACGGTAATTGACCGCAACAAAGATGAAATCTTTGAAAAAGAAAAAGAAGGCTATGCCCGTTTTGGCGAATGGGTGGACGGTGAAATCAAAGACCTGGAAGCCGACATCGCAGAGGAATGCGGTTCACAGGACGCCAACTAAACGGAAATGAACGAAAACTGCCAAAAATGGCATGATCAAATCAAAACCCTGCGTGGTAAACGCGCGGAGTTCGGGCAGGCATACACGGATGCCCTAAAATTTGCCGAAGAAAACTCCAAATACCGTGACACCGCCTTCCAAGAATGTCGCAAACTAAAAGATAAAATCAAGCCGCTGGTATTTGAAATCAAAGAGGAATTTAATCCGGCTTTTAAGTTTCAACAAATTGTTGCCCGCCTTACACTTTCCCCCGACGCCCGAGAAAACAAAAAATTACGGGAAAAACTGCAGGAAATGGCGAGTGTGGAAAATTACCAAGAAGCGGTCACCACAGCCAAAGAGCTGGATCCAAATGTCAAAGTCCCCACACATCAAGAAATCATCAAAAACCTGCTCGCGATGGACCCGGAAAAACTGGAAAAAATCGCAAGAATTATGGGCAAACCGGGTTTGATAATAGTTCCGGACAAATCCATGACGGAACTGAGTGAAGGAATGAGCGCAAATCGGCATTATGATGATCAAGCGGAAACATATTTAATGGAAGGTATTAAATGGCCTGAAAGACCTCGAAAAGTAAGTGTAAGTATTATGGATATGGTTCCCAATCCCGCGGTTGTGCCCGGTCAAAAACCGGATGAACAGCTAAATAAAGAACAGCTCCGAGTTTGCGAAAAATATTTTCGCGACAACGGCATGCGGCTTGCGAATGATCTCCAGTACGCGACGGGAATGCAGAAGTCGCTACGCGCCTATGAGCTGGCAAAAAGAAAGGGTGGAGCAAATCCCCAAAATCAAATTATGGATTTTTCCGAAGATTCGCATAAAACCGTTACGATTTTTAATCAAGAACAGAATACCGATATTGAAAACGTTGCCAGCGGTGATTTCTTTCCAACCGATGGTATGGTCTTCTTTAGCTGGCATAATCCCGATGATGTGACCAAACACCTTCGCGGGCGTGGGGTGGTTGAGGTAATGTAAAATTAAAAAATGAACGAAAACTGCCAAAAATGGCATGAGCAAATTAAAACCCTGCGCGAAAAGCACGCGGAGTTCCTGCAGACGTACGCGGACGCGCTGGAATTCTCCGCCCAAAACCCCGAGATTCGCGAAACCTCATTCACCCGTTGCCGAGTGCTCTTTAACGAAATCAAACCGCTGGTAATGGCATTGCGCGAACAGTTTCCCCGGCTGACCAAAGAGCAAAAGGCGGAGCTAGTCATGCTAAAAACCCGCTTTGATGAATTGCCGGAGCTACATGAAGGCATCAAATGGGAGGACGTGGAAAAATCACTCATTGCTTCACCCGATGCCATAAGCAAACTTATGGCTTTGGACGAAAAAGGTCATCAAATGAATGTATTTCGTGCAAAGAATGATGGCGAAATTCAGTTCCGTTCCGCGCAAACAGATGTTAATAAAATTGCGCCGGAACACAGAAATATAATGTACGATAAAAAAGCCGAGAGGGATCGCCCGCAGGAACAAGCGAATGGCAATGCGGTGGATATCGCGAGGTCCATGGGTGTTGAACTGGCTGACAGAGAGCTTTATCAACAATTAAGAATACCAAATGGCTGGGTATGGCTGGAAATAGATGCCAAAACCAGAAAAACCGACTTTGCGTTCTATGGCAGCTTACTTGGTATCAGCAAGAGCAATGCGTTCAATCACGATGGTGGTGGTTCGTTCTGCGCCGCGCTAAGGGTCAAAAAAGCTTAGGTTTCTAATTCACCCGGTGAACTATGAACGAAAACTGTGAAAAATGGCATGAACAACTGAAACACCTGCGTGGTAAACGCGCGGAGTTCGGGCAGGCGTACGCGGACGCACTGAAATTTGCAGAAGAAAACCCAAAAGTCCGCGAAACCTCATTTACCCTTTGCCGTGAACTCTTTAACGAAATCAAACCGCTGGTCATGAACCTGCGGGATAGTTTTCCGCGCCTCACCAAAGAGCAAAAAGCGGAGCTGAAACTGCTAAAAACCAACTTTGAAGCACTGCCGGAGCTGCACGAAGGCATCAAATGGGAGGATGTGGAAAAAGCACTCAAAAAATCTCCCGACGCCATTGACAAACTGCGGGCGCTGGACGAAAAAGGTCATCAAATGAATGTATTTCGTGCAAAGAATGACGGCGAAATTCAGTTCCGTTCCGCGCAAACAGATATTACTAAAATTGCGGGGGAACACAGAAATATTATGTACGATCAAAAAGCCGAGACGGATCGCCCGCAGGAACAAGCGAATGGTAACGCGGTGGATATCGCGAGGTCCATGGGTGTTGATCTGGCTGACCGCGAACTTTATGAACAATTACGAGTAAATAATGGCTGGGTATGGCTGGAAACACCTGCCGATACTAGAGAAACCGGCTTTGCGCTCGGTGGCCGCAACGGTGGGCTCAATCAGTTCAATGCGTACAATCACCTTGATCGTGGTTCGTTCTGCGCCGCGCTAAGGGTCAAAAAAGTTTAGGCTTTAAACCTTAAATTTTCTTGGAACCTTATTATTATTTTCCAATTAGCAAAAAAGTTGTTCCCGGGCACAGCCCCCGCTTACACTAAAATAAATCTGTTCCCGGGAACACATAAAACCCAAGCAAATAGACCGTGGGGCAAATATGATATATAATAATATAATAAATTCACCCGGTGAAAAATGAACGAAAACTGTAAAAAATGGCGTGAGCAACTGAAGCACCTGCGCGAAAAACACGCGGAGTTCATGCAAACGTACGCGGAAGCCCTGGAATTCGCCGCCCAAAACCCCAAAATTCGCGAGACTTCATTTACGGAATGCCGAAAACTTTTCAACGAAATCAAACCGCTGGTCATGGAACTGCGGGAAGACTTCCCGCGCCTCACCAAAGAGCAATTGGCGGAGCTGGCCATGCTAAAAACCCGCTTTGATGAATTGCCGGAGCTACATGAAGGCATAAAATGGGAGGATGTGGAAAAAGCACTCATGGCCAGTCCCGATGCCATAAACAAGCTAATGGCGTTGGACGAAAAAGGTCATCAAATGAATGTTTTTCGTGCAAAGAATGATGGCGAGATTCAGTTCCGTTCCGCTCAAACAGATATTGCTAAAATTGCGGAGGAACACAGAAAAATTATGTACGATCAAAAAGCCCAGACGGATCGCCCGAAGAACAATGCAAACGGTAACGCAGTGGATATCGCAGCGTCCATGGGTGTTGAACTGGCCGATAAAGAGCTTTATGAGCAATTAAGAGTGGTAAATGGCTGGGTATGGCTGGAAACACCTGCTGATATTAGAAAATCCGGCCTTGCGTTCCGTGGCCTCAACAGTGGTATCGACGGGAACTTTGCGTACTTTCTCAATGCTGGTGGTTCGTTCTGCGCCGCGCTAAGGGTCAAAAAAGCTTAGGCTTTACCCCCTCCGCCACACTCCCAAAAAGGCAATCCCGGAGCTTGGGCCGGCTTGGTCTTTGCCTTGGAGGGGCGGTGGAAAGTGATGCACGTGCATTTTTTCGGGCGAAAATAAGATTTGAATAAGCCATGCGGTTTTATATTTTCAAAACGGCTTATTGATGAGCTTAAAAACAATTCTTCCTGTGCGTGCGCACAGAATTATGACTATTATTATCAGTCAATAAGCCATTTCTATTTTTGTGCCCGATCCGGTCCGGACCTGTTCTGACAAAATCCAAAAACATCGCCAAGTGGTCAAATCAGGCAAAAACTGATATAATTTACTGACTAATTCACCCGATGAAAAATGCGTGAGAAATGCAAAAAATGGCATGAACAAATTCAAACCCTGCGCGAAAAACACGCGGAGTTTCGCAACAAATACCAAGAAGCCCTGGAATTTGCCGTCCACAACCATAAAACCCGCGACACCGCATTCCAAGAGTGCCGCAAATTGAAAGACAAAATAAAGCCGCTGGTTATGGAAGTCAGAGAAGAATTAGGGCCGGTTGTACAGTATAAAAAAATTATTAGCCGCCTCACACTTTCCCCCGATGCAACCGAAAACAAAGATTTAAAGGAAAAACTGATCGAAATGGTCAGTAAGGAAAGTTACCGGGAAGCCGTGGCCACCGCTCAAGAACTGGATCCGGAGGTAAAAGTCCCCACACATGAAGAAATCATCAAAAATCTTCTTGCGCTGGGTCCTGTAAAGCTGGAAAAAATCGCGACGGTCATGAGCAAGCCGGGTCTAATAATCGTTCCTGACAAATCCATGACGGAGATAATAGACGCTATGAACGATCAGAATTACGATAACCAAAATGAAGTTAAATTTGATCCTGGTCACTCATGGTCTGGAAACCCCGGGAAAGTGAGTGTGAGCATTGTGGATATGGTGCAGTATCCAGCTTTGGTTTTCGATCAAAGACCCGATTTACAAAGAGACGGTTGGCAACTTAGAACCTGTGAAAAATATTATCGGGACAATGGCATGCGCCTTATCAGCGACACTCAGTATGCCGCGGCAATGCAAAAATCGTTACGCGTCTATGAGCTGGCTAAAAAAAACGGTGAACACAATCCCGAAAAATACATTCTTGATTTTTTTGGAGAATCGAAAAAAACATTTACCATATTTAACCAAGAGCATACTTCTAAAGTTCGTAGTGTAGCAACCGGTCACTTCCTTCCGATAAGCAGCTATGTCCGTTTTACTTTGATTTCTGCCGCATCTCAGACCGATATTCTTCGCGGTCGCGGCGCTGTGCAGGTAATGTAATATTCAACCGGTCAAAACTTTGCCCTCCGGTATCTTTTCATTCGTCAGACTCCTTTTCAAAGAGCCTCTTTCGTGCAGTCCCTCTTCGTGGTCGCAAATTGTGTGCAACATCATTTCAATTTCGTGCGAATGCTGGTTTAAGTGATCAAGATGACCGTTAATCTCATTTTCAAACCTTCCGATCAGCTCGTCCGTAGCGGTAAAATGCGAATTCAAAGCCTGGATGTGATTGCGCAGCATCACGATAATCACTGCTTCAATCGTAATCACCGCCAGACCGGTGGCCAGAGCGGCAATTTCCACAATTGGCAGAGTTCCCTCCATAAAAATTAAGTTAATCGAATAAAAAATTGGTGCGGATTAAGCTTTATACCTTAAAAATAAAAAAATTGTAAGATATTTTGCAGAAAGCGTGTTAAAATAACCGACGTATTTCTTAACTCTTTTCAATGAAAAGAAAAATTTCTGCGCTTCTCGCGGGGG
Organism: Candidatus Altimarinota bacterium; assembly: GCA_041738505.1. Lineage (GTDB taxonomy): Bacteria > Patescibacteriota > Gracilibacteria > UBA1369 > UBA1369 > JBGSPQ01. The sequence goes on along the minus strand of JBGSPQ010000043.1, from coordinate 24,079 downwards.
TTACGCTCTTTTCGCTGATGGGGGGATTTTGGCTGTCCAACGCGGCTGAAACCGTCTCATTAAGCGACATTGGCGGCACAACTTACGAGAACGCCATTACATTTCTGGTGGGCGAGGGAGTGGTTGAAGGCTACCCCGACGGCACCTACAAACCAAATCAGACCATTAACAGGGCTGAACTTTTGAAAATTATTCTTGAGGCTTCCGATGCCGACATGTCGGGCGCCGCGACTTCATGTTTTCCGGATGTTTCCGGGGACGACTGGTATGTTAAGTATGTATGTACCGCCAAAGCACTCGGCATTGTGGAGGGTTATCCGGACGGCACTTTCAAACCCGCGCTAACTGTTAATTTTGTGGAGGCTTTAAAAATCATCGAACTGGGATACGATCTTGAGGCAGGGGCGGTAAGCGATCCATGGTATAAACGCTATGTGGATACTGCGAGCGGATACAACATGATTCCTCATGAAATTTTAGCTTTCGGAGCGGGTCTTACCCGTGGCCAGATGGCGGATATGATCACCCGTCTGAACAAATATCAGGATGGAACACAGGAAGCATATTTACTTGAAAGTTACGGAGAAAACGGGGATACGGTTGTGACTTACGAAATAATCAAAGAAAGAGAGGCAAGTCTTACAACGGTTGCGCCTGCAAAACTTTCATCTTCCGTTATTGATACTTTTTCCTCCGACATTCCGGTACTTAAAACCATGAATTTCTCCGCGTCCATCAATGAAACGCAGACAAGCGTGGCTTCCGCGTCCAACTATGATGAAGTGATGAATTTCCTGGAAGTTGATCTTTCCGCGGAGCGTAAGGCTTTGTTGGAACAAAATAAGTTTGTATTGGTTCCTTTGGAAGACACCAAGTTCAATGACTTCAACTATTACACCGAATACGATGAAATGCTTGGAGTGTTGGATGAAATCGGCGGCAGATATAACGAAATGGACCGCGAACCTCAAAATGCCAAGCTGATTACCACGGACGCGGTGTTGCATGCATTCCACAAGTACTTTGAAAACACTCTGGAAAAACTGGAGAAAGAGGAATTGGGGGCAAAATTAAGGACATTCGCCGAAAATCTGCAGGCCCGCGCCCTCGCCTGCATGGACGGGTCGTTAGACACAACCGTGGCCTTCAGATGCGAAAACATCGCCGCACAGATCACCGTGGCGCGGGCCCTCGTGGAAAACGCCCAGTGGGAAAAACCCGATTACTTTGACACCACCGAAGCCCAGTTCAACTGGAACGAGGAGGACAAAACCATTGACGGTATCGCCAACGCCAAAGCCTGGTTGGAAACGTACAGGTCAAGATTCTCCACCGAACTCTATTCCGCCATGGAGCAGGAACTTACGGATATTTACGCGGCGTCCGACCTGGGCAAATCGCCATTGTTCGGCCAGTACTATAAAGACCTTATCACCGACTACACACAGTTCACCCCCCGCAGTCACTACACAAAAACATCATCTCTCCGCGCTTATTTCCGCGCCATGATGTACCTGGGCAGAAGCACCTACATATTCGGGGAGGAAGTCGGCGTGCAGGACACATTGATTTTAAGCTGGCTGATGTCCGATCCGTCCGTACTGGAACCCTGGAACGAAATCATGAAAATCACCGGCTTCTATGCCGGACAAGCCGACGACGTTATTTATTCGGTCTGGAGGGATTACGTGGTTGATACGCTCGGAGACATAGAAATCAGCGCCACTGTCGCCGTCGATCAGGCCAAAATAGACGCACTGATTATGAACCTTAACGAACTGGAACCTCCAAAAATTCTATCCGACGCCATTGTTAGCGAAGAGGTCTTTGGCATGACCAAAGAGGATTTACTCAACGCCACAAAGGGATTCAGAATTTTCGGCCAGCGCTTTACCTACGACGCCTGGATATTAAACAGCCTTACGGCCGGAGACGAAATAAGCGAGGTTAATCTGCCTTCCACACCGTCCGCGCTTTTTGTAAACGCCGCTTTCGGTGACGAAACGGCAAAAGCTTTTTCCGGGGATGTTCTGATGCAGGACTTTGGTTTTGCGTCCGCGGAAATAGAAGCGTTCAACGGTAAACTGGACGAAATAGCCGCCGACATAGCGGCGGTTACCGACGACAGCTGGTTCATGTCCATGGGCAGTGCCTGGCTGGAGTTATTGGGAACATTAACCGGCGAATACGGCGACGGATACCCTCTGTTCATGCAATCGCAGGCATACATGGAAAAGCAGATTCAAACCTTTCTGGGCTCCTACACCGAACTTAAGCACGACACTCTTCTATACGCCAAACAGAGCTACGCCGAAATGGGCGCCGGATTTGACGAAGGAGATATTCCTCCGGTTGTGAAAGGCTTTGTGGAACCCAACATGGAGTTCTGGTACAAACTGCAAAGACTGGTTACCTTCACAAGACAGGGATTCGAAGCCAACGACCTGCTTTCCGACCAGATTTACAAATTGGAAAAGCTGGAAGAGGCGGTTGATTTCTATGCGATGATTGCCGAAAAAGAACTGAAAGGGGAGCAAATCACCGATGAAGAATACGAAAAATTAAGAACCGAAGATCTGGAATGGATAGCGGCCCCCATGGAAGACATGGGCGACGTTATGATGGATGAAGAGGAAAAACGCGCGGCCATGATTGCCGACATTCACACGGATGTATTAAAAAGCCAAATCCTGTACGAAGCTGTCGGCAGACCGTATGTGATGATCGCCTATGTGGCCAACGAAGGCAGCCCGCGCTTAACCACCGGTCTCACTTTCAACCACTATGAAACCACCGGACCTCTGGGTGGAGAAAGATATACCGATGAAAGCTGGGAGGAATGGGTTTATACCGACTCTTCCAAGATGCCCGAAAAGAACTTCTGGTATAATCACTTATTAGCCGATTAGTACATGAAAGCGATACTGGCGATTATTCAGATACTGACGATATTGTTTAACGGGGCGGCTCCTGCGGAGCCGCCCCCTTCGCATTCCCCGGGTGAAATACGCACCATCTACAAAGACAAAAACTTTTTCCTGACCGTAATTAAACAAACCGAGCCATCGGCCGGCGAATCGTATCAAAAAGTCACCGGCATAACGGTTCCTCACCACCTGCTGGCCAAGGATTTAATCGCCGAAACATTCCAAAAAATCTCATCAAATCAATATAAAACAATCATCCTTCTAAGCCCCGACCACTTTAATAGCGGCACCACTCCTTTTTCCACCACCGCCAAAAGTTTTGAAACCGTCTTTGGAACATTGGAGACGGATAAAAATCTTATACAAACAATTCTTGCGGAAAATGATCTATTAACCGAGTCGGATTTATTCAACCGCGAACATGGCATCCACGCCGAAACGCCCTTCATTAAACACCATTTCCCAACCGCCTCGCTTGTCCCGATTGCCATCCGCATCAACAGCAATAAAGAGGAATTGGATTCCCTGTATAAAACATTGGTTCAAAACATAGACACTTCCTCCACGCTCATTGTCCAAAGCACCGACTTCTCCCACTACCTTCCAAAACCCCAAGCCGACCAAAAAGATCTGGAGTCAATCGCCGCCATAAAATCAGGCGACCACGAGCAAATCACGCTCCTACACCAGCCAAACAATATAGACTCCCGAGGAGCCCAATACCTGCAATCCCGCCTGCAAAACGAATTATTCGCCTCCTCCCTCGCGCACATCCGGGCGATAAATTCGGAGGAATATTCAACAGACACCGTGGACGAAACCACCAGCTACATCACTCAAATATACAAAAAATAAAAAATATGTTATAATACAGAGGAGAGTTCGCAAAAACAAAAAATGCATAAAAACGGTTTAAGTGGGGAAAAATTCAGACTGCTGAGCGCCGCGGACAAAGGGGAGAGGATGAAAATATTCCTGGAACTACCGCCTAAGCGCCGCAGTTTTTTGATGTTGGAACTTCCTCCGGAGATTAGAAAGGAAATTATAAATAGACTAAAAGACGACCAGCTTGTTGAGCTTCTGGACTACCTGGATCCTGACCGTTCCACCGATCTGGTACAGGAAATAAAAGGCAAAAAAAGAAGGGAAACAATTGTTGATTCACTCAAAACGGCGGTCGGGGAAAAAGTGGAATTTCTGCTCCGCTTCCAGCCGAATACCGCGGCGGGAATAATGGACCTAAATTACCTGCAAATTGAGCCGTCGGCAACGTTTGAGGACATTGCCACGCAGATGGGCGAACACGAAAAACGGACCGGTAAAATCCCCACTCTGTTGATTGTGGAGGACGGCGAACTAACTGGAGAACTGCCCGCGCACGTTCTGGCACTGCACGACAAAAAAACGCGCGCCCGCCGTTTTGTTAAACCCCTGCCCACACTTTATTATCACGAGGATAAAAACAAGGTGATTGAACAATTCAGGCAAAATCCCCACAACAAAGTTGTTGTGCTGGATTCGGATGAAAGCATTCTGGGCGTGATTTACTCGGACGACATTATCAGCCTCATAAGCAAACAATCCGCCAAGGCCTTGTATGATTTCGCGGGTGTCCGCCAGGAGGAGGACGTTTTTGATTCCCCCAAAATGAAAGTGATGAGCCGCTATAAATGGTTGATCTTAAACCTGGGCACGGCGTTTCTGGCCGCCGCGGTAATCAGTCTTTTTCAGGGCACAATAGACAAACTGGTTTTGCTTGCGGTTTACATGCCCATAGTGGCCGGCATGGGTGGCAACGCCGCCACGCAGACGCTGGCGGTAATGGTGCGAGGTATTGCATTAAAAGAAATCGACCTGAAAAACAGCCGCGCCGCCATCAGAAATGAGGTGGTCAGCGGACTGATTAACGGAATCATCAACGGAATCATTGTGGCCCTTGTCGCGATTTTATGGAATCAGAATCCCATGCTTGGATTTGTTATCGGCGTATCCATGGTGGTCAATCTGGTTGTTGCCGGATTTTTCGGCGCTCTCATTCCGCTCGTCATCAAACGTCTGGGGAAAGATCCCGCCACCGCCGCGTCCATTTTCATCACCACGGCAACCGACGTATTCGGGTTCTTTACCTTTCTGGGACTCGCAACCTTACTGCTGGTTTAAAAAAGTCTGTTTGATACAAAAACGGTGTGCTAACATAAAAGCACACGTAACCCAATTTATTATGCAGCACGATGATAAACCGCTCCGTGAGATTGATGATACCGTTATGTCGGCGGCCGAAGACAGGTTTGAAGAAATTCTGGGAAAAGTAAAAGCGGCGGGTGCCAGAATAGACGCGGACGAAGATAGCCCTTTATACGCGGACCTGGGCATGGATGAAGTGGAAATCGGAGAGCAAAGATTGGTGCAATTCAATTTGAACGGCATGGATTTTTTGATCATCCGCCAGGTGCGCGAAGCCAGAATCAGCGGTGCGGGACATCAAAAAAGAAGAGAGGATCTGGAAAGACCAAGCATAGAAATCAAACTTAAAAGAAAACCAGAGATAGAGGATCAATGGGTGTCGGTGGATATTGATGATATGTTCTAGTGGAGCCATTTTTTTTGACACGCTGAAAACTCTTGTAGTAGGGTATGCTCCACTAATCAAACAACATGACGGAAAAGTTGCCGGAACCCAATCTTGAAGGAGAGGGAATTATACAAAACGACGTTGATTTGGTAAAAAAATATCCCCGTCTTTCCGGACTTCCTCAAGGGGATTGGAACGGAATTATAAAGCGCGCCGAGCGGGAGGGGGTATCCGTGGAGGATTTGAAATTACGCGAAGGCGGCGGAGACGATCCGGCAGGTTTGCGGGCGGATGATCCGGACAAAGATTTGCCGGGAATTTTAGAGCGGGCGCGCAGGGAGCGCAGACAGCTGGGCGAAATGAAACTGCGCGGCGGCGACGAGGTGCGTCGTATTTACGAATCCATGTATTTCCTGCTGGCGCAGGCGGGTTTTCCGGTGCGCGAATATTTTGACGAGGAAACCGGTCCCGTCACAAAACGCTCTCTTGACCTAAAGGACGGTATGATCAAGGTCATCGCCGAAAAAAAACTTGATTTCGGGGGCGGGGGAAAATAGAACCGCGATAGCGAATTTGTCTTAAAAAATTGTTTAGAATGGTTTTGTCTCCATCATTCAATTTTTGCTGTAGTAGTAAAAGAATTGACAAAAAGTAAGAAAATTATATAATACAGCCTTAATTTTTCATAACCATTATGGAATCACCTAAAAATAAAGAAATTTCCAGTGCCAAATCCGATACGCGAAAACCTTTCTTAAAAGGGCTTTTAACGGGTGGCGGCGCTGTCGCTGCAATCGGGGCGCTTGTTGCCTACCAGGCGGTATCTGTCGCAAAAGATGCGGCAGGAACCCGAGGTTTGGAAATTCAGGCACAAATATCGCCGATTGCCGCAAAAATTGAAAAAAGCGCCTCACATCTTCGCGATATCCGGAAAAAATACGAAAAAATCAGTACGGATTTCGGCAATTGGAAAGGGGAGATGTTAACAGGGGCGGATGATTTAAAAAATAGGGTTGAAGTATTTACAACCGACGCGGCCAAAAAGAAAGCATTAATTATGGGAGAAAGATATTTGGAGGTAAATTCAAAAAAAATTACCGACAAGTTGGCGGCTAAAGACGGATGGGCGGGGACACTTGGCAAAATGGGCAGTTCTTTCCTAAAGGATTCCATCGCCGAAAATGACGCGGAAGATACTCTGGCTAATGATCCGGAGTTAAGCAAACAATGGAACGATTTTGTCGCCGCATACAAAAAATTTGAAAGCAAGGCGGGCCAAGGGCTTAAACTACTTGATGAGGTGCAAAATCTTGGCAAGGATGTGGAAACATTGGGCGCGGAGGGACAATCCATACTTGACGATGCTCAGATACTCGCGAAAGAAATTCGGGATATGGATTTACAGCTAAAGGAATTCAAGCGGGTTCTTTTTAAAGAAATAACATCTTAAAAAATATGAAAGACGACAAAGAGGCCTTGGTGCCTTATCAGGGAGGAAGCCGAATAGAGCTTTCTCAAGGGGTGGAAACCGATATGCTCAGGCAGATCAAAGACACAGCCATCAAGCGTGTTGCGGCCAGATATGAAGCGGCAAAGCAGAGGCTGTTGGAATTTGAACAAGCCGTCAAAGCTGAAAATGACAAAATTATCGAACTGGAAAATCTTCAAAAGGAATATGACGACCGGTTTGAAGCAGATATGAATAACTATGAAGCCGAGCTTATAAAAATGGAGGAGGATGCGGAAAAAGAATACGAACAGGCGATGCTTGAATACGATGCGGATAAGGAAAAAGAAAATGAGCGCGCCAAAGCGGAGCAGGCTCAACAACAGGCTGAATCCGATTTGGATCATGAAAAAAAGTGCGCCGAATACGATTCGGTGGTGGCCGAATACGACAAACAATACGACGTTGAGTTTAAAAGATGCCGGGACCACCTGCCCGAATATTTGGAGCAGGTAAGGGAACGGTGTACGGAACCGGGAATCCCTTTCCTGGCAAAAAACATGGTCGAATATATCCTGGATAATTCCGACAAAATTGCGCAAGCCGTGATCAAAGCATTTTCCGGTAAAGAAACAGATCACGAAGCTGTGCTGGTTTATATTATCAATAAGCTGGTTTTCCCCCATGTAATGAATGAACCGTTTAATGTGGCGGATGAAGCAAGGTGGAATGATAAAAATGGATGTTATTATCGCAATGGAAGCGATCGATACATGGCATTCAATCCCAATTCTGTATTGAAAGAATTGGATTATTTCATTGGGGAAATAACGGCTAGAAATATGGAACATGCCTCCGTAGGAGGAAAGCTGGTAAATATAATTAAAATGAATGCCGCGCATGAAGCGGATATGACACTAAAGGATTTATTTAACCAGTTTATCAAAGAAGTTTGGGCAGTGTTACCGGAGCACATTGAAACAGCCATGGAAGACATGGGAATGCATGTGTTTAGGCCTCGTTTGTCGTCTAAATCGGTATTAAAGAAAGAACCGTTCGAGGCCGATTTTAGCGATGCCGAATCTATAAAAATGTATCTTGCCTATGTGCTGGAACTCCTGTCACACAAAAAAATGAATCCCGCTTTGCCGGAATACAAAGTGCCGGATAAACCGGAAAGAAAAGAAATATCTTTAAATACAAAGAAAATCAAAAAACCGGAAAAGAGGGTCGTTACTTTAAAAAAACCGCGGCGTAAAAATGTGGGTATTCCCGAACCGGGACAAATAGAAAAGCCTGCAATTGAAGAACAGATACCAGTTTTGGACATGACGGAGTGCTTTGAAGGTCTGCCTAAATTACGGGAGCATCTGAAAATATTTATGATCAGGATGGGTATTGTATATGGCTTTTACAATGCAACGGTTGAGCCGGCGCATGAAGGGAAAAAACGATTCTTCCTGGATACCGATAACGCCATTTACAAGAGGGAGGGGGAACCCACGGCGCAGGATTCACTGCAACAATACGGTGATTTGTGGGATGTCAGTATTATTGGCTTTAACACGACAAAAAAGGATTTTGTGGATAAATTGGTAAAAATTGAGATAGATCCGAGTATTGAACATATTTACGAAATGGCCGAATGGATATTTCGCAATTACAGCCTGGGCTGGTTGTATATGACCAGAGGAACCGAAAGACAGAAAAAAACCGGAGAGGTGCTGATTGAGATGATGATGGTTTTTAAAGAAAAACTTAGAGAAATGACCGTGGAAGTTGAGGCCAAAATCGGCTTCGGGGAAATGTCCGACCACAGGTTGCAGAAAATTGTGCAGGGGCTTGCCGATTTGGGCAATGACCGGACGATTGAACAGGAGATGGAACGGGTGGAAAAATTGGGAAGCCGGATGGCTGATGTGATTGAAGCATATGCGGATATTTCAACAAGCGAGGAAGAGGACTTTGACAAAAGATTGGCTGAATCTGCGGCCGCCGCGGTGGAAAATGATAACGGGGAAACGGCTGAACAGGATTCATCAAATGTGACATATTTACAGCGGAACGGGTCTTAACGGAACGGGTTCTGGACGAAATTAGAGGAAATCATGTCGCGTTTCCCAGCAGGGGAATGGACAGGTGTTTTCGTTTGGATTCGCCTTTCAGGCGATTGAGTTTGCGGAAGGGGATGTCGCCGCGGTCGCGTACATGCTGGGGGGTGGATTGGGCCAGAGCGCCGGCGCCGGTGTGGACGGCGTGTTTGCCGTATTTGAGCGCAAGAGAATCAACCGCTTCATAAATCTTTTTCAGGTTGTCTATTTTGAGCGGAGATTCAAACAAAGACATCTGCACGTTTTCATCCGGCCTAAGCCCCGTGAGCACAACGCCCGTCGCCCTGTACAAATTATTTGCGCGAAAAATCTTTTCAAAAACGGTCCGCACAATCTTCACCGCGTCCTGCGGAAACCCCGTCGGGCGACTCAGCTTCACCTCCATTCCCTGCGTTTTGTAGTCCTGCGCGCGCAGAAAAACGACCATCCCGGTGGCCGCCAGCCCGTGTCTGCGCGCTTTAATAAAGGCGTTTTCCATGTTCTTGCATAGCTGGGCGAACACAAACGCCCTGTCCCCCGAAGCCGGCGTAAAAGTCTTGGTCTTGCTGATGCTCTGATAGTCGGTTTTGTCCTCCGTGGCGATTTCATAAACCTGATGACCGTTCAGCTCCATCCAGATTTCATAGTGCGGTTTTGTGAAATGTTTTCGTATAAATCCCTCTTCTTTACGCGCGAAATCCAGAGCGGTTTCGATTCCCAATGATTGGCAGTAGGCCGCCGTACTCGGCCCCACCCCCCAGATTTTTTCAATCGGCGTCACGGCCAGATAGCGGTGGATTTCATTCCCCGGAATCGGCGTAAAACCCGCCGGCTTGCGGTATTTGGATCCGATCTTGGCCAGGACCTTGCTTAAACTCAACCCCACCGAAACCGTAATCCCCAAATCAGCCTCAATCGCCTCCTTAACTCGCAGGGCGATAGCAATATAAGAAGTGTGATACGGGCGCTGATAGCCCGTAATATCGGCAAACGCCTCATCAATACTGTATTCCTCAATTGTCGGCGTAAACCTGCGGATAATCGCGAAAAGCCGCTTGGAAAAAAGGCTGTAAGTCTCGTAATCGGACGGCAGAATAATCGCGTCCGGGCAAAGTTTCTTCACCTCCCACAAAGGCACGCCCCGCTTAACGCCGCGGGCCTTGGCCTCGTAGCTGGCCGCCGCCACAATCCCGCGCTCCTTGCCCGTAATCACCGGCTTCCCGCGCAGCGCCGGATTCACCGCCTGCTCGCAGGAGGCGAAAAAAGCGTCACAATCAATGTGCATAATTGCCCGCGGCCACGACCGCAGTGTGATAAACTTTTCCATAGGTGAGTATATACTCACCGCAACAGTCAAAAAGTGCAAACACAAGCGCTTGCCTTACTTACAAAACCATGGCGCCGCCTCTCAATATTTGCGTATCACGCACGTCACCACGCCCGCCACGCGCAGTTCTTCTTTGGGGATGATGGGCGGATATTTCTTGTTGGCGGCTTTTAAGACCACGTGTCCGCCGTTCTTTTTGCTGTCACCCGCTCCCCGCATAAAAAATTTGATCGTCCACTTGCCGTCCACTTCGGCTATCACAATGTCTCCGCTTTTTGGCTGTTTGCCACGGTTAATTATTACCATGTCGCCCGGCCGTATGCCCGCGTCAACCATGCTGTCGCCTGTCACTTTCAGCATAAAACTGGACTCCCTGTTTTCAATCAGCCAGTCGTCCAGGCTGATCGTATCAACGTTTTCCTCCTCGGCTGGGGAGGGGAATCCCGCCTGCACCGTTCCCAGCATCTTCACCGGATTAAAAATTTTCCCGGGAAGCAGTTTACCGGCTTCGTCCTGTTTGATAATGCCTTCATTCAGCCACTTTTTGACCCAATACTGCGCGGCGAATTTTGATTTGGCGTTCATTAAATCGGCCAGTTCTCCAAAGCTGGGCATCCGCTTGTTGCGGTAATAGTAAGTCTTAAGTTTAGAGATGTATTCCCGCTCCCGACCCACCGCTTTCGGCCGTCCGGCTTTCCCTTTTCCCGCACTTTTGCGAATTGATTTCATTTAATATTCATATTATAAAATTATCAGCAATTATAAAAAACACCCTACTATACGAACGTATTAAAAGTCAATGAAGAATTCCCCCTCCAAACTGGCACCCGGTAAATTCACGCGTCGTGTGTACAAAATCGTTGCTCAAATCCCCAAAGGCCAAACACTCACCTACAAGCAGGTCGCCGCGTTGGCCGGGAATGCCAAAGCCTGCCGGGCCGTGGGCAACATCCTAAATAAAAACCGCGATCCCCGCGTGCCCTGCCACCGCGTCATCCGCTCAGACGGACGTCCGGGAGGATACGCCTTTGGCGGCGAATCGGCAAAGAGGAAGATTCTGGTGGAAGAGGGCGCCTTATAATCAGACACCGCCAACCCGGGGCGTCAAATTTCGCCATCGTCCCGCAGACGCCGTTTCGCGCGCCCCCCCCCGCAGATTGTTTAAATGGCCAAAATGCTCTATAATATCAGGATATGATTACCTCTTTTTCATGGAAAAAGATTGCCCAAAAGCAATACAAAATCTGGTCAGCCTGAAAAAACTGAAAGCGGAATATGCTCTGCTTTACGCCGAGTCTATGGCCAATAGGGATTTCAGTCCGTTGAAGACGCGCAAAGATGAGCTTAAAGCCCTGATTGAAGACGCAAAAAAGGCGTTGGATTTCTATGGTCTGAAATTACGGCATCAATTGACAAAAAAGCTCAAGGCAAAACTGGTTGAACCCTTTACGGAAAACAAAGCCAAGGTTATTGACCAGGATTTGACTGTGTATTTCATCAATCGGGTGGGGGACAGGATAACCTCTCAAAAATATAGGGATGTTCTGCCTTATTCCGAAGGTAGGGCGGCTGTACAGCTGGCAAGAGAAGTATGGTCAATGCCGGAATGGTCATTTATTGACGAAAAAGGCAGACAGCTTAAGGCAAAAACATATAATGAGGTGAAACCTTTCAGCGGCGGATTCGCGGCCGTTAGAGATGAAGAGGGCTGGTTTTACATTGATCGGAGTGGCAAACCTGCAATTTTTCCGCATCAAAATAAGGACATGCGCTTTCTTAAGGCTGAATCTTTTACTGGAATAATCGCAGCGGTGGGAATACGCACTGATTCCGAGAACACCTATGAGAACTTTATCATTAAGAACTCCGGCGAAATTCTGCCCACTGGTAAATTAGGATTGGTCCATGACTTTAACTCCAGGTTTATAGAGGCATATCGTTCTGAGGATAAAGAGGGTAAGAATTTGTTAATAGATAAAACTACCGCTGTCTTCCGTAAGGTTGTGCATGCAAATGCTTTATCGCAGGGTGGAGCAGAAAACAGTAAAAATATATTAATATTGGATGATGACGACAATACCCTGATTTGTGATGAAAACGGGAATCTTCTGACTAAAAATAAATTTGATACTTATGGTTGGTTTAGTGAGGGGTTAATGGCGGTGAAGCTGGATGGTGAATGGATTCTGACTGATGTTAACGGCCGGTCTGTGAATATTTCGGAACATGATGGATGGAGCTCTTGTTCAGTGGATATCAAAACAAAAAAAATATTTGCCGTTGCCGTTGAAAACGGACGCATTGTGGAGAAATACTCCGGGAATGAAGAAGTTATAGGTGATTTTGATGAGAATACAAATCTTGTAACATGTCATGAAGATAAAAAAATGGTAATCATGAACTTCCGCGGGGAACGATTGTTTGAGAGTGAATGTCATCACCTTTATGTCTTAAACGAAAACAGATTTGTAATTCAGAAAGAGGAGGATGGCGACAAATATATTGTTGACAAGGCCGGCACTGAAATATTAAAGGGGAATGAAATCAGGCGTATCGGAACACTCATAAAAGTCATAAGAGATGAATTGTGGTATCTGCATGATTTTGATGGGAATATGATTGGCGACCCGGAGGGATATAATTCAATTCTTTTGTCTGAGGAAAATATAATCGTAGAAAAGCAAAAGAAATACTATTTGTTGGATAAAAATTTGCAAATGGTGGGGGATAAAGAGGGGTATGATGGACTTAGAAAGTATGGAGAGGGAGTTTTCAGATGCGAAAAAGTGGATACAGAAGGATCTACGACGGACATATTCTTTATTGATTACATGGGGCGTCGATTTGGAGCTTGAGCAAGCACGGAGCTATCGGTTATTTCGGAATTGCGTACGTATGGTTGCGCTCCGTGAAAATTCAGTTATAATCCACTCCCGTAATCAACCAAATCATGGAAAACAAAATCCAGGATATCAAAACGCAATCGCGACTGGTGGATGCCGTTCAGTACCGTTACAAGGTGAACAGGGGCAAAGTCCTCATCTATCCGGGTCTCAAGCAGATGACAAAAGTGATAGAAGTGCCTATTGAAACAACCGAAATAAACGCGCTAATCAAGGGTATCCGTCAGGATCTTGCCGACGATTTGAACGAGGGCGAGGAAATTTACGTGGAAACCCGGGAAATGGGTATCGGTAGGGGCAGAAGCAACATCAGGCTTTTCCATCCCGAGGAAATTTTTACCGAAGAGCAGTCAGAAGAAAAAGTCGGCTGAAATAAAAAGCGACCAAGTGCGGATTACGGATAATATTTTTAACGAATTAAAAATGGCTCCGGAAAACATGTCCGATAAACCGCACGAAGATAAAACCGCAATTGAAAGAGAAATCAATTCACTGCATAAAAACGCCGCACAGCTGGTGGATAAGACCATAGAATCTCTGCATGCATATCATCCGGAAAGCATTGAAGAAATGATGAAAAACATCACCGAGGAGGAAAAAAACGGCAACACTGCAATCATGCTGGGTACTGAAATCGGTCTTAAACTGACATTCGGTGTAAGAAAGACCAGAATGGATGACAAACCTGTGGTGCTTGCTTCCATCGGAATTAACGGTGATGACGGTAAAGCTTTAAATATTCTGGATGGAGTGGAGGATGAATTGCTGGAAATGATACCGGAAGCGCACAGAGAAGATGTGGAACTGCAAATGGACACCGCCAAATACGACGGTGTGGAGCAAATTATACTGGAGGTGATTTATCCCGGTACTGCTTTCGCGGATTTAAAGAAAAAACCCATTGCCATAAAAATCACAGTGGCACCATCGGGCATGACTGATAGAACTTTCGGGTTTGGAATGGTCAAAGACCTGAAAAAAGTGGAGGAGCCGGTGCTGAAAGTATCCCGCAATTGTATGAAAACCATGGGAGAAATGCTTGGAATCATAGCCAAACTTCAACCCGGACAACTTATGAAAAACGCTTTCAAATGCAAGGAGGAAATTCGCAGTGCTTTGGATTGCGAACGCTCGGAAGCCGCCAATTGATATTTCTCTATTTTACGGCTTTAAAAGTCTTCCAGTCTGTTGTCAGCACCGCTCCAAAGCTGTAAAGAAAGAAAACCGCGCCGATCCAGAATCCAACTATAGGCAGCATTGAGAGCAAAGCCAGCACAACAACTCCGCCCAGTCCCCACAGCCAGTTAAACTCGGCCGCTAAGAGTTTCATGGCGTATTTTTGGCAAACTGCGCCAAAAAGCACTCCCGCCAGTGCCAGATTAACAAGAATATACACCAGATACATCGCCAGAATAATGAACCCGAGCATCGTGCCGACACCCGTGCCAAAGCATATCAATGCGATAATCGGTGTCACAATCAATAATAAAAGACCAAGTCCCAAAGATTTCCAGAACGCCCCTTTGTGAGTAGCGGTGGTGATATACCTGGAAGTTACATGCGGAAAAAGTCCCATAATCACAGCCGCCACCAGAACATAACCGAGAATAATTATCAGCACACCCGTCCAATACTCGGCAGCAGCCCGGTTCATTACCTCCTGCGCGGGATCCTCTCCGGGAACTGATTCATCCACAAATATCCTTCTTTCGCCCGCAATTTTTGCGGATTCATCCACAACCACCCTGCCGCCCCCCGCCACCAAATCCTTGCCGATCACCGCATTGGGACCAACCGTCACATCTCCTCCAAAAGAAATAACCTCTCCATTCACCGTGCCATTAATAAAAACCTGTCCTCCGAAAACCCGCAAATCATCTTCCACCAGCCCGGTAATGGTAACATTTCCGCCGCCCACCACCAGATCATTCGCCACATTGCCCGTCACAGTCACATTCCCGCCCGTCATGTACAAATCACCGCGGACATCTCCACTCATTACCGGGGAACTCCCGGCAAGATACAAATTACCTTCAACCACATCGCCGGCAGCCACATTTTCATCGGCCATAAAAAAAGCCGCCATTGCCACGGTCGGAATGCTTATCAGTGCCAAAACCAACAAAGCAAAAAGTTTTTTCATATTTGATTTGATGAATATATTAACGTCTCAATAAATAGCATATTCGCCTCGTATACTCAAGCGGGGGGCCGTGTTTGTATTGGAAGGTTTGATGTTTCCCAACCTTGGCAATAGCGGAGAAGGGGAATAAAATCAAATAAGTAATCCACTATCAAACACGTATGAAATCAAAATCGTTGATTATCGGGGTGACCGTTATTTTTGTATTGGGTGCGGTAGGTCTGATTTTATATACCATGGTGCCGCCGCCGGAAAGGGCACTTAAGTCCTTAAACTCAATGCCGACCGCCATGGACGCGGAGCTCGCCGATTCAACATCGTCATCAAGCCAAATAACCGTAACCTCCACCATTATGAAACTGGAAAGTTCAGCTTTTGAAAACAACGGGGAAATTCCCGGCAAGTACACCTGCGATGGGGAAGAAATTTCTCCACCGCTCGCGATTAGCGAAGTTCCCGAAGACGCACGGACACTGGCGCTGATTGTGGATGATCCCGACGCGCCCGCCGGCGACTGGGTTCACTGGGTCATTTTCAACATCCCCGCCTCCACACGTGAAATAGCCGAAGCAAGCGCTCCGGCGGGCGCTTTAGGAGCAACCGACTTCAGCCGCCCCGGCTGGGGCGGCCCCTGCCCTCCATCGGGCACGCACCGCTACTTCTTTAAACTCTACGCCCTGGATACCGAGTTGGAACTGGATTCCACCGCCACCAAAGCCGAACTGGAAATCGCCATGACCGGCCACATCCTGGACCGCGCCCAGCTGATGGGTACGTACAAAAGAAGCTAGCGCCCCGTCTCCCCATCTAAACCCCCTTCCTGGGGCAGATATCATTCAAAAAACACTCCTCGCACCTCGGCTTCCGCGCCTTGCAAACAGCCCGCCCGTGGTCAATCAGTAAGTACGAAACATTCCCCCAGTCCTTCCGCGGAACCAGCTTCATCAAATCCCTCTCCGCCTTCTCGGCGTTCGTCTCTTTACTTAACCCCAGCCGCCGCGCCAGTCTGCCCACGTGCGTATCCACCACCACACCCTCCACAATCCCGTAGGCGTTATGCAAAACCACATTCGCCGTCTTCCGTGCCACCCCCGGGAGTTTCAACAAATCATCCATTTTGTCCGGCACCCGTCCCCCAAACTTTTCCATAATCATCCCGCACGCCCCGATTATGTTCCGCGCCTTGTTGCGATAAAAACCCGTTGAACGCACGTCCTGTTCCAGCTCTTCCTGCCGCGCGTTGGCAAAATCATCAATAGACCTGTACTTCTTAAACAATTCCGCCGTCACCTTGTTCACCCGCTCGTCCGTGCACTGGGCCGAAAGAATCGTCGCCACCAGCATTTCGTGCGGCGCCCCGTAATGCAAAGCCGTCCGGGACGTGCCATATTTTTCTTTCAGTCTTTCTAACAGTATCGCCACGTCCCTCTTGTTCATTAAAGTAAATTAAGCGTAATTGGTTTTGACGCCCGCAGTATAAATCTTTAATCTAATCGCGACAACAAACGCCCGCCCATGAACAAACTCAAAAATTTCGCCCGCTGGCTGGGAGGATTCAAAAACAACAAAAAAATACTCGTCGTCCTGATAGCACTGGACATTTTCATGGCCGTGGGGTCCAACATCGTGGATTGGCCGGCTTTGGCTCACGTGCCCTGGTATCTGATTCCTTTCGCCCCCATCTGCTCACTTTATCCGCTGGCGCTGGCGGTCTGGTTCACTTTGTGGTACTTCAAAAAACGCGTCCCGGACTGGTACACCGTCTTCATTTTCATTGGCATCACCTCCTACGGGGTGATGGCTCAGGTCTATTATCCCGTTTTCATTTACTTTGAGGGACTGCATTGGAATCTGGTCGGCAACATGGCCTGGGTGGCCGCTTACGCCCTTCAGTCATTGATTATCGCCTCCGAAGTCAAACCCCTCAAATACTATCAATACCTGCCCATTTTCGCATATTTCCTTTTTAAGGATTTTTCCGACCGCTATTTGGGCACCTTCACTGATATTCTCTTTTTTGATTTCAGTGAATTCGCCAAAAACGCGCTGTTCATGCTGGTGATTATTCTTCATCTCTCGGCTTTCTTCCTGGCCTATTACGTCGCCTATACCAATAAGCGTGTTTCGTTAAAACCGCTTCCAAAGGAATCGTAGTCTGATTGAATCAAAAATTAAATGCCGCTTCCTCCTCAACCACGCGTTTAACTTTGGGCGGCTCGGGGGCCACAAAAGCCGTATATTTTTCCGGCAGTGCAAATGTCAGCCCTTCCAGCGGCATATAGAAAATCGGATCAACATACGTCCCGTTTTTCATTATTTCAAAATGCAGATGCGCGCCGGTTGTCATCAGCCCCGCGCCTTTGGTTCCCGGCGTTCCACCGCTAAGCGCTATAGTCTGTCCCCTGTAAACTTTCTCTCCGGGCTCCACCATAAACTGAGGAATATGACCGTAAACCGTCATGTATCCGCCCTCATGAGCCAAAATCAAATAACTGTAGCCGAAACCGTTGTCCTTCGCTTTGTAAACCACACCGTCCGCCGGCGCGCGAATCACGGTTTCCTGCGGTACGCGAATATCAATAGCGTTATGCCTTACCCCAAAGAACGATGAATAAGTGGGATCGCGGAAGTAAGCGCTTATCCCTCGTGCCGGAGTCACCGGCCAGTCAAAATCCACAAACAGCTTATCCTTGGTGGCGTTAATAAATTCATAAACGGAAATTTTCTCCCCCGTGAACAGATTTCTAAAATCATTGGGGTCAAATTTATCACCAAGTTCCACCATCTTCTCCTGGATAAACACGAGCGCCTCTCTAAGCACCTGAATATCCTCCTGTATCTGCACCTGTTGTTGGTATGATTCATTAAGCATCTGAGAATAAACACCTTCCTCCCCGCGAGTCTGAAGCATCAGATTTTCCTTTGCGGCGCGTTGGATTTGCAGATTTTTTCGCTCCTCCGAAAGCCTCTCATTCAGCTCGGTCAGCTTTTGTCTTTGTTCGTCCACATAATCTTTTTCGGCTTCCAGCTCCGCCACCAGTTTTTCCAGTTTTTCAAAAAGTTCATGTCCGGTTTTCTCCATGATATTCAGGTATCTGATCTGCTGAAGCTGTTCGCTTACCGGCTCATCGGAAAGAAGAAGTTTTGCGGCATTGATTTCCTTATTTTCGGTAAAAGTATCCGAAACCGCACTTTCATGCTCATAAAGGGCTTTAAGATACTCGGTGAGCATCATTTTCTGATTGGCGATTTCAATCTCCTTAACCTCTATATCGCTGTATAAAAGCCTTATGCGATTTTCTTTCTCCACAATCTGCACCACCACATTCTTAATCATAAGTTCAGTATCGGCTATTAGCTGATCCAGATTGGCCAGTTGTCCGCTTAAAGTTGATATCTGCGTGTGAACGTCTCCAAGTTTCTTTTCGGTATCCACCACATTCGACTTAACATCATAAAGCTCTTTTTGAGTCGCCCGCAGTTCCGCTTTAAGATTGGCCAGAAACTGCTCGTTTTCCATCTGTTTCTCATCCTTAACTTCCATCGGCGCATCAAGAGCGAAATTATCCGTTTTAATAACGGAGGCGTCAAAACCGTCCGCATCCTGGGCGCTGATATAAGCGGTATTGGCAAAAGCGGCCGCCATAAAAAATGACACCATAATAAAAAGCCCCGCCCTGCGCATTTGTCTTGTTTTTGCCTTTTTTGTCATTATTTCAGTCATTGATTAATCTGCAAATTATATCATAAAAAAGCCGTTTTCTCAATGCTTTGACGCAATTCACTTGCGCGAAAAAGGGAATTTCAGTAATATGCTTTTGCTTTCGAGCGGAAATATCGTTAATTTAATCGACATGGCACATAAAAAAGCCGCAGGATCAACGCAAAATGGACGCGATTCACAAGCCAAAAGACTCGGTATCAAAATATACGGGGGACAGATGGCCAAAGCGGGTAACATCTTAGTCAGACAGAGAGGTACCAAATTCAAACCGGGCATTAACGTGGGCCTGGGGACGGATCATACCTTGTTTGCACTGGCCGGCGGAAAAGTTGAATTCCGCGAAAAAAAGATCACAAAGTTCGACGGACGCGTTTTTCGTGAAAAGACCGTAAACGTTGTAGCCTAACAATCGCTTAGACAGGCTTTAAATGAGTGATTTGGAATTTTTCGGCGGACCCGACGCGGGCGGAGAGTCGTTTGACACCGCGGCTTTTGAGCGTTTCAAGGAAAGAATGAAAAGGGCGGTTGCCCAGCTAAAAGCTCTCCAGAAATCGGAACAGAAACAGAAGCAGACCGAAGACGAACTCATCAAAATTCTACTCAAATTCATCAAGTCGGGAAAGAAAAAGGATCAGCTAATTCTGGTTACACGCCTGTTGGAAATGAACGTTCCGGCCGGCTTTATTGTCTCGCTGTTGATGATTTCCAACAAAGACATACAGGCTGAACTGAAAGTGTCATTGTTACCGGAGGGAGGGCTGGAAAAAAATCAATCAATCCTTCTGGAAACATTCGGGGAAACCGATGTATCCCAATCGCCGGAATTCTCAGCCGATTTTTCCCGCAACCTGCCGGACCGCTACATCGGCGGGGAAATTCTGCCTCTAAAAATCAAAATCGCCATCGCCAACTGGATAAATGAAATCACCAAAAGAGTGGGGGATAATCCCCGCAAACTAATCAAAACGGTACTGGACGGAGAAGGCATGGTTCAACTTACCGCCATCCAGTTGGGCAGTTTTTGTCTGCGTGAGTTTATGGAGCAAAACAAAGTTCCTCACAAATACGAACAAATTAAAGATTTTGTAAATTTCATCCTCTCCGACATCATCGGCAAAACCAAAGAGGATGTGGAAAACAGAAAGGAGCTGAAAGAAGGTTACTGAATCCGGCACTCGGAATTGACGACAAGGGGGATATAAATTAATATCACCCCCTATTTTAAATTTTTTACATTAGTCATTATGACGGAAAATATTTCTACACTACCAAAATTTGAAAGTAGCGATCGTTGCCTGTCGCCCGCCGACCTGTTTGTGAGCAAAAAATTTGAAACCTTTCTGGCGCTCTATAATAGAAAAAATAAAACGGATATTTCTGTAAAAGATATCGTTTGCGATTACTCGCTGGCTCTGGAGGTCTGGAATTTCGCCCGGAACAGCAATGTTGCCGGAGGTTCGCCAATGAGAGTGGCGACCGACATCAGCTCGTTGGTGGGGGAGATACTGGCGGAGGTAAAAATCAGGGATACCGGCCGGGTCCTACCGGAAAATGAATTATTGGACAGGTTTGAGGAGCTTGGAGTGGATGTTGAAAAAATCAGGAAAACAACCGAGTCGTTTAACGCCGCCGCGGGATATGGCGAAGCTCTGAAAGTTGCCGGAGTGCTGGGTAAAAAAGAGGAATATTCTCTGCCAATGCCCGCTCTAACGGAGGCCGAAATGAAAATATTGGAGGAGGCTTTTAACAGCCATCAAGCGGGCCAAATCCACATAGATGACGCCAGGCTGACAGACACCGAAACATATGTTTTAATGAGCGGTACGGCCAATAAAAAAAACGCCCAAAAAACCTGTGAGCATATTGAAAATTCGCTTCCTTTATGTAATAGACAATTTGAGAATCTGGAGAGGGTCGCGGGTGATGATTGGGAAGAGGATAAATTAAAAGAATATTTTGCGGCTGCCGGAAAAGAATGCGATCAACCGGAAAGAAAAGTCAGATTATTGGCATATTACTATAATCCCACGGCCAGAAGTCTGGAACCGATGGCACAGCAAAGCGGTCAAAGCCTGACCTGCGCCTTCCCCAAACTTGCCGACGGCAGGGTACCGATTTCATTGGGAACATACATAAGATTAAGCCGTTATGCGGCCGAAAACGATCCGGGATTTTGGGGGAAATTCAATATATGCTACATAAGAGACGGGCATTCCGCCGCGGAAACTTATCCCGGCGAAACGTTGCTGAACAACGTTGACCCTATGGGAAACGCCATCCTGATAAAAAGAGACGACGGCAAAAAACAGCTGGGTATTAAATGGGTCAACGCGGCCGAAAACGTTCCTCTGCGAACGGTAAAAAGGGGAATTTATCTATAAATGGGGTGGCCTATGGGGTTCGAACCCATGACCTTCCGGACCACAACCGGACGCTCTAACCAACTGAGCTAAGGCCACCATATAAATTCACAGCCCGTCTATTATAAATGGACGCGCTCAATAATCAAGACCTGGTGCAGGGATGCGGATTCCGGTATCCGGACAACTCCAAGCCGCCCCCCGACTTGCAGGGGGCGACCACGGATCTTAGGAGTACTAACGCCCTAGAAAAGCCTTAATATCCTAAAGTTCTAACTGATAAAAAATTTGTCCAGATCGTACGGCAGAACCGTAACGTCATAATGTCTCATTCCCGTTTTAACCTCTCTTGCTTCGCGTCCGTTCTCATATTCCATTCCGTTGAACACCTGGTTTTTAAAGAATTCATATTTTTCCTCGATTGTCTCGTTTTGTTCCGCCAGAGTGCGAAACTCGGTGCCGTGCAGGATGTAGTAAGCGTATGATTCCGCGAAGTCCTCAAACGGATCACTCATTGCATAGCCGGATACAAAATCGTACTTGCTGACGCCCACTTTCAGTTTGTCCTCTCTTTCCCAGCTGATGTCATAATACTCAACACTGGCATCGTTCAGATAAACTCTGTTACCGCCATCGGTATATGCACTGGCTCCGCTTTCATAACTACCGTTCATCACTCCGGTATCCATTACATGACCCATCTCGTGAACCAGAACCGCGACCAGCTCTTCGTCCGTAACATTCTGGCAACGCAGGATTACTGTGTTTCCGCCTCCCAGTCCTCTTCTACCTTCATCAGAGAAATAAAGAGTAAGGTGTTTCAGGCGATTCACGGGTTCCTCCGGCAGACTTTTTAAAGTCTGATACACAAGTGACTTACAGTGATTCAAAGATCGAGGGGTGCCATCGCTCCCCGGCATAAACTCGCTTCCCGGATGAAGTTCTATTCCCAACTCTTCAAGTTCTTCATCTGCTTTAGATTCCTCCAAGTCAGCCAGTTGATTATATTCAAACGCCGATCCCTTTTCAAGATTTTGATTATTAAAGTATTGATTCAGTCCCCGGTCTGTGTTCAAATTCAGTCCGAAAATCAATGAAAACAGTAATCCGAAATTAAATAAGGTAATAGAGGTTTTCTTCATAATGCTGTGGTGCGGCCGTTTGGCGCGCTAAAAGAAATACCTTTTTATTTTTGGATTTGTTTTCGGTTGATTTTTGTTTTAAAAGATCAAAATGGTCGAAAGGAGAGAATAATAACAGGAAATAGGGAAATGTCAATAGTTAAATGGCGGATAATGAAATGCGGGCATGGCAAAGAGGGGATACCGGGTCGACCTTAGGGCATTGTAGATACATTGCCTAAGAAAGAATCCCATAAGGTATCCCCGATACCCCTCTCTGCTCATGGTTGGAGGACTTGAGTCGCCGGTTTTTACGCCGGCGACGTTCCACCAAGCCTGCTGGCCGCGCCAATCAGAATCGCCGCGGCAATCGCAAGAATAAGAAATGTGAAGATCGCGCTTCCCGCCGCCCCCAAGACGACCATGCGGTAGACCTGGGAGAAAAGGTAGAGCGCAAAGACGATCACGGGGCCGACCACGAGAACGAACTTTCCCGCCTCGTTGTCGGACACCAGTCCCCACAGCAGGAGTAGCGCACCCGGAATGACCAGGACGCCCCACACCCACCAGTAGAGACTACCGGCCTCCGCTTCGGCCGAGAGGTTAAGCATGAAGAGTCCCCACGCGCAAAGCGCAAGACCCTCCAGCACCTTCTCCGACCGCCCCACGATGAATCCCGGGATGAAGAGGATCACCAACGGCCCCGGAATCAAAATCCCAAAGGCCAAAAGCACCCAGGCAGTGCCGAACCGGGCGGCGCTTGTGATCTGCCGCACCCCATGCTCAATCCCCGACGCGGGTGTGGTCGCAATGACCTTGCCCGTTTCGGTGATTCGCATGTGCGCCACGCCATTATCGTCCACGTAGAGAGGGTTATTCCCGTACGTGGAAACCGGTGCCACGGTCGCCGTTGTCCCCGTCGTTGCGTGCCCGGGGATGGGCGGACCGTACTGCCACGGCTGACGCGGAGCCTCTTCTTTTCCGCAACCCACAAGCGCAAGCGAAACCACAAACGCAAGAACGCACGAAATCAGAGTCTTCATAGTCCTCCAACCTTTCCGCACCTTCCGGGCGCGACTTGTTGTAAACCGCCCTATAGGACGGTAATATCCATATTTATGCGACCTTTCGGTCGCGATTTGAGCAGAGAGCACATCTGCCCCCGAGCGCATATCACCGGAAAAACCGGCTCAAAGCCTCGCAGGCAAATGACTCTCTGTATCGGAATAAATTGTCAAAGAGCCCGACTCAGGATAATCACAGGAAAATTCAGTCATTACAAAAGAAAAGTAAGATACAACAAAAAAGCGAAAAAGTCAACCCCTCGTAATGGTTCAATAGCTTGGAAACACTTGTGTAGAATAGAAGCAGGTGAAAATAACCCAAGCAAATATGTACACAACGAATCCAAAAATGCCCAAATTGAGGGCACAAGCTGTCGAAATGGTTCATCAGGGAAAGGGTG
>JBGSPQ010000042.1:0-17054 GCA_041738505.1 Candidatus Altimarinota bacterium | reverse complement strand
GGTTCCACCCGTGCCACCAGTCGCGCCGGTTCCGCCGGTAGCCGCGTCGCCGCTACCACCAGTACCCGCAGCACCCGTCCCCCCTGTACCGGTTCCCGCGGCTCCCGCGTTCGAACCGCCATCGGGACAAAGCCCACCGAGACAGTACCGCGAACCCTGAGGAGGATTCACGGTTTCTCCACACCCCGCCACCGAAATGGCAAGAGTGCAGAGAACGATTCCCAAAAACCAGTTTGAGATTTTCATGGTTCACCGTTCCCTCCTCTAGAAGGCTACTCCCAGGTTGAATCGCATACCGAGGCGCAAGTCGTGTCCGTCTCCGGACTCCGGCTCTTCGCGTTCGGCAGCCGTCGTGTTGCTGCGCATGCGGTTGATCCCGTTCACATTCGTGACGGCGTCGATGCCGAGTTGCAACAGCACGTTCTCGTGGGGGTAGAAGTTCACACCCCCGGTAGCACCCAGGTCAAACGTCCCGATCGTCTCGTTGTTGGATGCCTCTAGCTGGCCTGTTCCGAGATACTGCTTGTACTGCAGTGTCTCGTAATGCCAAATGGACCCTCCGATGAGAGCCCCGATCTCGAGACGAAGCCAGTCGTGGTCGCCTTCGATGACGGGTGCCGAAAGAACCGCGCGCCCGTGGATCTGGTGCAGATGCTCCGGCTGGTCATCGTCGGTGAATGGATCCCGCAAGAGCGGGTTCAGCCAGACGTTGCTAACCAGATAGGAGTACTGCAGGCCGAGCCCGAACCACTTGTGCGGCCGAGCCTGGAACAACAGATTGAATCCGTGTCCCATGGTCGCCGTGGAGTCGCTCGTATCGGGCATCATGATGTAGCCGCCCGCGAGATCGCAGCAGTTGTCGCTGTTGCCGACTTCGCTGAGCTTCGCGTCCACCTGGTCCCGGTCGTAGCCGGTCGTCGTCGTGAGGAAGGGATCGTTGGTCGTGACCATGATGTCGCGTGCGCACGAAGCGCAGCCCTCGACATTGAACGAGTAGCTTCCACTGGAGAGCGGAGCAGGGACTCGTGCCGTGACGGCGGTGATACCGCTCATCACGCCTTGTGTCTCCGTCGCGCAGGTTAGCGCGGCACCCGAAGGCGCCGAAAACTTACCTGCTTCCGCCGGACTGGAGCCGTCGCACTTGAGCGCGCTGGACATCCATACCACCGAGAGCGTTTCGTCCGAATTCAGGTGCACGGAAGAACCGTTCACCTGCCCGGTGGTCTCCTGTCCACGCGTCACGAAGACGCGCGTCACGAAGGCCGCCGGATCGGGGGTCGTGTAGGCCGTCCCTTGCGGGGCGGCCGACTGCCGGTCTTGGGCCGAAGCCGAAAGACCGACGAGAAGCAGACACATTGCCGCGATTGCGGCGAGCGCGTATTTGCGCATGTTCGTATCTCCTCTAACGTTGTGATTCCGGGTTTAGTAAGATAAGAAGCCAACTCTATCAAGCCAAGCATTCGCTCTTTTCTGTCATTGCCTCCTTTCTTTTCTGATTAGGGTTGAGGGTTATGGTTTTGAGTTTTTCACTTCCTTTCTTGTGTTTTCCGTTTTTTAGGCGGAATCCGGTTGGTGTTGGTTTGGCACACTTGGTGCGTGCCTGACAACAATTTGAAGTTTTTGAGGACGTATCGCCTCTTACCGGCCTGTGAAGCGGTTTAATATTTTACAAAATCACAAACCCGCAAGAGGCGACATCCCCCAAAAACACTATTTAACTAAATAAACTAAAAATATGAAGATAGGCCAATTGTCAAAGATCGCCAATTCGACCCAATCCTAAACGGTGGGCTCAACCTTTCGGGAGCCTCTTTTACGGGTTGATAAACCCGTGCATGCATGACCGCCCGCATTAGCGAGCGGCTTTTTGCCTTTTTTATGAGCAAATCGCACCACTTGAATAAGGGTAAACAAATTGGATGAGAGTTTAAATACATTTTGCTTTATTGTCAAGTTTCTTTTATCCTAAATTGACAATTAGCAACACCCCGGTTTGATTTGCGAAGTCGTCCTTTTTTCTAATTTTTTTAGATACAGTTGCCGTTTATGCAAGTTTCGTCCGTGAAACATTTTTCGTCGCATCCACCGCAGTTTTGTTCGTCCTCCAGGAATTGCACGCACGTACCGTCGCAATTCAACTGTCCGGCATTAGGATAGCATCCACAATTTCCATCCACGCAAATTGAATTTTCTATATAGTCGTCGCATACAACCCCGCAATCGCCGCAGTTTTCTACGTCTGTTTGAGTGTTGACGCATTCGCCGGAACATTCGGTTTCGGACGGAATACATTGCAGTCCGGCGTCGGTTCCGCCTGTGCCGCCCAATCCTCCATCCAATCCACCTGTGCCTCCGGTTCCGCCCACTCCGCCATCAATTCCGCCTGTGCCTCCGAATCCGGCCGAACCCGCGTATCCGGCTTCTCCCGCATTTCCACCAACTCCACTCGCACCGGCGTATCCGGCTTCTCCCGCATTTCCACCAACTCCGCTCGCACCCGCGTGTCCGGCTTCTCCCGCATTTCCACCTGCTCCACCCGCGCCCGCATATCCGCCTTCACCGGCGTATCCGGCCGCTCCACCCGCACCCGCATATCCACCCACTCCGCCCGCTCCGGCTTTGCCGCCTGTTCCGCCATCGATTCCACCCGTTCCGGAGTCGGGAGCCTGGCCATTTTGATCGGGGCAGGGGCCTCCATAACAAAATCTTGATCCTTCGGGGGGATTTACGGTTTCCCCGCAACCCGCCGCGACCAATGCCGCAATCATTAAAATACGCCATTTTGCCGAACCCGGTGTAGTATCCACGCTCATTCCGCCGTCCATTCCTCCATCAACTTTTCTTAAATTGGTGATGTTATTTTTTTTATCAATCATGATCCAGAGGGTTATTGTTTATTAGATATTAATTTAAAATGCGACTCCCAGATTTCCGCGCAATCCCAATCTAAAATCACGGTCATCATTTTCCGGCTCGATTCTTTCATCCGTATTTGAAGACCTCATTCTGTCATGACCGTTAACATTTACCAGACCATCGGCTCCCACCTGCAGGACAATGTGCTTGTGGGGATAAAAGCTCACTCCGGCTGTTCCTCCCACATCAAAAGTCATATGAGTCTGATTTTGGGCGCTCTGAACCTGCCAGCTGTATGTATTTTCATCAAGTTGGCCGGTGTATTGATCATAGGGCATGCCTTCGTAATGCCAGATGCTGGTTCCAAATAACGCACCCGCCTCCAGTCTGAGCCAATCGTGATCGCCTCTTATCAGGGGCAAGGTAAATACGCCTCTGGCATGAATCTGATGCAGATGCTCGGGGTGGGTATTGTCGGTCCATTCACTTCTCTGGAACTCGGGATTAAGCCAGACATCGGCCACGGAGTAGCTGTATTGCAGGCCCACTCCAAAGTTTTCGTGAGGTCTGGCCTGAAACAAAAGATTTGCGCCAACCCCCGGGGTTGCCGTTGAAGAATTGATATCGGGCTGAAGCAACACCCCTCCGCTAAGCTCGCAGCAAGTTTCATTGTCTCCAATCTCACTTAATTTTTGATCTAATTCTTGGCGGGCGTATCCGGTGTCTTCGGTCAGTACCGGGGCTTTTACGGTGACGGAAATGTCCCGGGCGCAATCGTTGCAATCGTTCACATCAAATGAGTATTGGCCATTTTGCATGGGGGCCGGAACACGCGCGGTTACCGCTGTTACTCCCTGCATTACGCCGGGAGTCTGTTCGGTATAGCACGAAAGCTGAGCGCTGGTTGGTACTTTAAAATCGGCCGCATTGGCCGGTGTCTGCCCATCGCAGGAGAATTTTTTGGACATCCAAACCACGGAAAGAGCGTCGTCACGGTTGACTGCAAGAGACGTCGAATTTCCCTCCGGAACATCCACCTGGGCGGATTGGGGACCGGATGCAACATATACACGGGTGGCAATGTGATTGGGATCGGTTTCGGGGGTATGGGCGTCGGCACGGCCCTGCGCCGCGAGAAGTGATGCAAGACAAATGCCAACTTTGCCGGCCGTGCTATGGGTAAGCGACTGTAGGCGGTTAGTGTTGCCACCGTCCCGGACAGATTCATGATTGCCGGATAAATTTCCCGAAACAATAGATTCCCCCGGTTTTGAACTACTACGAACATGATTTTCCGACATGATGATTGGGTTTATGAATTATTGGTGAATTTAGACGGTCTCTTACTTTAATGAGAAAATGTATCATACATTACAGAGGGTGGACGGATGGCGGAACGTTTTCAATAAAGCTTTGCATTATGCGAAATAATTGGGATAATCGAGGGGCAAAATGAATTGAATATGGCAATAAGCTGAAAACATGACACATAAGATACAAAAGGGAACATTTAGCGTGGTAGTTTGCGGTAATTACGGTGCCACCAATCTTGGCGACGAGGCGATTTTGGACGGGATTTTGAGCATGGTTAAAGAGGCATTTAATCAATCCAAATCAAAAAAAGAGCTCAGCATCACGGTCTTAAGCGCCAACCCCGAATCCACGGCACTCTCTCATAAGGTTAACAGTGAATTTTTGTTTCCGGCGGGAGTGAGGTCTTTTTTCAGAGGCATTGCCAAAGGGACAATCGGCCGAACGATTGACTCCATCCGTGAGGCGGATTTGTTTATTCTTGGCGGCGGAGGTCTTTTTACCGATGAAAAAAAGATGGCGATTGTTATCTGGTCGCTGCAGGCTAAAATTGCGCGATTGTTTGGAGTTCCGGTCTTTTGCATGGGACAGAGTGTGGGGCCGCTTAAGACTTCTTTCGGCAGGGATATGACCAAAAATGTTTATCTTAATACTTGCGGCGCAACTGTGCGGGACAAAAAGTCGGTGGATTTACTGGCTGAGCTTGGAGTGATAAAGGTGACAGAGTTGGCGGATCCGGTGTTTGCTTTGGGTGATGATTTGACGGCCGGAAGTGAAGACAGAGATATTCCGACGGATACAAGTGATTCGAAGCCGGAGAAAATTGCGGTTTTTTCGATCCGTCCCTGGAAAAACAAAGATGCGGATACATTTTACAACATTCTGGCGGCTTTTATTATGTGGCTTAAGCGTGAACATGGCGTAAAATCCCTACTTGTTCCTTTTCAGATTTTAAAAGACAACGACCTTGAGTGCCTGAAGATAATTAAGAATAAAGTTACGGACGAGAGCGCGGAGATTTACGAATACAGTTCCGACTATAATAAAGTTATTGAATTAATGTCGCGGGCGGATTTTGTCTGCGGAATGCGACTGCACAGTCTTATTTTTTCGGCACTGGCGGGATGTCCGTTCATTGGCATTTCTTACAGTTCGAAAGTGCGCGAATCTGCAAAAAAAATGGGCATGGATGGTTTTGTGATTGATTTGAAGGCCGTTTCACTCCCCCACCTGACGGAGAAATACGAAAAAATCATTACAGAAAGAATTGAAATCAGTCGGGAAATGAAGAATAAATCAGCCGAATTGAGAGCGAAAACAAGGGAACATGAAAAAATTTTATCCGATTTTATCAAAAACTTATGTTGAAAATCGCGCATAGGGGCGCCCGGCTGCAAGCGACCGAAAACACGCTTACCGCCTTTGAAAAGGCGATTGAATCCGGGGCGAACATGGTGGAGTTGGATGTACAGTTGTCCAAAGACGGCCAAATGATGGTGATTCACGATCCCACCGTGGACAGGACCACGGACGGCACCGGTTTTGTTAAAGATCTGACTTATGAAGAACTGCGCAAATTCCGAACCGCCGAGGGAGATAAAATCCCCACGCTGGAAGAGGTTTATGAGCTTTGTATCGGGAAAATTCAGGTTCTGACCGAAATCAAGGCAATGAAATGTCTGGAGCCTTTGGCTCGTCTGATTGAAAGGATGGGCAACAGGGACGAAGTGGTGGTGCAGAGTTTTTTGCACGGGGAACTGAAAGAGATGAAAAAGTTTGACGGACTTGTCAGGACGGCGCCGCTGTTTGATGAACTGCTGATGGACGGGGGGACAATTCGCGATTATCTGGTTTCCTTGGATGCAAACGGAGCTAATATGAATTTTGGAAAGGTGAGGGAGGATTTGGTAAATGCCCTGCACGAAGCCGGACTTTTTTTGTATGTGTGGGGAGGAAGTGAAGAGGATATGCGCGATTTGGGTGCGGACGGAATAACTATGGCGATGTGATTATACAACATCGGACGGCTAGAAGTCGGATGTTGAGAATTTCTTGACTTTTATAGGGATTATATGTACAGTCTGCAATCCGCTGACCGGGTGTTGTTTATGACTGTTTTGCCCTTTTAAAAGGCATTTCGGGTCTTCGCACCCCGAGCCGGCATGATGTTTGTCATCCCGATGGTTTAACTGCCTCCGCAATTACGCGGACGGCAATAACGTGTGCCGTGGCAACGCGGCAGGAGGTTCTCATGAGGAAGTCATTGCTGGTAACGAGTTTCGTTTTCATTTCCCTTGCTTTCGGTACGGGGTGCGCCAAGAAGACCCCGGAACCCGAAACGCCGGCGACTGCTCAACAGTCACCGCCAGCGGCGCCCACGGCTCCGCGCCCGGATCCGGTTGCCGATTCTGCGGCCGATACGTCGAAGACAGACCTGCAGGCCCACCCCGTCCAGATCATGGTCTGGACCGACGACGGACTGAAGCAAATTGCGCCCGGGACCGTCATCGCTCTGCCCAAGGGAGAAAGGATGGTCATCCATCTGTACCCCCAACCGGCGGAAGGCTCGCTGACGTTCTCCGGCCCCATGCGCCTCGCGCGACAAGGCGGACACGCGGTCCTGGAATTCATTCCGGAGACCGAGCGCGGCACGCACACCGTGACTGTCCGCAACGGCTCCCTTCCGGAGTTTCCGCTTCAGGTGGAAGTCCGGTAGACGCCCGCCCACACACCGGCGGCGCGGGGATTCGCAAGAACAACCCCGCGCCGCCAACCCGGCTCCCTATATTTAGGTTGAGCCAATAACCATTCGGGATGATAACTCTATTTTTGTCATCTCCGACTTCTAGAAGTCGGATGTCGTATAATGTTGGACTGGGCGGTAGCTTTTGCGGTGCTCTTGGCAAATCCCCATTTCTCCAAGCGCTTTTTGGTGCAGAGCGGTGCCGTATCCTTTGTGCAGTTCAAATCCGTAGCCGGGATACAAACCGGCCATTTCCCGCATGATGCGGTCGCGCTCCACTTTTGCCATGATGGAAGCACAGGCGACGATTTTCACCTTTTCGTCACCTTTGATTACACTGACCGCAGGATAGGGCAGATTGAATTTGTCCCGCCCGTCAATTATTAGAAACAATGGACAATTTTTTTGACCGGACTTTTCCATTTTTGATATAAGCTCCTCAAGCGCTCTGTGATAAGCGGTTTTTGTGGCCTTTAACAGCCCCATTCGGTCAATTTCCTCCGCCTCCGCACGCCCGATTCCCCAAAATGCGGCGCGTGCAATTTTTTGATACAACTCCTCTCTTTTTTCGGCCGATAATTTTTTTGAATCTTTAACTCC
Source organism: Candidatus Altimarinota bacterium (assembly GCA_041738505.1). Classification (GTDB taxonomy): domain Bacteria; phylum Patescibacteriota; class Gracilibacteria; order UBA1369; family UBA1369; genus JBGSPQ01. Next base: position 9,544 of record JBGSPQ010000042.1, on the reverse strand, counting down.
GGGCAAACGTAAATTTTTGTTTATAAAAACCAGCGCGCAGGCCACAACCGGCCCGGCCCAGGGACCGCGCCCCGCTTCGTCCAATCCGCAATAAATCGGATCCGTTCCACTTTCAAAATCGCCCAAAACCGAACCAAAAAGCGTATCTATCCTATTTTCAACTAATTTTTTCGGCGACAAAAAAACCATAGACATAATCTATGGTTTTTTGAAAGTTTTATCCAGATTGATCTTGGAGCAAAAACTTGTTCTACTCCGCTTTTTCTTTTTCCTGCAGTTCGGCTTCGGTTTTCACTTTGGGTTCCGATTCGGCGGGAGTGGATTCAACAACGTGCTCTTCTTTGGCCTTCGCCTCAACTTTTTCCTCGGCCTTCACCTCTGCTTTTACCGGAGCTTCGGCCTTTTCCTCCACGGCAGCCGCGGCGTTTTCCACAACAGTTTCATCGTTGGCTTCCTCTCCGGTCGCTTCCGCTTCCGCCTTGGCATCCTCCTGGGCTTTTATTACCGCTTCTTCCATAGTTGCCTCCTGTTGTTCCATCAAACCTTTTTTCTGTTTCATGACTTCATCTTTTTCAATCAATCCCAATTTGGCGCTTAATCTCTTGGAAAGACCACCCGCTTTCTTAAGGTATGTCAGCTTGCTTCTTCGTGCCTTAAAGGTCTTCTTAATCTCAACTTTGGCGATATTAGGCGAATAGACCGGAAAGATTTTTTCCACGCCGATTCCTTGAACAACTTTTCTGACCGTAAAAGTTTTGCTGGATCCGTGGCCGGCGTTAAGCCCGATCACAAGCCCTTCAAATACCTGAATTCTCTCTTTGTTACCCTCTTTGATTTTCTGATGAACCCTAACCTGGTAGCCGGGTCTTAAAATCGGGGTATTCTTGTTAATGAAATGCTTTTCAATCCCCTGTATTAATAAGTTTGTCATTGTTTTTTTGGTAAATAGCGAAGCAAAGTCTACGTATTAATGACTTAAAAATCAAGTCAAATTCGCTTCGGGCGGCAACGCTTTCCAATATAGCGGCACTCCCGAAAAATCCGCGGTATTAATCGGCCCCTTAATCTATCTTGTTCAGGGCGATAATATTGGTTTTGTCCTCCAAAATATCGTGCAGAAATTTGTCGTTGCACTTGCGCCTGTACAGGTATTCCTCTTTGGACATCAGACTAAAACGGACCGGCCGTTTGGTTTCCAGTTCCTGTGTAAAGTAGCGGTCCAGTTTGGCCCGGTCTATTCTTCCGACCAGCAGTAAGTCCACCTGCGATTCTTTTTCCACAAACATTCCGGAAAGCACAATCAAATCCAGTTCGCCCAGTTGTTGCATGCTTTTGGCGATACTTTCCTTTTCACTTAGGGCTTTTAATATGATGTTCCTCAGTTCCGAATAAACCACAAAATTTTTGTTCACCACGTAAAACTTCTTGCGATTCTTGTTTTTGGTCTTGAGTAACCCCATTTTCTTCAGGTTATCAAGTTCACGACGGATGGAGTTGATCTGTTCGTCAAGCTTGCGTGTAAGCTCCCTGATAAAATATTCATTGTCCGGGTTTAAGAGGAACAATGTAAGGAGCTTTATGCGCGTATTTGAGGTAAAAAGGCGCTTGAGCATTTTTTTTATTCAATAACATGGCCAATGTATATATTTTTTGAACACACTGTCAAGTTGAAATGCCCTTTTTGCGCAAAAAGCTGTTCCGATTCCAACAGATAATAAAGGAAATTTTCTACCCAGCCCTTGAACAAACCTTTTACCAGTTGCCACCCGGAGCCTCTTCGTCCTCGGGTTTTTTGGTGATTACGGAGATCAGAAATCCGGTAAAGAAAGCCCCCAAAACAAATCCCACAAATATATTGGCCATTACCATAAAAAACGGCGAAGCAATTGGGAAAAAGAGGAACAAAATGTCGTTGCAGGAAGCCCCCATGTTCTCAAAGGCCAAAATCAGCGCCAGAACAGTGAAAATGATTGTCCCGGTGAGAAAAAATGCTTTCATAGGTTTAATAGATTATTTCCGATAAGAAATTTTATCATTTGTCCAGATGAGCCGCAAACAGTTTGTCTATTTTGATCTTGTTTTCCAGCCGTCGGGTGAGATATGAACCGTCTTTATACTCGGCGCGGACGTTGGCTTTTTCGTTTTCGGGGTACATTTCAATAATGTGTTCAACTTCGTGATCCATTTCCTCTTTGGAGGCCGTGATTTTTTCCTGATCAAATATTTGATGCAGGGCGAAACGGAGACGGAGACGCTTTTCTGCCTCTTTTTTGCGTTGTTCGCGCAGATCCTTGATCTCTTTTTTGCTTTGCTCCAGATAATTCTGAAGAGTGAGACCTCTGCCTTCCAGCTGGCTCTTTAACTCCTCTATCATGCCGTCTATTTCCTCTTCCAGAAGGCTGTCGGGGATTTCCACTTTGACCATATCGGCCACTTTATCCAAAAACTGATCCTCTCTTTTTACCTTTGCCGCATGTTCTTTTTCGTGCTGAAGATTGGCCTTGATGTCTTTTTTTACTTCATCCAGGGTTTTATCCATGCCGGTAAGCTCTTTAAGGAACGCTTCGTCCAGAACGGGCAGTTCTATTTCCTGAACTTTATTCACTTTGACTTTAAAAGTGACTTTTTTGCCCTGAAATGGCTTGTGGAAATAGTCTTTGGGGAAATTAACGGCAAATTCCTTGTTATCGTCTTTTTTAAGCCCCACAAGCTCTTCTTCAAAGCCCGGAACGAGGCTCCCTTCGCCCAGCACTACGGGGTGATTGACGCTTTTGGTGTTTTCCAGGAGCGCGCCGCCGTCGTCAAACCCCTCAAAGTCCACCTCCAGCTTATCGCCCTGCTTGGCCGCACGGTCCACATCTTTGTAAACGGCGCGCCTTTTCTGCACATCCAAAATAACCTCCTCCACATCCTTATCCTCCACTTTGGCATCTTCTTTGTCGATTTTTATTTTGTCGTATCCGTCAATTTTCACCTCCGGATAAACCGCCACAATAGCCTCGTACTTTAATGGCTCCGAAGTTATCACTTTAACCTTGGGCTGTGTCACCACCTGCAGATTCTCTTTTTTAACGGCTTCGGCATATGTTTCGGGCAGGGCAACGTCCAGCATGTGAGCCTCCAGAGCTTCGGGCTTAACATGTTTTTTTAGCACATCCAACGGAACATGACCGGGCCTGAATCCGGGAACTTTAACCATTTCCGAAACCTGGGCGGCGGCTTTTTCGTATAACTTTTTGGTTCTCTCCTCCGAAACTTCCACGGTTATTTTAACTTCCGATTTCGGCAGTTTTTCCACTTTTATCTGCATATTTTTAGATGGTTATGAACATAAATCTTACTTTTTCCGCTTTTCACGGACACGCTTAAGCCAGATTAGCCTTGTTTGGGCTTTTTTTCAACCCGCTTTTGTGATAAAATATATGGATAAATAAAACAAAAACAAAAAAGTGCGATTTACGAATCTAAAAAACGGATGTTCGGTTTACGGGAACTTTACCGGTGAAGGCCGTCTGATTTTTTTGGACAGAGCCAATTACACCGAGCCACTGATGAGCGCCGAGGAGGAACGCGAAGCCAGAAGATCCGAAGCTGTTACAGTGGAAAAGAGACCCGCGGAGGTCTACCACGGATACAACATCACCGACGACCAGGCGGTGGAAGCGACCAGACTGGGAATCAGAGAGGATTTGTACGACAGGTACCTGCGCTGGTTTCCAAACACTCCCGCCCAGGATTTGCCGGTAAACGACAGAATCAACGCCAGGGTAAGAAGCAGGGCGGCGGAAATAGTAAGCGAAAGAAGAAGTCGCGCCGGTTTTTTGCGTTCCAGGTGGAGAGCGGGACGGGGATTTTTTCAGAATCTGCGAAGCATGTTTCGCACGGGTTCCGGACTGATTGAAGAGGAACAGAGGGAAAGATACGGAAATGTGCCGAATGTGCAGAACAGAAGACAATATCTTTCCGCGCAGGTCTGGAACAATCTTACTCCGGCACAGCAGGTTTTGGTCAATGCTCAGCTTGGAGCGATGGCGGTTCCCATGCCGGGAGTGGTGCTTCCGGGAATGGCTCCGAATGTTTTAAGACTTGCCGGGATGACACATGAACAACTTGTTACATTAAGAACCGCCTGCAATTTTTTGGCGGCTCCCGCGCCCGGACCTTTATTCCCCTCCAGACGAGATATCACCCCGGCCAATAATTTTCAGACTTTGGAGGAATTTGTGGAAATTCAGGGAGGTGAAAGGCGCAAAGCCGTATCCACCACCGTTTACGATGCCCAGAGGCTTCAAAACCGTCTTGATGCACTGGCAAACACCAATCAGCCGCTATATGACTTGCTGATGGATGAGGTTCTGGAGGAAAACGCCTTGTACCCTGTAGAAAACAATCCTCCGGCGCAGGCTCTGCTGGCTTATCTTGAATACAGGCTGGATAACACGGGAGCAAATAATTTACTGACCGAATTGACCAATATACGAAACGCTCTTCCCGAGACACCGGCCGGTCAGAATGCGGAGCAGAATGATAATCAAAGAGAGGCGGCGCGCGCGGCCGAACTGGCCAATACAACAGCACAGGCCCATAACCAACTTTTGGAAAGATATATAGAGGCCGAAAATCTTGGCAACGCGCTATATACGGCCAGAGCAAACCACGCTCACACACCCCGGCCCGCGCCCCCCGTACCGGGAGGAGCGGCGCCGATAGAAACAGGTTACAGGGAAGCCGGTCAACGTGTGGCTGAGCTGGAAAAAGAAGAGCGCACGATGCGCAACGACATTAACAAACTGGAAAGAAAATTCGGGGATAATGGACGCGAGATGCTAACTACACTGAATGATTTGAGGCCGATTCCGGCGACGGCCGGTCCAGATGATCCCGCTAATTTGATTAATTTCAACAATACCGTTTTCGGATTAGGACCTGCCGGTGCACCGCCACCCGCTCTTCCCAATTTATCAGATGAAAATCAACTTTTTGGTCCGATAGAGTATCCGCCGGGAGGCGGAGCGATTCCGCCAACTCCGACTGCGCGTCCCGCAAGAGGTGGTGCAACCGGACCGTCCGCGTTAATGACCGGCATACAAGGGCTCACACCCAGGCAAATGGCCGCGTTGCAACGCGAAGCTTCCGGTTACGCCGCTGATTTGACCCACGAACGGGTTTCCTGCAGACAATTGCTTTTCCTTTTAAAAGAGCGTGATTTGGACCGCAGAGGTATAACCAACGAGGAACAGCGCGGAAGCCACGCCCTGCTGGCCGCCAATATGATGATTGCCGATGTTCAGAATGAACAGATGTACCGGCAGACTAATCAGGAACTTGCCGAAAGGCAGGCCGGAACCACGCTGGGAATGCACTGGCTGGACAGAGTGAGAAAAAGTGTGACGGCCGGGCTGACGGGAGGCCTTCTTGATAATTTTCTGGGAACGCGCATATTTAAGACACAGGATCTTGTGGATTACATTGCCGGCTTTGACAAAGACTTTGCGATGTTCAAAGGAATGAAAAAGGATATAACTCTGGCCGAGCTGCGAGATCTTATCCAGAACAACGGTGGCATTAGCAGTGAAAAGCTGTTTGAATTCTCGTCCAAACTACGCGAAGTTTATATGTCTTTTGAAATGATGGGGCAGGAAGGGAAAGTTGAATTTTTTGACGGCGAGGCGGTTGATATGGAAGAAATAATTAAACGTCTAATGACCGTGCGCGAGGAAGAACGGACCAGAAAGTTCATTGAAGTAATAAGGGGACAGGAGGGCACCAAAGCCGAACTGATACTGCGAAAAATACGAGAGGATGAAAGTGCCAAGAATGCAGAGGAAAAAAGCGTGCTTGAACAGGTTGCCTCCAAAGCGGCCGGCTGGAAACAATGGTTTTCGCGGAGAGTGTTGGGTAAAGAATTTAGTGACAAGTACGCAGAAGCCAGAAAGTTTATGAAAGAGAAGGGAATCAAAGGAAAGGAAGCCAATGACTATCTTTCCACGCAGGGTCTGGCCACCGCGGCCGGCGCGCTTGCCACCGCTTATACGGCAAGAGAATGGGCGCTGAGAGGCAAGAACGCCGCACGCTGGACTGTCGGCTCGGGCGGAACGGGATTGGGACTGTTGTGGAACAAAACGGGTGCTCCCGCACTTAAATATGGAGTTAAAAAGCCCCTTGAATGGGCGGTATGGCGGCCGGCTAAATGGACCGTACAGACAGCCGGAAAAGCAATCGCGTTCCCGTTTGCACTGGCGGGAAGCCTGGCCGGAGGATACTGGAAATGGGCGACCGGCAAATCAAAATAATCAAAAATTAATAACCATTTATGCCAAAAACAAAAAGCACTCAAAAAGCGGATAAAAAAAGTGAGAAAGTTAAAAAGATACAGTATTTTGCCGTGGACAGGTTTGTGGATGATGTAATTGAAGCGATGGATCTGGGCAGCGTGACCGCTCCTGTGCTTGTGGATTTAAAGCATGCAATTTCCCAAAAACTGGGTGACAGAATACTTTTTACCGTACTTAACAGTTTTAAGGATCGCGAACTGAACATTCTGGAAAATCTGATTAATGATCATCCCGAACTTGATGAGCTGGACGCGCTGTGGCTGGCGGCGCACGAGGTGGAGGGACTTAATGAAAAACTGATCCGCGAGATCAATTCGCTTTACGCGGAACTGACCTACGACGCGGAAAAAATCGGACAGGCTCTTAATTTTAAAAAATAGTATGGCTAAAAAAGCAATTAACAGATCAAGAAGGTTCACTCAAACCCGACCGGATGCCCCACCCGACACAAACAACCGGGCAAATTTACAGGTGGCGGTCATTCAGGCGCTTCAGGATATTGACAGTATGCAGGGGCCTCCCGATCCCAAAAACCCGGCCAATCCCCTTTATCCGGGATGGGTGAGAATGTCAACGCAGGAAAAAATACGGGCAGTGGTGGATGCCATGGACGCCGATCCGACGGTTGCAATGAATATTGGCAGTCTTACCGTCCGTTTTGAAAAAGAAGTCCGCGACGCTTACGAAACTAAACACCGCAGAACCAGATAATAAACCCACATGCCAAATTTACTTGAACTATACAGGCAACAGGACGAAAAAACACCGCAGGGCGAGGTGCTTCCGCAGAACGAAACCCTTAACGGGGAGCGAATCGGCAAATATCTGCGCGAAAACGGTTTTAACAGCGTACAGAACTTTGACCAGCGATTTGCAATGCAGAATGTGTATGACGTGCTGGGGCAGGGCAGTACCAAAAGCGAGCAGGAAATGCTTACTTTGATAAAATCGGGACAGGAATTTTTGGAATCAATCGGCCGGGAAAAACTGATGCTTGAATCCCCCACCCGGGAGTCTTTTGCGTCAACTGTCAATAAGGAGCTGCTGCGCAGAAACCAGCTGGATCAGGAGGCGGATCTGCTTAAAGCCTATGACACTTTCAAGACGGTAAAAGATGTAATGAGAAGCAGACTGGTGGTGCATGAAACGTTTGCGGAACAACGCAGAGATGAAACCGCTGAAATCGGCAAGGGACTTAAAGAAACTTTTTCCGATGTATATAAGGATGTAAAAAAGAATTTTAAGGGAATGAGCGGCGGGGAAAAACTTATTGCGGTGGGCGCGCTGGTAATCGGTGGCATATGGTTTTCAACGACCACAAACGATAGTGTGAAAGCGATTAGGGAAAAACTTTGGACCGGCGTTAAGCTGGCGGGGGGTGCGGCTGTGGGAGCGGTGGGTTTTAACTATTTATGGAAGATGTTTACCGGCAAGACGGCTTTAACTTATTTTGAAGACTCCGTTTCATCATCCACCGGCACTTCCGAATTCTGGGAAAAATCTTTTGAAACCGACGCGGCAAAGGCCGAAATTTTAAGAAAAGGTATGATTTATCTGGGAGACAGGGATTTTCTTGATCTGGCCAAAAAATACAAAGATGCCAAATCCAAGGGTGAAACCAAGATTGAGCTTGTGACTGTGGATAAGAACGATATGTCCCCGGAAGAGATTTTTACGGCGCTTGATGTATTCTTTGAAAAATATCCGGTTGCACAACTGGAGCTTCGATATAGAAAAGCCGAAGCCAACCCCAAGTTTCTTGATGTGGCCACCACTATGATAGCGGAGGACGGTAAAATTGAATTCAGTGGCAACTTATATGACAGAGCGGTCAGCACAATTGAGGATTTGAGTGTACGCGGCTGGAACTGGGTGGCAACGGGGGCCGGGCTGGAAAGCGGAAGATGGCTGTATCTAAAAGTCCGAGGTACGGAAGGCACGGATGAAGAGGTGCGTACGTGGATGGAAAAGGAACTAAAGCCACATCTGGACAACGCCGTGGGTTCCGACGGTGAACTTGCGGATTTTGCGGAAAGAAAATTCCGTGATTTGCCGGGTTTCCGCCAGTGTGTTACGGGAGGAATGACCGAGACCGCGCATCCGAATGTAAAATATTTTGAAATCCCGGGAGATGCGATTTACGTAATGAGTACGGTGAGCATGAACGTGGCCCGTGGAAACGAACAGATGGTTTCGCACATGCTGGATAATTCGTTGGAACAGTCCGACAAGTTTTTGAAAGCAAGATATCCGCAGGCGGGAGATTCTCTGGCAAAATTCAGGGATGTTAAGGGCGGAACCAGGGTTGTGGATAATTCAACTTTTAAACTTTTTGTAAGAATGCCGGTGCCGGGAAGCGCGGAATACAGCAGGAGAAGCGTTATGACTAATCCGGATGAGGCTAAAGAGCGCAATCAAGATATTTTCAAACCGACCGACAAAATTTCATATACGGAAATGCTGCAGTCGCGCAACTGGGAGGCGGAACAACTTCGTCTTCATTTTATGATTGACGGAAGCAGGACTGCGGATTTGGAAAGAATCTGCAAAAGATTCACAGATGAATATAAGAACAAAAGTTTGCCCAAAGCGGAGGTTATGAAGAAAATGCTGGAAGATACGGCGGAAAGAGACAGGTGTCTGCAGGAACTTGGGATTACTCCAAATCTTTCCGGCAAATACAATCTGATGAAAATCAAGGATGAGGAGCTTAATGAAATTGAAAGAGACGCGGCCAAGAGGGTTGATAGCAGTACTTTGAAATCTATCGCCAAATTTTTGCTTCCGGACAGCTGGGTGGACGATGTTAACGACGCGTATGATCATCTGACCGTGGAGATGAAACGAAATTTGGGTTACAAAGTTAGACTGGCGATTATGGGCGATCCGACGGCGATGGTGCAGGTGGTTGCTTTGAACCCGGAAAAACTTGATCCCTCCAAGAACGCGGACTGGATGGATAATTTGATGGATATTTACAAGGATATCTGCAAGAGGTTTGTTGATGGTTACAAGGCGGGGAATGCATAGGCAAACGAATCATCCGAATTCTTTAAGTAGAGATAGGGGCGTTTTCTAATCAATAGCTTGGAAACACTTGAGGTGAGCGAGAGGTGATTTTAAGTTGATTCCGAGATGCAATCGTTGCGTGTTGTAATATTTTAAATATTCTTCGAGTTCCTGGTTATATTTTTCAACTGAATGTGGCA
>JBGSPQ010000026.1:0-71446 GCA_041738505.1 Candidatus Altimarinota bacterium | reverse complement strand
AGAGTTCGCGGCAACGGGTGAATGAGGTTTCGCGAATTTTGGGGTTTTCTTCGGCGAATTTGAGTGCGTCGGCGTATGTTTGCAGGAACTCCGCGTGCAAAATCCGAATAAGTCGTAACTTCCTATGCCAATTTTGGCAGTCTTTGTTCATAGTCCACCGAGTGAATTAATCAGTAAATTATATCAGTTTTTGCCTGATTTGACCATTTGGCACCCCAACCCCGCCACCACCATACTTCCACAATGGCAATCCCGGAGCGCAGGCTGGCTTGGTCCCCGCCTTGGCGGGGCAGCCTGCGCGAGGCAATAGGTGCGGTTTTCCGCAGGAGAAAACCGACACCGGTGCCATTGCGGAAGTATGGGGGTGGCGACCCGCATGAGAAAACCGACACCGGTGCCTTTTTGAGAGAGCGGTGGCGAGATCCATGGAATTACGTAATAGTTGCTCCCACCATTACGGATTGAAAACCTTGCCGTGATTGCCGTTTGGCCAGCCCTGAATATTCGGTGCGAAGCATTTATGAGAGTGCAACAGGTTATCAACCTGTTTTTCCGTTTGCGAAACTATACTTTCGCAAGGAAGTCGCTTGGTTAGAATAATACTGCCCTTGGTCGGCTCCCCCAGGACTGTTTTTTCGCAGATTATCATTCTTTGATCGTCGGTGAAGATTTTATTGGCAACGGCGGTACGACAGTCTTTTATTACTTCCCCTGCATCCACAAGCAACCGGTGCGAATGGTCATCTTCCGTGTTTTTGCATCCGGTTAATGAGGAAAGTGTAACTAATGCGGCCGCTAAATAATTGGTTTTATTCATGATGATGTCCTGAAAAAAGGAAAAGCCCCGCAGAGCACATTGTGTGTTAGCCGGGGCTTTCCAAAGGTGTTATTACTATGGTTAGGTCTAGCGGTTGGCGTTATCTTTGGCCACGCTGGTGTCCCAGTATTCAATCATCTTGGCCACGATTTTGGCGGCTTCCGCTCTGGTTATGGGTCTGTCGGGGTCAAAGTTGCCGTTGCCGATTCCCTGTACAAGGCCGATTAATCTGGCTCTTTCCACCCAGCCAACGCTCCATCCGTGCACGTCGTTAAAGAACGATTTGCTGTCTCCGGTGGGACTGTAGCCGTATGTGGCGAGCACCACTTTCACGGCTTCGGCGCGGGTGATGGCCTGATTGGGACGGAATGTATCGTATACATATCCTTCAATAATGCCTCTGTCATAAGCGGGGCGAACCCATTTGCCCTGCCAGGTGTCCAGGTCGTTAAAGGGTGATCCGCAGTCGTTGTCGTAACAGCCGTTATTGGGTTCGATACCGTTGGCAAAGAGTCCCATTTTTACAAGCTCGGCTCGGGTTACATTTGCGTTGGGGCGGAAATTACCGTCCTCGTAGCCTTCAACCACGCAAAGATCGTATAATCTGCGAACGTAGATTTCGGACCAGTGGCCGTCTATATCGCGGGGATAAGGGCGGTTCTGGCATAGGGAAATGTCTTCGGTTTGTTCGGGTTCGTTCTCGTCAAAATTGTCGGAGTTGTATTCAACTTTGTTATCAACATCATTGTTATCAAAATTTTCGGTTGCGTAAGAAACTTTGTTGTTTACCTCGTTGGAATCTCCAAAGTTTTCGGTAGCGTAGGATACTTTGTTGTTTACACTTCCGTAGTTTTCCGTGGCGTAGGCCACTTTATTGTTCACACCTCCGTAGTTTTCAGTCGCGTAGGCCACTTTGTTGTTTACACTTCCATAGTTTTCAGTCGCGTAGGATACTTTGTTGTTCAAATTGCTGAAATTGGAGGTCGCATAAGACACTTTGTTATTAACGGTGCCGTAAGCGTCCGTGGCGTAGGAGGCCTTGTTGTTCACATTACTAAAATTCGCGGTCGCGTAGGATACTTTATTATTCACACTTGAGCCCGTTGATCCGTATGAGGTTCCGCCAACCGGCACCTGGTTGTTCGTTGATCCGGATGATGTCCCGCCAACCGGCACCTGATTGTTCGTGGAGCCGGATGAAGTTCCGCCAACCGGCACCTGATTGTTTGTGGAATCGGAGGTTCCAACTCCAAAACCCGCTTTCAGTTTGGAAAGATTGTCTTCGTAAGCCGATCCGGATGATCCTGTAGTGCCGCTGTAGGGCATCCATTTATCCTGATAGGCGGACGCGCTTGAGGAGTATGAGGATCCGGATGATCCGTTCACACTTAGTGCTCCGGCGCTTTCCAGGGGAATCACCGCAAGGCTTAATGCCGTTAATACCACGGCCAGTTTTTTGTAAAGTTTTGACATGTTTATAACAAAAAATATGGATAAGACACCTTTTTAACATATTCGTTGCTCTGTGTCAATAACATTTTTTAATAATGGTACTGTTTGCCGGAAATGATAGTGAAAGCCCTATACAGTTGTTCCAGCAGAATTTGACGGATCATTTCGTGCGTGAAAGTAAATTTGGAGAGAGACAGATTCATGTCGGCGCGTTCAAGAATGGTTGAATGTAGGCCGTAGCATCCTCCAATAATAAAGGTAATATTTTTACCCTGGTCTCTGTTTTGGAGGATGAACTCGGCAAACGCGGGCGAAGTGTACTGTTTTCCCCTTTCATCCAAAGCGATTATCAGCCCGGTACGCTTGGTTTTTTGCGAGCCCTCTCCCTCAATTTTTTTTAAAATTTCATCGGCTTCTTTTCTTTTTACCTGTTCAATTTCCGCCGCGTTTAAGGCCGCCCCGTGGGACGCCTCTTTGATGCTCACAACCTCCATACCGGCATACGGCCCAATCCTTTTTACATATTCCTCCTCCACTTCGGCGAACGATTTATTTCTGGTTTTCCCCACCTGCAACAGGGATATTTTCATATTTTTTGCGCAAGAGACGCAACAATGCTACATTACGGGCGCGCTTTAGTACATAACTTATGCATTATGGCATCCGAATCATCTTTTGATATTGAATCCCAGTTTGATATGCAGGAGCTTAGGAACGCCGTGGATCAGGCAAAAAGGGAGGTCCAGACTCGCTATGATTTTCGCGGAACCAACACCGAAATCACCTTGAACGATGAGGATATTACCGTTGTGGGCCCGGACAAAATGAAGCTTAACGCGGTTAAGGACGTATTGTTTCAGAAGCTTATAAACCGCGGGCTTTCGCCGAAAATTCTGGATATTCAAGAGCCGGAACCGGCGGCGCAGGCGAATATGCGTCAACTCATCAAATTGATCAAAGCCCTTAATCAGGATCAGTGCAAAGCGATTTCCAAACATATCAAAGAACATTTTCCCAAGGCCAAGGCTTCCATCCAGGGGACGGCCGTCAGGGTTTCCTCCAAAAGCAAGGACGAGTTGCAGGAGGTGATGGCATCTTTAAAAAAGGATGAGTCCATTAACGCCCCGTTGAGTTTTACCAATTACAGATAATCAAACACGATGCGAAGCGGAGATATTATTGAGCTTGGAATTGAATCCATCGCTTTCGGCGGCGCCGGTGTGGGTAGGCACCGCGTGAATGACAGAAATTTTGTTATTTTTGTGGAGGATTCGGTGCCCGGGGATATTGTAAAGGTGAGGATTGGCGGTAAAAAAAGATCGCACGCTTTCGGGTATATCACCGAATTTGTTAAAAAAGCGGAGAATAGAATCACCCCAAGGTGTAAACATTTTGGTATGGAAGGTGAAAGATGCGGTGGCTGCAGCTTGCAAAATCTGAACTATTCCGACCAGTTGAAAATCAAAGAGCAAAACGTGCGCGACGCGATAACCAGAATCGGCGGGTTTGATGAAAGTACGGTTCTGCCGATTACGGGTTGTGAAAACGAATGGTTTTACCGCAACAAAATGGAGTTCAGTTTTAGCAGGGACGAAGCCGGTAAACTGACTCTGGGTCTGCACGTGCGCAGGCGCCACCACGATGTTACGGGGCTTTCCGAATGTTTTTTGTTCGCGGACTGGATTGGGGATTTTGTTAAGGGGATGCGGGAATTTTTTATAGATGTGGATGAAAAAGGTTTCTTTGGCGACGAGATGAAACCGCTTTCGCTGGTTGTGCGAGAGGGCAAAAGAACGGGCGAAATTATGGTTAATCTTATTATTGAAAACGGCGTGCCCAAGTTTGAAAACGAATTCACGAACAAGGTTAAGGAACTGCTTAAAGGCCGGGATTTGAAATCGATTTACCTCACGCGGATCGGAAATAAAAAAGGATCTAAGAAAACATTGTTTGAAAAACTTTTGGACGGGGAACGGGTGATTCATGAAAAAATGGAAATCGGCCCGGATTTCACTCTGGAATTTGAAATTCTGCCGCAGTCTTTTTTCCAGCCCAATACTTTGCAGGCGGAAAAGCTTTTTCGCACCGCACTGGATTTTGCGGATCCGAAACCGGATGAAACGGTTTACGACCTTTACTGCGGAGCGGGAACGATTTCACTGGCGCTTTCCAAATCGGCAAAAAAGATTTACGGGATTGAACTGAACAAAGCGGCCATTGTTAACGCCAATAACAATGCCAAAAAGAACAACATTGTGAATGTGGAATTTCTGGAGGGGGACGCGGGAAAACGAATGCCCGACATCGGCGAGGCTCCGGATTTGGTGGTTGTGGATCCGCCGCGCGGGGGCCTGCACGAGGATGTGATTTTTAATATTGCGGATTTGAAGCCGCGAAAAATTGTTTATGTTTCCTGCAATCCTTCAACGCTGGCGCGGGATTTAAAGATATTTAACAAAACCGGCTATACTCTTTTAAGGGTACAGCCGGTTGATATGTTTCCTCAGACCTATCACATTGAATGTGTGGCAGAACTTACTTTGTGATAATTATTTCTTGGCTTTTCTGGCAACTCTTTTGAGAGTTTTTACAGGTACTTCCATAACTCTTTTGACGTTTTCAGTAACGCTCATATGGCAACTGCAGGTGCAAAGATTTTTAAGCGCGGCAACCACAAGGTAGAAAAAGAAAATCGTTCCAAGTTCCTGAACCAGTAACAAATACTGCAGATGCAGAGCTATTTCTGTGGGGAACATGGCAATCGGAGGGGTCGCGAAATTGGACCAGACGAACATGGTTAGCGACAGCAACGCTTTGAGCGCCAGCAATGCCGCAACCACATATGCGAACGCGGAAAGCATTTTCCTGTTGAACATAGTGAAAGAGTTAAGAAATTGAATATATCTGTTTATAGATTTTATTGATTTGGGCGCCTTTTTGCAAGTCTTGCGCTATCGGAGTTTCATTTTTTTGCCTTTGTTTTTACTTTTGACGCCACTTTTAAGCGGGCATCCTCCATCTTTTTTATTTTTTTTAACAGAGAAACGGCCTGTTTTTTTGTTTTGATTTCGCCACCCAGTTGTTTTTCCCTCATTTCATTCAGGATTCTGCCCACTCTCTCCCCCGCCCCAATGCCAAGTACCTCCATCACCTCTTTGCCGGTGATCAATGGCGCCGGCTCTTCGGGCATGCGGTTTATTGACTCCCTGTAGAGTTCAAGAATTTTTTCATAAAGACTGAAATCCTGCGGATCCGTTCCCTCTATATCGGCCTTGAAAACCTGCATCAGATTCAGAAAAAGCGGATGCAGAAACCAATGAAGTTTGCGTCCCTCGGACATATCAACCAATGGAACCATCATCATGTGGTGCTCAATCATCCAGCATACTTCGGCAATAAATTTGCGGGGAAATTTGAGTCTGATTAATATTTTATGAGCCAGTTCGGAAGATTTATTAACATGCTTGTCAAAACGGATGCGCTCTTTAAGTTTGAAGGTGTCGGGTTTGCCGATGTCGTGAAACAGCACCGCCCAGCGCACGGATAAAGGGGCGGTTTCGGGCAATGAATTGAGCGCCAACATGGTGTGGTTCCAGACGTCGCCCTCTTTGTGGTATTCAAACGGTTGGGCACAGCCTTTAAGGTTCAGGAGTTCGGGAATGATTTCTTTTAGTACCTGCGTGTCCTCCATGTCGTTGAAGGGGGCGGCGGGCGGGGTGGAAAGGATCATTTTGTTAAGCTCAATTCCGATTCTTTCGTTGGAAACTTTGTCCGCGTAGGCGGCGTTTTTTACGATGGCGGAATATGTTTTGGGTTCGTACTGAAAATCGTATTCGTTTTTGAATCTTATGGCGCGGAGTATTCGCAAATGATCCTCCATGATTCTTTTTTCGGGGTTGCCGATGAATCGAATCAGCCTGGCTTCCAGGTCTTTTTGTCCGCCCACGTAATCAAGTACTTTGTCGGCGATGGGGTCGTAAAACATGCCGTTGATGGTGAAGTCTCTGCGTTTGGCGTCTTCTTCGGCGGTGGTGAATGTCACGGCGTCGGGGCGGCGTCCGTCGCTGTATCCGCTGTCGGAGCGGAAGGTGGCGATTTCAAAATTGTGCCCGTTTTGCACAGCCAGAATCACTCCAAACTGCTTGCCCACCGGAATTGTATGTTCAAGTATTTCCTCTATTTCATCGGGTTTGGCGCTGGTTACGATGTCATAATCCTTGGGCTTGATGCCAAGTAACATGTCACGCACACAGCCACCGGCCCAATAGGCTTCGTAACCGGCCTTCTTTAATTTTTTTATGATTTCTACTGATGTGGGGAGCATGCCTATATATTAGCATGATTGCCAACCCATGTAGAATGATTCAATTTCCTGAAGCTGACTAAAAATTGCTGTTTTGTCTATCGCCTTTCCTTTTAATCATTATTATAATTGACTTTTTTATCTTTTGTGTTATTATGTCTTGCCGCATCCATTTGTGCCTATAACATCGTTTAACGAAAGTGAGAGGCCTAAGCGGTATTTCTACGCTCTTTAAAATATTGCATCATCATTTTTTGTCGGCAGTTGAAAGCGGATTGCAATTATTTTTCCGTTTGCAACTGCCGGTAAAACCCTTTTCAACTATCGATACCCCCACATTCCTCCACATCGTTACAGAAGGAGACTGCATGAAGGCGAAAGATTTTCTCAACACGATTCTGACGACGGAGAAACTTGAAGGCGCGGCGGTGGCGAGCCACGACGAAGGATGGTACGCCGCCAAGAAGCGCGATCTCTCCGACCCCAACAACCCCTTCAAAGGGTGGGGCGAGAAGCGCATCCGCGTCCGCGACCTGGATAGCACCAAGCACAGCGAGCTGGGCATCCCGGAGAACGCGGACAGCGGCGCCGATGTTTTCCACCCGTTGTTCAAGCCCCTCTCGGAGCTGGACACGGACACTCGCGGCAAGAACGTCGTACCGCTTGCGGTCCTCTGCTACGGTCTCGGAGACTTCCTGCTCAGCCCCGAGGCGAGCTTGGAGGATCTGATCCAGCAGTTGGACGCGATCATCGACGGAACCGACAAGTCCGCGGTTAACACGCGCATGCGCCTCAACCACGCTTGCTTCCAGGCTCAGGAGATCCGCGTTGGCGCACGGCCCTTCGGCGAGAACGCCCGCGACGATTTCCCGCTCTTCTCCTGTCTCAAGGGGGAGGTTGCCGAGCTCGACGCCTGGACTCTGCTGCCCGCAGCGAAGTGGCTGCGCTCGCAGATCTAGCGACACGTTGTAAAGAGTGTGATGATGCAATAAACCGCAATTCATCGCGGTGAGCAAAATCACTGGGGCGCAGTCAATAACTGCGCCCCAACTCTTTCCATATATAAAAAAGTTGTAAATTATCAAGAAGTAGTATGTTAATATCTTCCAGCTTTTTAAAAATATCAATGAATGACTTCGACGTTGTAATTGTTGGCGCGGGCTTCTCCGGGCTTTCTCTGGCTCATCATCTGCCGAAGGACATGAAAATTCTGATTGTTGATTCCAAAACGGCGGATGGTCAGACTGTTGAATCCACAGGACTTATCACTTCCCACACGCGTGATATTCTTGGAGGTTTTTTTAATGTTGACGATTATATTACGAATCCCATCAGTTCAATATGCGTGATGTCTCCGGATTATTCACACTTTGTTTCGCACAGCGAGGATCCGTGGATTTTTCAGACTGATACAAAAGCACTTATTCACGCATTGCGCGGTTCTCTCCCGTCTAACGTATCAGTGAGTATGGAAACCGTTTTTATCGGTGTTGACTATCCTAAATTCCCAAAAGTCGTTCACTTTCGGCGGGGCAATGAAGAATATTCGGTTAGGACAAAATTTCTGGCGGGCGCTGATGGGGGAAAAAGCAAAGTGGCCGACATTATTCACGGGATTGATAAAAACCGGACGTTTCTTTTCGGCTATGAGCAGGTGTTTAACGGTGATGTTCATCCGGGGCCCAATCCGGAAAAAACCATTTATCATTTTTGGTTCGGAGCTTTTTCTCTGGGATACGGAGGATGGCTTTCACCAACAATTTTCAACGGCAAAAAAGCGTTCCGCGTGGGACTGGCAAAACTTTCAAAAGACACGAATCAGGCGGGAGTTTTAACGGAACAATTTGTGAAAATTCTGCTTGAAAAAGGAATTATATCAATAGTCGGCGATCCCAAAAAACCTGTTTTTGCCTTTGGAAACAACATACCGATAGGCGGGGTTATGAAGAACATCCATTCAAACAATGTGCTTTTAATTGGTGATGCCGCGGGTTTCTGCGGAGCTTTCGCGGCGGATGGAATCAAGGGGGCTGTTCTTTCCGGGATAGAAGCGGCTCCTCTCATTGTCAGGTATCTGCGGGGTGAAACGGGAGCACTGAAAAGTCTGAAAAATAATATCAATAGGCACAATCAACTTATCAAATACTATAAAAAACAGTTAAGATACCGATTGCTGTGGAATATGATGAAAAGTGATTCATCTTTTGACAGACTGTACCGAATCATTGAAAAAGAAAAAGAAGGTTTTCTTCACCAGTTTTGCGACAGCAAAGACAAAAGAAGAAGCCTTATCCGGACTGTTCTGAAGCCGAAACATCTTGCCGCCCTGACTTTGTACGGATTAAATATTATTTATGACCAGGTCCCCAAAAAAAATGCGCGTTCTGGGAATTGAGACTTCATGCGATGAAACGGCCGCCGCCGTCGTGGAAAACGGCACAAAAGTTTTGTCCAACGTGATCGCGTCACAAATACCCCTGCACCAAAAAACGGGCGGCGTCGTCCCGGAAGTGGCGGCGCGCGAACACGTTTTAAAGATTATTCCCGTGATTGACCGCGCGCTAAAAGAAGCCAAATGCGGGTGGGACGAAATAGACGCGATTGCCGTAACGCAAGGGCCGGGATTGTTGAGCTCTCTGATTATCGGCATGACGGCGGCCTCCACTCTGGCGCTCTATAAAAACAAACCACTGATACCGGTGAATCACATTGCCGGTCACATTTACGCCAACTGGCTGGACGAAGAACCAAAAGATCCAATCCGCTTTCCCCTGCTTGTGATGACGGTTTCGGGCGGGCACAACGAGCTGGTGCTGATGAAATCGCACGCCGATTACAAACTGCTGGGGGAAACGCTGGACGACGCGGCCGGAGAGGCTTTTGACAAAGTGGCGAGGATGCTTAACCTGGGTTATCCGGGCGGCCCGGAAATTGCCAAAGTTGCGGAGAAAGGCAATCCGGGAGCGTTTAATTTTCCACGTGTGCACATGGCCAAGGACAGTTTTGACTTTAGTTTTTCGGGCTTGAAAACGGCGGTTTTGAATGTGGTTAAAACGGAATTCGCCAATAAAAAAAGGCTGTCCAAAAAATTCATCGCCGACTGCGCGGCCTCTTTTCAGGAAGCGGCCTGCGAAGTTCTTGCGGATAAACTGCTCAAGGCGGCCGTACTGCATAAAGTGAAAGAGGTTCATCTGGCCGGAGGGGTTTCGGCCAATAAGCGACTTCGTGAAATCACCGGCGAAAGAATTGACGAAGGCTTTTACCGCGACCACAAAGGCAAACAAATCAAACTGAACATTACCCCCAAACTGCGTTTTTCCAAAAAACTCGTCTACTGCACCGATAACGCGGCGATGATTGCCGCGGCGGCTTTCTTCCATTTCAAGAAATCACGCGCTCCTTTCAAAAACCTGCACGCGCTGGCCGACCCGTCGCTAAGAATGTACTGAAAAGCTCGTCCGCAAGTACTCCCTGAAAACCCATGGCAACTTGCACCGGCCGGCAAATTAAACTAAATTGTCCAGTGACTTAGAGCTTTCGCAAATCAATGAAACGTATCATTCTGTTTACATTCCTGTTGCTGATAGGTATCGCTTTCTTCGCGGGAGTGGTTTACCAGACGGGAGTGGAGGAAATCTGGACCAATCTCCGCCAGTTTAAACTACTGCACTTCGGGGTGTTTGTATTTTTGTCGTTGCTGAACTTTATGCTCTACACCCTGCGCTGGCACATCATCATCAAAAAAACCTACAATCACAAACTTTCATTCTGGCAGTTATTCATGCACAGAATGTCGGGGTTCGCGGTAAGCTACATAACCCCAACCGCCCAGACCGGCGGCGAACCTTTGCGGGCGATGCTTCTTCATAAGGACGGAGTCCCCTCCAAAACGGCGGCCTCTTCGGTGATTATAGACAAAGGGCTGGAGTTCGCGGCGCTGTTTATTTTTATCGGCGCGGGTATCGCGATTGCTCTGATAGAAGGCTCCCTTTCGGAGAGCATGCAGATATTCTTTGCCATACTGCTGGCGGCGCTGGTGGTGCTGGTTTTCTGGTTTTATTTTTCCTCGGTAAAAAACATTGGATTCTTCAGCTCCGTTTTAAGATTTTTCCGTCTAAATAAATTCAAAAAAATAAAAAGTCTGGAAGAAAAAATCATTGAGGTTGAAGAGGAGATGGCTAATTTTTATAAACATCACGCCCGGGCTTTCATTCTGCTGGTCGGGATTTCCATCGTTATCACATCGTTTCTACTTTTGGAGCACTGGCTGATAGCCAGGTTTATGGGTGTTAATATGACTTTCATGCAGACTTTTCTGGTAAGCACGATTCCCTACATCGCTTTTATGATCCCGATTCCGGGAGGAATTGGCATTCTGGAGGGAGGTCACGCCGCCATGTTCGCGGCACTGGGAATCTCAATTAACGCCTTTGTACTGGTGTTTATCATCAGAATAAGAGATTTATTTTTTGTGTTTATCGGACTGGTTCACGCCTCCAAAAACGCCCTGCAAATGCTGAAAAAAGCATTCACGGACAGAAATAACGGCTAGCAATTCAAAAAAAAACTGCTATAATTTTAACCAGTCTTTTTAACTTTATTTAAAAATTTATGGCAAAGGATCAGTTATCCGACGCGGATGATTCAAGTGAAACACAAGGGCAAAAACCGCCCTACCAGACTCCCAAGGGCGTGCACGACATTCTGCCCAGAGATCATGAATATCACACTTTCATAAAAAAAGTGGTTAGGCACCGTTGCAGGCAGGCCGGATTCAGGCGCATCACAACTCCGATATTTGAATTTACGGATGTTTTCGCAAGGAGTATCGGGGCCACCAGCGACATTGTGAGCAAGGAAATGTACACATTTGAGGACAAAAAAGGACGCAGTCTGACATTGAAACCGGAAAGCACGGCGGGGGTGGTAAGAGCGTACATCCAAAACGGTATGCAGAGTATGCCTCAGCCCGTGGCGCTTTATTACATTGAACCGCATTTCCGCTACGACCGCCCGCAGAAAGGAAGATACAGGCAGTTCTGGCAGTTTGGGTTTGAGGTTATCGGCGAGAGCGATCCGGCCATTGACGCCCAGCTGATTTATCTGGCCTGGAAAATTCTGGACGATTTGGGAATCGCCCAACTTTTTTCCATTCAACTCAACAACATCGGATGCGCGCAGTGCCGTCCGGCTTATACTCAGGTTTTAAAGGATTTTTATTACGGCAAGGAAAGGTCGCTCTGTTACAACTGCAAAGACAGACTGGAAAAAAATCCATTAAGACTTTTGGACTGCAAAGAGGAGGACTGCCAGATTCTGGCGCAAATCGCACCAAAACTCACCGATTATCTTTGCGAGGACTGCAAGGCTTTTGACCGCGACGTTAAGGAGTTTCTGGAGGAAATGAAGGTGGATTACATAGTAAATACTTCTCTGGTGAGGGGGTTGGATTATTACACTAAAACGGTTTTTGAATTCTGGGACAAAACGGAGGGCGCCCAAAACGCCATTGGCGGAGGAGGACGGTATGACGGACTGGTTGAACTGATGGGCGGACAACCCACGGCGGCTTCGGGTTTCGCGGCGGGAATGGACAGGATAATCGCCAATATGAAACGGGAGAAAATCAAAGTTCCGCAAAAAGACGACCTGCATGTTTTTGTCGCCCAGCTTGGGCAGGAGGCCAAAAAAAGGTGTCTGCCACTGATAGCGGACTTGCGCGACGCCGGAATCAAAACGATGGGCGCTCTCGGGAAAGGCTCCATTAAAACACAGCTTAGAATGGCGGACAAATTCAATGTTCCCTATACCATCATTCTGGGGCTGACCGAAGTGCGAGAAGGCACGGCGATCATCCGCGACATGAAAGTGGGTTCGCAGAAAACCGTTCCTTTTGAAGACGCGGTGGAGGAAATGGTTGCTCTTATCGGAGACGATAATCTGGATATGTATTCTCCGGGTGAGGCCGTTTATTAGTCCGAATTTGAATGGTTTTTAAGATTGAGTCAGTAAATATTTTTTCTGTTTTTGTTGCAGGTTTGATATAATTTGCGGGCTTTAACAATATATTATGAAAAAAATAGGCTCACTCGTTTTAATGTGTCTGGCGGTTTTGACAATGATACCCGCAACCGTAATGCTGGCGGCTTTCAGCGATGTAACCTCCACGTCCACCATCCACTACGGGGCGATTGAATATCTGCATTCCAAGGGGGTGATTTCGGGCTATGCGGACGGCACCTTTAAACCGGAACAGACAATAAACAGAGCCGAAGCCCTGAAAATGGTGATGCTGGCGACGGGTAAGGACGGCGAAAGCACGGAGCAGATTGATTTTCCGGATGTGAGCGAGAGCGACTGGTTTTATGAGTATGTGAAAAAGGCGGTGGAGACGGGATTGGTGGAGGGTTATAAGGACGGCTCTTTCAAGCCCGCCAACAATATCAACGTGGCGGAAAGCCTGAAGATAGTTTTGCTGGCGTTTGATATGGAAGTCGGTAATCCGCCCACTCAAAACCCTTATCCCGATGTGGACGTGCTGGCCTGGTATGTGGCTTACGCCGACTTTGCCAAAAATAAATATTTTATTGAGTCGTCCGATGACGGGCTTCTGCATGCCGAAAGGGACATTACCCGCGGACAGTTCGCCGAAATGATTTTCCGTCTGATGTATACGAAGGAAAACAATCTGGAAAAGTTTCCTCTATCCACCAACTGGCCCACTTATAACGATTCCGCAAACGGTTTCAGCATTAAATATCCGCCCGACTGGCGCGTTATCAAGGCGGGCAACCAGGTTATTTTATGGAAACGGGATGATATTAACGAGCAATTGAGCTGGGCGAGGGTTCTGCCGCTGAGCGCCACCGTTGTGATTGCGGTTGACGCCAATGAAACGGGTTACTCCGTTAAGGAATATACGGATTTGTTGGAATACGACAGTGGCGCGGTCAGGAAGGCTCAGACACTCAACGAATATCCGTTTGCCAGCATCGGCCTTACGGAAAGCGGTCTTAACGATTATTTCTTTGAACTCCCGGGCAAGAAGATTCTGGCGGCATACACACAGGTGGGCATGGGTGAAAACCAGCCACTTCTGCTGGAAAAGATCAGGTACATGATTGGCAGTGTAAGGGAGTACAGCGGTTCGGAAACCAGCACCTCGTCCGTGAATCTGGACAGGGAGTCTTTTCTTTCCGAGGTTCGCAAACTGATTCTGGTAAAAGACAAAGGACAGGCGGTTCTGGACATGTTCGGCGACGAACTTTTGGTTGAAACGGATACAATCGGCATAGGAACCGGGCCGGTGGATTATTATTACAGCACCGAATATGACGTGATGCTTAAGCTGGAACGAGGTTCAAATACAATTCTGGCCCTAAATGACGGAAACACAACCGCTTTTTAAATTTGCATTTTGTTTTTCGGTTAAAAAATAGTAAAATCCTTTCTGGTGTTAAAATCATTTTATAATTCTTAACCACAGTAAAAAATGAAGAAAACCATCGCCATTTCAGCTCTGTTTGTATTGGCCCTCGGTCTTGCCGGATGCCAGACTCCCGCTCAGCCCGAAGTAAAAGTTCCCGATAAGGAAGCGGCAACCGAAGCTACAACCGCTGATCAGAAGGCCACTCTGGAAGTTACGGAAGGCGGCGAAGCCGTTGAACAGCAGGCATCTTTGACTATCACCGAACCTACGGATGAAAATGCCGTTCAGCAGGAAGCCACATTGACAATTTCCGAAGGGGCGGTCGCTGATCCCGCAACTGCACAACAGGAAGCGTCTCTGACGATTTCGGAGTAGTTTAATCAAAAAATATTAATGCATAAAAGATACCTTGTTTTAGTGTGTTCGATGTTGGTTTTAACGGGTCTGGCGGGTTGCCAGTCTCAGCCTGCGGATGATGTGTCCGATACTGAAACCGATTTACCCGAACTTGCGGTTCCGTATACGCGCGGTCCGTCTTCACCACCATCGGTGAAAGGCCCCACTTCAGCCCCACCGGGGGTAACGGAAGCGGCTGATGTTCCGCAAGTGGAAACAGTTACACCGCAGGCGGTGACCGAAACCCAGGATATTACGATTACTTTGCCCCCGGGCGTGCCTTCAACGACAACGCCGACGGAAGCACCCGGCGAATAAAGCTGATAAACCAACATGGATACCGACATAAAGTCACTTAACCTGCACGCGTCTTTGCGCGGGAAGTTAAGTGTGGAAACGAAAACGCCAATAGAAAGTTTTGAAGATCTTTCACTTGTTTATACTCCCGGAGTGGCTGCGGTCTGCCGGGAAATTGCGCGCAACCCCGCGGCGGTTAACGATCTTACAATCAAGTCCGATACGGTGGCGGTCGTTACAAACGGCACCGCCGTTTTGGGACTGGGGAACATCGGGACGGCGGCGGCACTGCCGGTTATGGAGGGCAAGTGCGCTTTATTTAAGCGGTTTGGAGGGCTTAACGCCTTTCCGGTTTGCGTGGATACAAGAGATGTTAATGAGTTCGTGGAGATTGTGAAGAAAATCGCGGTTCCTTTTGCGGGGATTAATCTGGAGGATATTGCCGCACCTGAATGTTTTGAAATTGAGCGCAGGCTGATTGAGGAGCTGGAAATTCCTGTTTTTCACGATGATCAGCACGGTACGGCGATTGTTGTGCTGGCGGCTTTGATAAACGCGATGAAAGTAACGGAAAAGAATATCGGGACGGCGAGGATTGTGGTGCTGGGTGCGGGGGCGGCGGGAACCGCAATCGCAAAACTGCTTCATTTTTACGAGGCGGGCGAAATTACCGTGTGCGACCGCGGGGGAATAATTCACGCGGGGAGGAAGGACATTAGTCCCGGTACTTATAAGCACGAACTGGCTCTTTTGCCCGGAAGCAAAGCGGAAGGAGGAGTGGCGGACGCGCTTAAAGGCGCCGATGTATTTATTGGTGTTTCGGGTCCCGGGCTGGTGACGAAAGAGATGGTTGCGGGGATGAATAGAGACGCAATTGTTTTTGCAATGGCCAATCCGGTGCCGGAAATTATGCCAGGTGAGGCCGAGGCGGCGGGTGCGATGGTTACGGGTACCGGCAGAAGCGATATGAAAAATCAGATTAATAATGTTCTGGCTTTCCCCGGGGTTTTTATGGGTGTTGTGGCGGCTTTAAGAGAGAGGAGCGACGATGGTCCCAAAGGTAGGAAAGTTTTTATTGATGAGAGGGTGAAGGCGGCGGCGGCGGAGGCGCTGGCGGCGCTGGTTGATAACCCCTCGCCCGATAGAATTGTCCCCGGTGTTTTTGATAAAAATGTCGCCGCCGCCGTCGCGCTTGCTGTTAAATACAACATCCAATGAAAAAAATATCCGAAATGGAAATCATAGCGCACCGCGGAGGAAACTCTCCTTTTTTGGAAAACACCCTGGAGGCGTTTTTGTATTCCGTTAAGCTCGGATTCAAAGCCATAGAGCTGGATATCAGATATTCTTATGTGTTTCGCTTTTTCTTTCTGGAACATGATTTTCTGCATCATCCCAGATTCAGGAAAAACACCGTGGACAAAATCTTCCCCCACATCCCAAAGGATATAGCTCTATTTATTGAACTTAAAACCAATTCTGCGTTCTCCAATATTTTCGCCGGGGCTTTTTCAAAACTCTACAAAAAATATCTTACCGAACGCAGAATCTTTATCATCTCTTTTAATCCGTTTATTCTCCGCCGTCTTAAAAAAATGCACCCGGAAATGAAGATCGGTTTTATCTGCGGTAGAAGATTTTTTCTTTTCCTTTTTAAAAACATCATTTATCCTTTTCTATTGAAACCGGATATATTTGTGATTAACAGAAGATTATTGAACAGAAACATCGTGCGGTTCGCCAATAAGCGCGGCATGAAAATTTATTCTTATGTGATTAATCGCAACGAGGACAGGCATAAATCACTGGATCTGGATATAGACGGAATTGTAACCGATTACCCCTTATAAACAATGTCTAGACATTCAAAATGGGCTAAAATCAAGCGAGGAAAAGCGGTGGAGGATTCCAAGCGCGGTAAAATATTCACACGTCACGCCAAACTGATTGAAGTGGCGGCGCGGAACGGCGGGGATCCAAGCATGAATCCCCTGCTCAGGGCGGCAATTGATAACGCCAGAGCCGATAACACCCCGATGGAAAATATTGAAAGAGCGATTAAAAAAGGTACCGGCGAAGCGAAACTGGGAATCCAGATTGAAGAGGTTGTTTATGAAGGTTTCGGTCCGGGCGGCACGGCTCTTTACATGGAGGCGCTGACGGATAACCGCAACCGGACGATTTCCAATTTAAAGACAATTATGAATAAAAAGGGCGGGACCATGGGCGCGGCCGGCTCGGTTGGCTATATGTTCAGTAAAAAAGGTTTGATAGTTTTGCCATGTGAAGGCCCTCAAAGCGACGAAGCCGAACTGGCGGCGATTGACGCGGGCGCCGACGATGTTAATGAGGGCGACGGTTGTCTGGAAATTTACACCGCCCCGCAGGATTTGATGAAAGTTAAAGATGCCCTTATTACAAGCGGTTTCAAGACCGAATCGGCCAGACTGGTTTATGTGCCGGTTACGGAAATTGCCGTTAATGACGCCGAAACCGCCTCCAATCTTCTTGAACTTATGGATGCCATTGAAGATGATGATGACATTTTAAATGTCTACACCAACGCGGATATCAGCGATGAAGTGATGGCCGGACTTTAATCAGTCTTCAAACTTGTAAACCACGTCGGGGTGGATTTCGGTTTCGTCGTCATCGCGGGAGCCCGTCTTGATAACGAAATCCGTGAATGTTTCTTTGGCCGTGCGGGTGTCGGTTTCATCGGTCTTGGGTTTTATTTCTTCCGTAACAAAGTCACGCGTCTTGCCCGTTAGAGGCGTCTCTTTAAGCACTTCCTCTCCGGCGTCGGGAGTGATTTCCGTTGTGTATGCGGGTTCCTCCGGTTTGGCGGACAACCTTTTTTCCTGAAACTTCCTGATTTTTTCCACAACCTCCGTCTCCACTTTCCCAATATCGTCACCCTCAATTTTGAATCCGGCCGCCTGCACATGCCCTCCCCCGCCAAACATTTCGGCGATGGCGCTGGCGTCAACCGCGGCGGTGGTGGTGCGCAGACTTCCACTGATTAGATTACTTTCCTTTTGTTTCAGTAGTAAAATTATTTCCGTACCGGGAGCGTTGCTCATCAGTTCATCAATGATTCCGCCGGTTTCGTCGTCGGTGCTGCCGGTGTCTTTAAAATCGTTCTGTCCGATGGTTGACCATACAATTTTGTGCTTTTCGTCCACTTTCATTTTGGTCAGAATCCTGCCCCAGAGCTTTAACTGGGAGAGATTTTTCGTTTTGAAAACATGCTGGATAATTTCCTGCTGGCGCGCCCCGTGGCGGATAAGATGCGCGGAGTTGGCGAAAGATTTTGGCGTGGTGTTGGCGTTCTGAAAACTTCCGGTATCGGTTATGATGCCGGCCAAAAGCAGTGTGGCCACATCCCCGTCCATTAGATTTTTGTCATATTCTTTTTCCATGTCGGCAATCAAAGGAATCAACAGCTCGGTGGTGGCGGAACTCATAATATCCACATAATTGATTCTGCCAAAATTGGAATTTGAGGCGTGATGATCAATATTTATCAGCGGAATGTCGGTGAAAATCGCCGGATTGTCCTCGTAAAAACGGCCCAGTTGTTCCAAGTCACCGGTGTCCACGGTAATTATCAAATCATAGCGGTGGGGGCCGTGGTCAAAAGATACATCCTCCGCCGTAAACCTGCCTTTTTTGGCGGTGATAATTATGTTCACTTTGTCCTGCTCCAGTTTGGTTTTGATAGTTTTCAGTTTGGATTTGCGGCAGTCCAAGGTCACAATAAAATCACCGGCCGCGGTAAAATCGTCGCTGATTACTTTGGTGGTGGGCAGAAACAGGAAAGCGTCCGGAACAGGGTCCGCACAGACAACCGTAGCCTCTTTGCCGATTTTTTTAAGCACCAGATACATGGCAAGGGCGGATCCCAATGAGTCCCCGTCCACCGGCGCCGAGGGCATTAAAAGAATGTTTTCACTTCTTTTGATGAGATCAACTATTTGTCTGCGAATTTTTTCCATTTTCCGGGTTACAATCCTATTATTATAAAATATTTTCGCCTTTTAATCAATAAAATAGCTTACCTGCCGATAAAGGCTGTAATGTATCAGAGGCTTGATTGTATTGGCAAGCGTTTTAATCCGCCGCAGAGAAATCCACGGTTCTAAGCTGAAGTTTGGTGATTCCCTTCCAGACATTTCTTTCCAGGTGGCAGATTAAATTTATCCTTTGGTGCGTTTTAAGAAAATTTTCAAATTCACCCATCTTAAATCCGATCACCGACATGTTTTTGTCGTCTATTCGCGCGTCAAAAAAGAGATGATTTGATTCTTTTCCCACTCTCCGTAGGTTGCCGGTTTCCACGTTTTTGATCAGAAAAAGCGGCTGTTCGTTGCCGATGCCGAAAGGCTCCATCTGCTCAATAAAATTCATCAGTGTGTCATTGATATCGTGGGAGTGAAGTTCGCAGTCTATGCCGACTGTGGGGTGCCAGGTTGAATCTTTTAGATTTTCCTCCGCATATTTTTCAATAGCCTCCACAAATTCGGGCAGTTTTTCTTTGGATACGGTGAATCCCGCGGCCTGCACGTGCCCGCCAAAATTCTTCAGCAAATGACTGTGCGCGGAAAGTGCCTCGACCAAATTAAAAAATTCGGGACTGCGCCCCGAACCCACAAGCTCGTCACCCAAATCCTGCAAAATAATGGTCGGGAGCATGAATTTTTCCACACAACGGGCCGCCAATAAGCCTAAAATCCCAACGTGCCAGTTTTTATTCCAGGCAACCAGAATTTTTTTATTTCTTTCCGTTTCGGCAAAATGCTGGCGCAGTTCGTCCAGCGCCTCAAACACCATCTGCTGTCTTTTCTGGTTTAATTTATCAAGATGCTCGGCCAAAAGCCTGCCCTTTTCATCCCACTTGTCATACAAAAGAAGCTGAAGTGCAAAGTAAGGGTTGGCGATTCTTCCCGCGGCGTTGATGCGCGGCCCCAGACGGTAGCCGATGGCGTTGATATCCAGCTTGGCGTTCGGATCTATTCCCGCGTATTCCTTTAAAAAATTAAGACCGTGCCATTTGGTGGACTGAAGAGCCTCCAATCCGTATTTTACGATTATCCTGTTTTCACCCACCAGAGGCCCCAAATCGGCCACGGTTCCCAGGCTGGTTAAATCCAGCAGACTGTATAAATAATCCTCTCTTTTGTGTGATTCCGTCTGGTCGGCGATTAATGCGGATGCAAGTTTGTAAGAGACTCCGGCGCCGGTCAAGCCCTTAAACGGGTATTCGCAGTCTTTCTGCATGGGATGCAAAATGGCAAAAGCGGATGCCGGGAAGTCGTCGGGGATGGTGTGGTGATCGGTGATGATTACATCTATCCCTTTGCTCTGAGCCATGTCCACCTGTCGCCCGCAGGAAATTCCACAGTCCACGGTGATTAACAGGTTCACCTTCAACTTATCAAACTCTTCAATAAAGCCGTCACTAAGGCCGTAGCCGTGCTCCACCCTGTGGGGGAGGCGGTATGAAACCTTGGCTTTCAGCATTTTTAGCGTGTGTACCAGAATGGCCGTGCCGCTGATACCGTCAACGTCGTAGTCGCCGAAAATCATTATTCTTTCTTCGTTTTCAATAGCCCTTTTTATTCTTTCAACCGCCTTGAACATGTTTTTCATGGTAAAGGGGTTGTGCAGGCCTTTTTTAAAGCTGGTTTTTAAATATGCGTCCGCGGCGGCCGGTGTTGTGATTCCGCGGTTCGCCAAAATTTTCTCCACGATGGTCTTGTCGGGATTACTGTTTTTTATCACCCATTGTTTACCTTGTACGGACACTTTTTTCTGTTTATTGATTTATTCGGCGGCCAATATTCTCTTCAGTTCATCTCCGGGTATCCAGGCCACATCCTTTTCCCTGCGGAACCAGGTCAGCTGTCTTTTGCAGTAATTTCTGGTGTTTTTGCGGATTAAATCCGCCGCCTGTTCCAGAGTCGCCTCCCCCTTAATATACCCTATTAATTCCGGATATCCCAGAGACGACATTGACGGCAGTTTTTCATTGTAGCCGCGCATCAAAAGTCCCTTTACTTCGTTGAGAAGTCCCGCCGAAAGCTGTTCGTCAACCCGCCTGTTTATTCGTTCATACAATATATCGCGCGGCCAGTCTATTCCAACTTTAAAAACCGAGAACATCGGTCGTCCTTTTTCGTCGTTTTTTTGGGTGCCTCCCGCCATGTTAATTTCCAGCGCCCGGATAACGTAGCGCACGTTGTTGGGATGGATTTTGGCGGCCGCAACCGGATCGCGTTCTTTTAACAGCGCATGCAGGGCTTCGGCGCCGTGCTCCTCGTAGTACTGCGCCAGTTTTTGTCTGATATCAAACTGCGGGGGGATGCGCGGGATTTCGTAATTCTGGATGATGGAGCTGAAGTAAAGCCCGGTTCCTCCGCACATTACGGGGATTTTTTTTCTTTGATGGATTTCGTTTATGGCTTTGAGCGCGTGCCTTTTGAAATCGGACAATGTGAATTCTTCCGCGGGATCGGCGACATCAAGCAGATGGTGTTTTACCCCCTGCATTTCATGGGGAGTGATTTTGGCGGTTCCGATGTCCATGTATTTGTATATTTGCCTGGAGTCGGCCGATATTACCTCTCCATTGTACCTTTTGGCGATTTCCACGCTTAATGCGGTCTTGCCCGAAGCTGTGGGGCCGAGTACCGCTATGAGCGGTTTTTGGCCTTCTTTTTCGCATTCCGAAAGGAATTCCCGTATGGATTCAAATATTTTCATGTTGGCAGGATGTAAAGTCCTGCGCCGATATTAATTGATTTGGCTAAAAAAGGAAATTGTTTTTTTGTATATATTTACGTCGCCCCGCCACCACACTCCCAAAAAGGCACCGGTGTCGGTTTTCTCCTGCGGAAAACCTCACCTATTGCCTCGCATGGGCCGCTTTGCTTCGCAAAGACCAAGCCAGCCTGCACTCCGGGATTGCCATTTTGGAAGTATGGGGGTGGCCCTGCAGAGGTGTAAAAATTGTATGCACGTGCATAACTTTTTTTATGTCCTTTCCCGCATCTATAAACCGTTTGATAGTTTTCTACTTTTTCGCTTATTTATGCTAATATTTTTTTGAATTCTGTTCCCGGGAACACATAAAACCTCAGCAAATAGACCGTTGGGCAAATTTGATGTATAATAGTGCGATAAATTCACCCGGTGAATTATGAATGAAAAGTGCAAAAATTGGCGTGTTCAACTGCAAAACCTGCGCGTAAAACACGCGGAGTTCGGGCAAGCGTACGGGGAAGCGCTAAATTTTGCCGAACATAACCCCAACATCCGCGAAACCTCATTCACACGTTGTCGGATACTCTTTAACGAAATCAAACCACTGGTTATGAAACTCAAAGAGGAAGTTAATCCCTCCTTTAAGTATAATCAAATTGTTAACCGCCTTACTCTTTCACCCGACGCCACCTTAAACAAAAATCTGCAGGAAAAACTGCTGGAAATGGTAAGTGAAAAAAACTACAACGAAGCCGTGGCCACAGCTAAAGAACTCGATCCGATGGTAAAAGTCCCCACGCGCAAAGAAATCATCAAAAATCTGCTTGATCTGGGATTTAAAAAGCTGGAAAAAATCGCAACCATTATGAGTAAACCGGAGTTGATGATCGTTCCGAACAAATCAATTGATGAAATGAAAGAAGCCATGAACGCTAATCCTCATTATGATAACCAAACTGGTGCTTATTTTCCTGAAAATTATGGATGGTCGGGCAGACCCGGAAAAGTCAGCGTTTGTGTTGTGGACATGGTGCAATATTCTCCGGTCGTTTCCGGTCAGAAGCCCGATGAACAGCGCAACGATGAACAGCTCCGCATTTGTGAGAAATATTTCAGTGATAACGGCATGAGCCTTATCAGCGACACCCAGTATGCTACAGGCATGCAGAAATCGCTTCGCACCTACGCACAGGCAAAAACGATCGGTGAATCAAATCCGGAGAAACACATTCTTGATTTTAGAGGAAGACCGCAATATACAGCATCAATGTTTAACCAAGAACATAATACTGCCATTAAAAAAGTTGCCTTCGGCGATTTTGACACGAACTTCTACAAGATCGAATTCCGTTTGGATAAACCGGATTATCGGTTCGATCACCTTCGTGGGCGTGGCGTGGCGCAGGTCATGTAAAAAATTTCACCCGGTGAATCATGAATGAAAAGTGCGAAAAATGGCATGAGCAACTCCAACATCTTCGCGATAAACACACGGAGTTCTTGCAAACCTACGCGGACGCGCTGGAATTTGCCGAACAAAACCCCAAGGTTCGCGAAACCTCTTTCGCCTATTGCAGGGTACTTTTTAACGAAATCAAACCGCTGATTATGAAACTGCGGGAAGACTTTCCACGGCTGACCAAAGAGCAATTGGCGGAGCTGGCCATACTTAAAACCCGCTTTGATGAACAGCCGAGACTTCATGAAGGCATACAATGGGAAGATGTGGAAAAAGCACTCATGGCCAGTCCCGATGACATAAACAAGCTTATGATTTTAGATGAAAAAGGCCATGAAATGAATGCTGTTGGAGAAGAAAACGGTAAGTTTATTTTTGTTTCAGCGTGGCATAATACAGATAAGCTTATCCGGGGACATGGAGAAATGTGCTATGATCGCGAAAGTCAAAAAGAATCCGCGAGACTTGGGTTAAGACCAAATAATAACGCCGTTGATATTGCCGGTTCCATGGGTGTGGATTTAGCCGAACCAAAATTTCATCAACTTTTAATAGATAATTTAATTGATGTGGCCCAACTTTCCCGAGTAAATCATCCAGTTTTACGAAAATCCGTCACTGCAACGGCACGAAGAGGGGTGAAACACTATATGAGAAAAATATCCGGTTCCGCTTGGCTCAAAACAAATACCGCAACCAGAAAAACCGGCAAAGCGTTTTTGGGGGACGGAACAGATATCTACCCTATGGACGCATACCATTTATCAGGCTACTCATTCCGCGCAGAGCTAAGGGTCAAAAAAGCTTAGGATTTTTCCAATTCGCAAAAAAGTTGTGCGCGCACACATAAAACCCAAGCAAATAGACCGTAGGGCAAATTTGCTGTATAATAGTGCGATAAATTCACCCGGTGAATTATGAATGAAAAGTGCGACAAATGGCAGGAGCAAATTAAAACCCTGCTCGACAAACTTGCGCGGTACCGTGACACATACCAAGATGCCCTGGATTTTGCCGCCAAAAATCCCAAATCCCGCGACACCGCGTTCAAAGAGTGCCGAAACCTGAAAGACGAAATCAAGCCGCTGGTCATGGAACTTCGCGAACAGTTTCCGCGCCTCGCCAAAGAGCAAAAAGCAGAGCTTAAACTGCTCAAAACCAACTTTGATTCTCTTCCCGAACTGCATGAAGGAATAAAATGGGAGGATGTGGATAAATCACTCAAAAAATCTCCCGATGCCATAAACAAACTTATGGCGTTAGACGAAAAAGGCCATAAGATGACTGTTTTTGGAGAAAATAATGGCGAGATTCAGTTCCGTTCCGCTCAAACAGATATTACTAAAATTGCGGAGGAACACCGAACAATTATGTACGATAAAAAAGCCCAGACGGATTACCCGGCACACAATGTAAATGGTAATGCAGTGGATATTGCGAAGTCTATGGGTGTTGAACTGGCCGATGAAGAGCTTTATGAGCGATTAAGAGTAAAAAAGGGCTGGGTATGGCTGAAAACAGATGCCGATACCAGAAAAACCGGTTTTGCATTCTATGGCACCGACTTTAGTCATGGCAGGGACAATGTCTACGACCGAGATAATCGTGGTTCGTTCTGCGCCGCGCTAAGGGTCAAAAAAGCTTAGGATTTTTCCAATTCGCTTAGAAGTTGTGACCGGACACAGACCCCGCCGCCACACCTCCAAAAAGGCACCGGTGTCGGTTTTCTCCTGCGGAAAACCGCACCTATTGCCTCGCATGGGCCGCCCCGCTTGCGCGGGGTCCAAGCCGGCCCATGCTCCGGGATTGCCTTTTTGGAGGTGTGGCGGCGGGGTGCGTACTTTTACTTGACGAGGATGAGGGCTTTACTATAGAGTATGCATTGTCACAGACAGCAGGTGAGTCTCGTTAAGAGCCGTAAATCCTGCCGAGACATAAAGCACAAAGCCGGCTGCCGCTTAAGGACAGGAGAGTTATGACGGGTACCGGAGCGACGAGTGATTCAGGAGCAAGCGAAGTGCTTTACAAAAAGGAATTAACCCTTTGTCTCGACTGTCCGTGAAACGGAGTTGAGATTTTTTTTAATTTAATCATTATGGCAGTTACAAAAGCTAAAAAGGAAGAAGTTCTGAAAATGCTGGACGAGAAATTCGGTAAGGCCAAGTCCGTTTATTTTGCGGATTTCAGAGGCATGACGGTTAAGGATCTGCACACTCTGCGCGGCAAACTGCGCGAACAGAATGTGGAATACGTTGTCGCGAAAAAGACTTTGATGAAGATCGCGGCCAAGAATAACAAGTTTTCGGATATTCCGGATGACGTTATGCAGGGGCCGGTCGGTGCCGCGTTTTCTTATGAAGATGAAATCGCCGGAGTTAAAGCGATGCATGAGTTCGCCAAGAAAGTTGAAAACCTTAAAATCCTGGGCGGACTTTTGGATGGCAAATACATGAACAAGTCAGAAGCGATACAACTTGCGACACTGCCCACCAAGACGGAACTACTGGCAAAACTGGTCGGCACCATGAAGGCTCCGATTTCCGGATTCCACGGAGTTTTGCACGGGGTTATGCGGGGTTTTGTAGGGGTTGTGAACGCTTATCAGGAGAAGAAAGCCAAAGAGGGCTCGGCCTAAATCAATTATCAATATATATTTATTTATCCTTTAACATCTAAAAAATGTCAGAAGAAACACAAGTTCAGCTGAGCAAAGATGCTGAAAAAATCCTGGAGATGGTTGAAAAACTGTCCGTATTGGATTTGGCCAACCTGGTGAAAGCCATGGAAGACAAGTTTGGTGTGAGCGCCGCCGCTCCGGTTATGATGGCGGGAGGTGGAGCCGTTGCCACAGCGGGCGAACCCGCGGAAGAAGAATCCGCAACTGTTAACGTTATTCTTAAGGACGCCGGCGCGCAGAAGATCAATGTGATCAAAGCCGTACGCGAAGCCACGGGTCTGGGACTTAAAGAGTCCAAAGACATCGTTGACGGAGCTCCAAAGCCCGTTAAAGAAGGTGTAGCCAGAGCCGAAGCCACCGAGCTTAAGAAGAAACTGGAAGAGGCCGGTGCGACTGTTGAGTTCCAATAGGCCGAATATTTCATTTCAGATTAAAAGCCCCGCCCCGGCGGGGTTTTTTTTTTGCATTTTATGGAGTGTGGACGCCATTTTGGGTTGACGAACAGATGTTTTGACTATATTGTACCGCCTCGTAATTTGATACTTTATGAAAAGAAATTCACCTTTTTACCAACTGATTCCGTCCATTTTCATGACTCTGTTACTTTTAGGGGCGGTGGGGTTTTCCATGACCGGAGCGGCTCAGGATAGCGGACAAGACGAGGCACAAACCGACGTTTTGGCGGAAGAACCGTTTTTTGTAACTGTGACCAATCTTTCCGAAAACAGCCCTTTTTATCTGGATTTGATAGGCACGGTGGCTGCGGAAAGCCAGGTGATGGTTTATCCGGCGGTGAACGGACAGGTGGAAACGGTTAATATTGAAGAGGGCGATTATGTTTCCAAAGGCGATGTGATTTATATTCTGACCGGAGTGAATGAAGTGGATCACCCAATTGTCAAGCAGTATGAAATGGCGCAGGTCAATTATGAATCGGCCCAAAAGCTATATTCAACAACGGTCGCCTCAACCGAATCGGCTTTAAAAAGCGCCGAATTGCAGGTTGAAAGCGCTAGACACCAGACCTCCGGCTCTTATATAGACTATCAGGCTCTGGCGAAAAACATTGAAACTTCACAGGACGGTATCGGTCTGATTCGGAATTCTCTGGGGGAAACATCTTTAAAAAATGAAAGGGATTTGGTGAATATGATGGATAAAATTGAGGATATGGAGAACGCGATTGATGATTTTGACGATACGCGCAGGGATATTCTGGATGAATTAATGGATAAAATTGACGACGCCCCGGATGAAACGACAAGAGAGGCGTTGGAAAAACAGCTGGACGCAACCAAGGACGAGCTTTCGGCAAAGCGGGATGAACTGGAAAACGGTCTTGATGAACTTAAAAACGGCTACGATGCTCTACAAAGCGGTACTGTGCTGACGGAGAATCAATTGCTTGGGCAATTGCAACAGGCTCAGAATCAGGAGCATCAGCTTTATATGACAGCGGACAGTATGCAGTGGAAGCTGGGGCTTTTTGACGGGACTTCTGATCCGGTGAAAATGGCGGAGCAGGGTCTGGAGGGCGCTAGGGCGCAGGCGAGCGCCGCCCGTACGCAAGCCGAAACCGCGCTCAAACTGGCCGGCATTAATCTGGAGCTGGCCGCGAATCAGAAAAAGTACCTGCTGGTGAAAGCGCCGGTTGGCGGAGCGGTTTCGGCGGTCAATTCTAAAACCGGCGACATTGCGGCTCCGCAAGCGCCCATGGCGCAAATCACCGCTACAGGGGCCAACACTCTCAAGGTGGCTGTGGACGCGGAAAACGCCCAATACATATCCAAAGACTCCGCCGCGGAAATTCTGATAGGCGGGAAATATATCAAAGTCCCGGTTAAAAGCGTCTCGCCTTTGGCCGATCCGGCTTCCAAAATGGTTATGGTAACACTGGAACTCCCCAAAATCTCACTCCGCCCCAACCAGACATTGCAGACCCGTCTCAGCGTGAATGTTTCAAATGAAAATGGAGACGGAGCACCGATTATGGTTCCGCTGGATGCGGTTACAATCGGCACGGAGAATCAGTTTCTGTTTGTACTGGACGGCAACAAGGCGAAAAAAACAGACGTGGAACTGGGTGAAATCCACGGATCCCTGATTGAAATCAAACAAGGTCTTTCCGGAAATGAAGAGGTGATAGTCACAGGGGCGAAAGAGATCCGCGACGGGCAGGAAGTAACAATCAATTAGAATGGAAGAAAAGGAAAACAGTTCGGATTCGCTGTATATACAGCAACTTCGGTTTCGTAAAAAGGACGGAAAAACGATTCTGTCTTATTTTATTCACAACTTCCGCATTGTCCTTCTGATAATAGGGTTTTTGTTTCTGTGGGGATTTTCTTCGCTGATGATGCTGCCGCTGGAATCGGATCCAGAAGTGGAAATTCCCGTGGGATACGTAACGGTTCCCCTTCCCGGAGCATCGCCAAATGATGTGGAGGAACTGGTAATAAAAAAACTGGAACCGGTCCTGATAAATTTAAGCGGAGTGGATACCATTAGCGCCACGTCGCTCAATTCTCTGGGGCAGATTTCGATTCAGTTTAACGCCGACGAAGACCTTAAAGACGCCATGCGAAGGCTTAGGGATGCCGTGGAAAGCGCCAAGGGCGACCTGCCGGAAGAGGCTCTGGAGCCGATTGTCAGACAGGTGGAGCTGACCGATTTTCCTATCTGGACGCTGGTTGTAACGGGACCTTACGATAATTTCACATTAAGAAAATACGCGGATATTGTGGCTGAAGAACTGGAAAATCTTCCGGGAACAAGCAAAGTCACATTAAACGGCGGAGATACGGCCGAAATCCGTGTAAGCTATGATCCTCAAAAACTGCAGACCTACAATTTGGCGATTGACCAGATTAACGGGATTATAGCCGCGTCAAACCTGGCCCTGCCGCTGGGCTCGATTGAGATTTCCAATTTCAATTACAGCGTGCGGGCGGAGAAACAGTTTACCACCGCGGCGGAACTCCGCGTGCTTCCGGTCGCATACATCAACGGACAGATTATAAGACTTTCCGATGTCGCGGATGTTGTTGAACGCGCCCAGGAACGTGATGTTTTCAGTTATCTGTCGCTGGAGGGGGGAGAAACCCAAAACGCAATTTCCATTAACATCAACAAGAAGACCGGATATTCAATCATTGAACTGATTGATGACGGCAAAGTAAGACTTGAGGAACTGAAAAAATCCGCACTCCCCTCCGACCTTAACATCGTTTCCACTCTTGATCAGAGCATAGAAATCCGCGAAACCATCACCGACCTGATGCAAAGTGGAATGCTGACAATACTCCTGGTTGTTTTTACGTTGATGATTTTTGTGGGTTTCAAAGAGGCTCTGGTTGCCGGTCTTGCCATCCCGCTGGTGTTCGCCGCCAGTTTTGGAGTGATGAATCTGATGGATGTAAGCCTTAATTATCTTTCGCTGTTCGCGCTGATACTTTCGCTGGGAATGCTGGTTGATAACGCGATTGTGGTTTTGCAGGCATCAAAACAGTATATCCGCACGGGCAAATTCACACCGGAGGAGGCGCTTCTTCTGGTTTTCCGCGATTTTAAATTCACTCTGGCGACAACAACTCTAACAACGGTCTGGGCTTTTCTTCCGCTGGTTCTGGCCACCGGAATTATCGGACAGTACATCCGATCACTGCCGATTACCGTAACTTCCACACTTATCGCTTCACTCTTTGTGGCATATTTTATCAATCATCCTCTGGCGGTGGTATTGGAGCGAATCAGGTTGACCAGAACAACTTTTAAAATAATTTTCGCTCTACTGATTGTTGCATGGATTTTTGCTCTCACCGCGATTTTCAGTCCGGGCTACGGACTGATTGAAGTGTCATTGCTGGTTATTCTGTCGGCGATTCTTCTTTCACTTTATGTGTTTTATCGTAACTCACTTAAAGAAAAACTTATCCAAAACGAAGACCTGCTGATTCAGGAAGCGGCCTGTCCGCAAAAAATCAAACAGAGGCTGCAGCACAAATATTCAAGCGAAAATATCAAAGGCAGTTTCTGGAAAAGGCTTAAGACCGGTCTAATCCATTTGGACGCGATTCTGCCGTTTTATGAAAAAATACTGAGATTTCTGTTCGGCCATAAAATATTTTCTTTTCTGCTTTTGATATTTGTTTTAATCGCGTTTGTCGGATCTTTGGCTCTGCCTATTACGGGTGTTTTGAAACCCGAATTTTTACCGCAATCCGACGTTGAATATATGTACATAAACATTGAGGGTCCTCCGGGAATGATTACGGACCGGACAAGAGAAATATCATTTGAGGTTGCCGATCTGCTGCGGGAGGAAAAAGCGATAGAGAATTTTTCGGTAACTGTGGGAAATTCGGGAGTTAATTTTGCAAGTTTTACCGCGGTGGGAATCAACAATTCCAATAAGGCGCAGATAGCCATTCTGCTTTATAAAATACAGGAAAGAGCCGCTAAGGAGGGCAAAGAAAAACCTACAAAATCCTATGAATTCGCGCAAAGTCTTCGTGAAAAAATCGCACCGGTAAAGGGCGCGAAAATTGAGGTGCTGGAAGTTGCCGGCGGACCTCCGGGAGGCACCGCGTTTGAAGCGACCATTTCCGGAGACGACCTGGATACCCTGGAAGCTCTCGCGAAAGAATACAGTCTGCTTTTAAGCGAAATTCCGGGTACGGTTAACGAATCCACATCCATCTCACTCAACCCGGGAGAGTTCACCTTTGATCTGGATTATAACCAGATGCTATCAAGAGGCCTGACCGTCGCGCAGGTGGCATCCACGTTAAGGACGGCAATCAGCGGTTCGGAAATTACGAAAATTTACGGTGAAGGCGATGACATGCAGGTCCGGGCCGAGTTTAAACAGGATAAAATCCCTTCCATAAACGCTCTGGAGAATCTGAATCTTTCCAACGGCAGAGGACAGATTTACCGGCTGGGGGATATCGCGGATGTGCGAATCGGTTCATCTCTTACGGCGATAAGCAGAAGTGATCAGAAAAGGATTGTGGGGATTTCCTCCGATGTGGAGGAACCGGTGCTTCCGGTGGATGTACTCGAAAAATTCAAGCAAATTGTAGCGGAGAATCCTCTGCCAAAAGGATATGAATTCTCTTACGGCGGTGCCAACGAGCAGACCGAAGAATCAATTTTGTCCATTTTCAATTCAATGAGTGTTGCGATACTTCTGATTATTATAACCCTGGTTATCCAGTTTAATTCATTCAAGAAAACCCTGATTGTGATAATGACCATCCCTCTGGCCACGACCGGTGTTTTTTACGGACTCTGGCTGGCCGGATACAATCTTTCTTTTCCGGTTTTGATTGGCGTGCTGGCACTGTTTGGAATTGTTGTGAACAACGCGATAATCCTGGTGGAAAAAATCAGCCAGAACTTAAGGGTGGGGATTGAATTCGCAGACGCGATTGTGGATGCTTCCAAAATGCGGCTGGAGGCGATTTTTCTTACTTCAATCTGTACGATTATTGGCATGATACCTCTAACAATGAGTAGTGAAATATGGGGTGGTCTGGGCATTTCCCTGATTTTCGGACTTTCCGTTTCCACGTTTCTCACACTGATGGTAATTCCCAATCTGTATTTCCTGATTATGAAAAAAACCAGCGAACGAGAAGCCCGAATCAGAGAACTAAAAAAAATGAACGAGTGTTTGGGTTGATTCTAAAAATGACGTAGT
Source organism: Candidatus Altimarinota bacterium (assembly GCA_041738505.1). Classification (GTDB taxonomy): domain Bacteria; phylum Patescibacteriota; class Gracilibacteria; order UBA1369; family UBA1369; genus JBGSPQ01. The sequence continues at coordinate 40,147 of JBGSPQ010000026.1, read as the reverse complement.
TAGATAAATTTGTGACCTCAGTCTTTACTAATTGGGCGTTTTTTGCTAAAATAATTGGATACAAAAATAAAAATTAAAAATCAACATGCCAGACAAAATAGATTTAACCGCTCCGTCCGCAGGTTCCGATACGGCCGGTGTAACAGGTATCAAAATTGATACTCCGGCACCGGGGGCGGATTCCACGGGGGCCTTTGCAGCAGGAGTTGTAGCGACAAAGCTTGCCGAACCGGTGACAGCCGTCCCGCCAAAGAATGCGGATACAGAAACATTCTTCAGCAGGGCCAAGGAAGAGGAAAAGGATACGACCATGATGAAATCCATCCTGACCAAATCCGGTCCGCCAAAAATACGCCCGATTCTTGGTTCCGCACCGGCACTGCAAAAAAGCATTGAAGCGGAAAAAGTGACCGGCCAGAAAAATTCTCTCCGCGCCGCGATGACCTTTTTTGTTATTGCCTTTCTGGCGGCGGGTGGCATATTTTTCTATTTTTACAGCCAGCTTTCCCCCACATTTGATCTCTTTGGTAAAAATCCCACCACTCAACTTACGGAGCTGAATAAAAATCTGCGCAGTTCCCAGGCGGTAATAAACAAACACCGCTATCTTGCGGCACAACTGGACTTGAATTCCTTCAGCTTTATTTCGGACGACTTCATGGACAAAACAAATCAGCTGACACTTAAACAACTGACTCCCGCCCAGATTACCGCGATTTCAAACAGCGTGGCGGAGGCGGCGGATGAACTGCCGGCCAGACTGCTGGCAATCAAGGACAACCTGACTCCCGCCATTGTGATAGAAACTTATCAGACGGAAGCGGAAGCGGAAATGACCCCCGAATCCATCGAAAAGGATGCGGAAGCGGCTCTGCGCGAGTCCCTGCTGGAGGAAAGAAAAAAACTGACGCAAAGCTCCGAACTTTCGGAAAATTATGATCAGGATTTAAGGCTTATTGATAACACTTTGAAACTGGTGGGCAACTCAAAACTTTTAAACTCCATCAAAGGGGCTAATCCGGAAAAATTCAGGGAAGACCTGCTGGCTTATGCCGACTCCCTGGATGTTCCGCAAAGGGAAGCTCTGCAAAAAATAATGGGTGACATTCTGGCCACCACCAAATCCGATATTTCCACAATCGGCTCGGTGAAAGCGCAAAGAACTTCGTGGCTGTGGATTATTGATAAAATTGAAGAGGTGACGATTGGCGTGGATCCCAACTTTAACAGCGGACTTTTTGAGGTTACGGGGCTGGAGGTGGTTTATAACGGATATACTCTGGACGCGCAGAGTGGCGCGGTGGTGCTTTCCGGTCAGACCAAAACGATTGACTCCAAAAACTTTACTCTGATTACGGAGTTGATTGATGCCTTTGAAGAATCACCATACTTCAAAAACGTGGAGATGCGTTCTTTTTCCAAGAGCGGAGATGATATCACCGGATTTACCGCATCATTCAACCTGAATCTGACTATAGAAAAAGAGGGTATTTCGCCGGTTAATAAACCTCTTTCACTGGAAAGCAGGCCCATGGCGCTGAATACCGGCGGAGTTAAACGAACCAAATAACTAATAATTTATCATGAAACTACCTCAACCAAAGACGGCTCCCAGAAAAAATTACGGAAGAACAACCCGTGCATTTTTCGCGGCGGGATTTATTTTTCTGATAGGCGCCGGTGTGTACGGATATATGCAATATACCAAACTGTCCGAAGTCCAGACAGCCATAGCCGCGGAAACAGCCATGCTGACAAAAATGCAAACGGCGGAAAATCAGATACGGGCGGCATATACAAGTATCAAAACCGCCTATGATGCAGATTTTACATCCATCCGGGAAACGATTGCCATGGTCCTGCCCCCGGAAGAGGAATACACAAAACTGACGCGCGTTCTGGACGACTTTGTGATTGAAAGCAACAATACCACGCTGAATCCAATCTTCATGGGCAATATTTCCTTTGGCAGTTCACGCATTGACGATGAAAACGGATATTCTGTTTTGCCTTTTACCCTTGATCTAGAGACGACGCGGGAAAATTTTGAAAAATTCCTGGAATTCATAGAAAACTCCGGATCGCTGGAAAACGGCATTCGTCTGATGGAAGTGGAATCCATTAACATCAGCTTTCCAACAACCACCGCATCCCCTTTCGCGACATCAGCCGATCTTCAAACCAAAATCCCAACTATCAGCGTCAATTTAAGTCTGAACGCATATTTTCAGTTACCAACCGAAACCCAAACGACATAACCAATGGCCGAACAGGACGATCAACTAAGACAGCTTCAGGAAGCCATTCTGGCAGGCAATATCCCCCAGATGGTTTTGAGTACCATTAGTCTGGCTCTTAATTCCAGGGCTTCCGATATTCATATAGAACCCGAGGAAAACACCATCCGTCTGCGCTACAGGGTTGATGGAGTTTTACGCCAGATAGTGGAATACCCGCACAATATTCACCCGGCGGTTATTTCCAGAATCAAGATCATGTCCAATTTAAAAATTGATGAACAGCGTATGCCGCAGGATGGACGCGCCACCGTAACCACAAAAGACAACCGCGAAATGGATCTACGTGTTTCAACTCTACCCACGGTGAGAGGTGAAAAGGTGGTTATGCGTATCCAGGACAAATCCAGAAAAATTCCCGATCTGCCCGAACTGGGACTTCAGGGCAACGCGCTAAAGATGTTTGAGGAGGCACTGGCTTTGCCGAACGGCATTCTGCTGACAACCGGCCCCACGGGTTCCGGAAAAACCACAACCATGTACTCGGCTTTAACCAGGCTGAATAAAATAGACGTGAATATTATGACAATTGAAGATCCCGTGGAAATCCAGATGGACGGACTTAACCAGAGTCAGGTGCACGCCGATATTGACTATAACTTTCCAAACGGTCTGCGCACCGCTCTGCGTCAGGATCCCGACATTATAATGGTGGGGGAAATCCGCGATCATGAAACTATTAACGTGGCGATTGAAGCTTCGCTCACGGGTCACCTGGTAATGTCCACCATCCACACCAACAGTGCTATTGAAACCATCACGCGTATTTTAAATATGGAAGTCCCCGGCTATTTGCTGGCATCCTCCGTGGAGCTGATTATCGCCCAGCGCCTTGTGCGCAGACTTTGCGACAAATGCAAAGTTTTGGTAACTCCCGATCCGGAAATTTTAAGACTAGCCAAGCGGGCGCTTTCCAAAGTCCACTCGCAGGATGAAATAGAACCGGAAAAAATGGAGGCCATGCAATTTTACGGACCCAAGGGATGTCCCGAATGTGACAACGTGGGATATAGAGGCCGTCTGGGTCTTTATGAAATCATGAGGATGAATAATGAAATCAGGCGCCAGATTCTTACCGAAGCTTCCACCATTGATATTGAAAAAGCCGCGATGAGAGGAGGAATGGTTACGTTGGAGCAGATTGGAATTATTAAAGCTTTAAAAGGAGAAACAAGTCTGGACGAGGTTTACAGAGTGGCCAAAAGAATGGAGGATTTTGGCGGTGATGAGGATGAAGAAGAAACCAAAAAGAAAAACGGAGGGGCTTTTGTGGAAGACGCACCGGGTGAAAGAGAAGAAGCAATGGCTGCGAAAAGTAAAGAAAGCCCGACTCCGATTGAAGCCAAACCTGTGGAAGCACCCGCTCCGGCGAAACCCGCGGAAACTCCGGCTGTGGTCAGGCCCGTGGCGGCACCTGCTCCGGCTCTCGTGGTTGTGCCAAAGCCTGTGGCTTCACCCGCTCCGGCTCTGGCGCCCGCATCACCCGATAATAAAGTAACCACTACAACCAATGCCTGAAAAACAAGCAAAAGGGTTCGGAATGGCGGAAAAAGACCAGGTATTTGAGGTCAATAAATCCGCCAAGCTCGCCACTCCAAAAGAAAAACAACTCATTTTGAACATCGCCCAGGCGACGGGCCCGGATAAAATTCTAATCAAAGAACGGGTCGGTACAATCAAATACACCGGCAATCCGATTGTGGACTATTACACAAAGGTGAATGAGTTCATAGTTGATCACACAAAAATCAGGGTCAAAGAAAAGGCCGTATTCTTCCGCCTGCTTTCTGTGATGCTTAACGCCGGCCTTCCGCTGATTAAGTCACTGCGTACGCTGGGAGTGCAGTCGGAAAAGAACCCGCGCCTGGCTAAAATTTTGTTTGCATGCGCCGGTTCCATTGAAGGGGGAAAAAGCCTTTCAGAAGCAATGCTGGCTTATCCGGACGTTTTTGGCGACTCGGAGGTGGGTATGGTGAAAGCGGGAGAAGCGTCGGGACAATTGAATAAAACTTTAAAGGCGATCGCGTCCGAACAGGAAAAAAACGCCAGCATTACGGGCAAGGTTAAAGGGGCGATGATTTATCCGATTGTGATTATCACCCTGCTTGTTGTGGCCATGACACTGGTGATTATGATGGTGGTGCCCCAATTGGAATCTCTTTTTACCCAGACCGGCAGTGAACTGCCTCTTCCCACAAGAATTTTGATTACATTGAGTGATGTATTTAATAATTACTGGCCGTTTGTGATTTTAGGTGTTGTGCTTTTTGGCATGGCTTTCAACTGGTGGAAAAAGACCAGAACGGGAAAGCTGGCCATAGACACCGTGGTTTTAAAACTGCCGATCTTTGGTGAGATCATCAGGAAAATGACCTTATCCAGATTTTCCCGAGGGTTTGCAAATCTGATGGGAAGCGGCGTGCCGATTATCAAGTCCATTGAAATTGTCTCCCATTCGCTAGGTAATGAAGTATATAAAAGAAGGCTTATTTTGACGGCGGAGGATATGCGAAGGGGAATCCCGATGGCGGAAAACCTTTCCGAAAGCAAACTCTTTCCCAAGATGTTGGTGAATATGATTGAGATTGGTGAACAGACCGCACAGCTGGAAAACGTGATGTTAAAGGTGGCGGAGTTTTACGACGAAGAGGTGGATAACGTGGTTTCGGCGCTTACCAAAATTATGGAACCGATGATTCTGGTGATTATCGGTCTTGGGGTTGGATTCCTTGTTGCGGCCATTATGCTGCCCATTATGCAGTTGACGGACATCGCGGGAAGTGGATCCTTCTAGGGAAAAACTGTTGATATATGCCAATTATGTATTTTTAATACTTGCTTTAATAAAAATTAAAGGGTATAATAATACGAAGAAACTATAAATAATATATAAATATAAATAACCATTTAATCTTTAACCATAAAATAAAACATGAATAAAATGGTTTCTAAAAAGGGTTTCACCCTTATTGAGCTTCTGATCGTAATTACGATCATCGGTATTCTGGCCGCCGCGCTTCTGCCCTCCATCCTTGGAGCTCCAGCAAGAGCAAGAGACGCCGGAAGAAAAGGTGACTTGAACAGTGTTATTGCTGCTTTGGAGACGTATAATGGTGATAATCAGGATTATCCTCCGAATTCTTTCTGTATTGCTTCTGATACTACGATTCTTACCTCATATTTTCAGGGTGCTGAACCGCCCGCGGATCCACAACCAAATATGACATTGACGGTCGGTGAAATTGCTGAATGTAACGGCCCTATTTATTGCCGTCTTGATGGTAATCCTGCCAACTATATGGTTATAGCTCCCATGGAAGTATTTAATGATGCAAATGGTCTAGCCAGTACAATAACTACAGCAGCTGTTTGTAACGCGGCAACCGAAGGAGGCGCACCGCCAGCTGATTTTGGAGACCCTATTGCAGATCCGGGGACTGATATGAATATTTTTGTCATCGTCAAGTAATCGTTTGATATAATGTTCTATAAAAAAAAGGCACGCCCGAAAGGCGGGCCTTTTTTTTATATTCACTGGTGTTTGAGCCAACCTTCCACGCTGCTCAACGTGGAAGATTTGTTCGTGGTAGAGGGGAGCGGTGTTGATCAAAAATGGAAGGTTGGGGGGCGTTAAGCGACTGTTTTCCGCCTTATGTTATGGTAATAAACGCTGTTTTGGTGTATAATATTTGGATTGAATTGTATTTTTTTGGTTTGCCATGGCGGATGATAATAACAAAGCGCCGGATGAGATGAGCAGCTTTGGGCTGGGCGGTTTTATTAAGAAAGATGTTAATGGAAATGCCACGGACGCTATGTCCGCCGAGAATGGCAACGCAGCGGATAATCCACCTCCCACGGATGGAACAGGCGCTCAACCGTCCACGGAACCTGCAGCCGGCTTTAAAAGGGGCAGTGGTTCGGCTTTTTCCATGCCAATCGGCAGACCCGACGATGAACCGAAAAAATCCAATTCGGAAGAATTGTCGCCCGATAAGTCGGTGGAAAAATCGGATAAAAAGTTCTTTTTTGCCGGTGATGAATTGCAGACCGGTTTTATTTACATCCTGAAAGCCACATTTAAGACTTTTTTTAAGAAATTCTGGGTTTTTCTGGGGGTGGCGCTGTTAAACATTTTGCTGGTCGGCGGGGCGATGTTTGCCATGGTGCCGCTGATGTTTATGTTGATGATGAGCGGAGATTCCACGTTTGTGATGATTATCCCCTTGCTGGTGCCGGTTTTGCTTGGCCTTGTCAGCTTTTTCTTTTACGGGACCATCGCCAATCAGGCGCACAGCGCTTATAACGACTTGAATATTAAAGCGAGGCAATCTTTTGGCCGGACGGTGCGATTAACTGGCAAGGCCATTGTTCTGGCTCTGCGGATTTTTGTTTATTCCGGGCTTTGGCTGATTATTGTTCTGATGTTGATTTTCGCAGTAATGAATACGTTTTTTAGCGGCATGGGTTCCGCGGTTATGGGCAACCTGACAGCAATTGCGGAGGATAATGAAATCATCGCGCAGGTTCAGCCTCTTATGGAATTGGTAACGCCGGCAGAGACCGTATCGCAAGCGGAAGTGGTGACACCCTTGGAAACGGATGTACCCGCGGTAAGTATGGAAGATTCTTCTGTTGGTTTTTTGAGCGGCGAAGATCAATCTTCCATCACTGAACAGCCGATCGGGATTTTAGGTGCCACCTCTTTAACCTCTAAAAACGCGGCTGATAGCATTAACGTCATGTTTCTGCTGATTGCCAATTTCGCAATTGGCGTAGCGGTTTTCATTATTGTGATCATTGCCATGATTAGAATGATTTACGCCTCCATGGCTTTCCCCATTTTGATGGCCAGCCCCGAACATTCCGCCCAAGAAGTATTGGACAGGAGCCGGGAAATCACCAAAAAGAAGTGGTGGCTGATTGTCTGCTTTATGACTATTTTCCCTTTAATTATCGCGCTTCCGGGGGTGGTTTTGAATTTACTGAATGTTTTTGTCTTCAGGGGTGATGCCACTTTTTCGCTTGTTTCCACAATTATCGGCGCGCTGGTTGTATTGCTGGCGTACCCTCTGACAGTTACGTTTTACCAAATTCTGGCGCAGGAGCTTGCAAATCCGGAGCGTCGTCTGAAACTGAATGGAGGACTTTTGTTGCTTACGCTGTTAATTTTCTTTTCACCATTGCTACTTGCGGCCGGTTCCGTATTCTTACTTGGAAACATGATGAGCGGAGAAAGTTCCCTGATGAATTCGTTCATTAATAAATATCAACCCCCCGCCATGGAGGAAACCGATTTTTCCATTACGGACTCGTCCAAAATAGACTTTGATGGTTCGCAGGAATCTGTGGATTCCAACCCGGACGCAGATACGTCCGCAACTCCAACCAAACCGAAAGTAAAAAGAACCTAGGAAGGGTAATTTGATATAGCAAAACTTACTTCATTTTTTGTCAATGCAAAATCCCCAAAAAATGGGGGTTTTTGTTGTTATGAAGCCGTTTAGCATCCTCAAAAGGGTGATTTTCTGCTATAATATTATATAAAAAAAGAAAGGATTAATGGAAAACAAAAACAAAATACAATTCAAACAAAAATTTCTGGCATCGTTTTTTCTGTTTTTCCTGGTGGCGCAGATTTTACACGCGCCGATTGTGATGGCGATTAATCTTCCAAAACTGCAGGCGCTGTATCCACAGACCATGAAAAAGGCACTGGCGGTGGACCACTATGGGATTGCGGCGATTCTGGTTGAGGAGTCTTTGTTGGATAATTCCAACTCCTATACGGGGCTGACGGATAAATATCCTCAGTCTTTAAAAACCATGAATCTGCCGGAAAGGATCAGGCGGTACGCCCGCGATGTGCAAACCTCGGAGGATTATACGAAAGCGGTGATTATCAAAATCAAAAAAAATGAAAAGGTTGAAAATATTTCAAACGCGCTGGAAAAACTTTATTTTCAAGGGGACGGCACTTCCCAAATGAACAAACTGAAAGGGATTGTGATTGTGGGCGATGTTCCCCTGCCGGTCGTGAATAAGGGTGACAACAGATTTGCAAGTCTCCTGCCATATACCGATTTTGCCGACAAGGTTTATATTTACGACGCGGAGAGCGGCGATTTTCTACGCAACCGCAATAACTTTTCCCCCAAGGCCGAAGTCTGGCACGGAGTGATCAAGCCTCCGCTTTCGGGAGAGGAGGGTCTGAAACTGCTGGCGACTTATTTTGACAAAAACCATCTTTATCACTGCGAGTCCGGAGAGTGTCTTGCCGATTCCACTGCATTTAAGGATTTTTCCAAAAAACTTTTTTACATGGATCTGGTTAATGAATTTAACCTGATGGACAAGCAGGGATTTTCCAATTACCTGCGTTATCTGGATAAGTGGTATCAGCTTACCTACAACCACTACAATAAATATCTTTTGCAGGAGCTTTCCGCGTCCAATGAAAAAGACATGAAGCAGGGCGACGGGATTGATAATGACGGCGACGGAAAAATTGATGAGGATCCGGAAAACGGACTTGATGACGATGGCGACGGAGAGGACGGTTCACCTCTGCACGGAATCGCTGACGGTTTTGATAATGACGCAGACGGTATGATTGACGAGGAGGATGAAGGAAGGTTTGGGCTTTGCGATATTATTCCCAATGTTCCCAATCAGCTTAAGGACTGTTCCATACCTGGCACTCCGCTGATGACCGAAAATTTTTATAATGTTAAACCCGGTTCCAAATACAAAGTTGTGGATGGAAAAGACAATGACGGGGACGGTATGATTGACGAAAGTATTGATGAGGATTTGGGTGATCCTTTTGCAGGAATTGATAACGATCTGGACGGGCTGGTGGATGAAGACACTCCTCAGGATAACGATTTGGACGGCGACGGGAAAGTGGATGAGGATGAACCGGGGGATATGAACGGGGACGGTTGCAGTGGGGAATGCGGTGTGGATGAAGATTTGGACTCGTTTGATTTTGACAGTGATGGTTATCCCAATGGCTATGAGCTTACATACGGACACTTGATGGGATTTGGCGATTCTCCGTCCAACCCAAAAAGCTCCGGTGATTTTCCTTTGCAGATGTTGCCCTTTCCGATTCCCAGAATTGTTCCTTTTCCCAATCCCGATGAATGGATTGATGAAGAGGGAGCGGCTGACGACGACGAGGACGGAAAAACGGATGAAGACGGAACCGCCGATAATGACAAGGACAAAGACGGACAATTTGATGAAGATCCGGGTGCCGGAAGCGGCACCAATTCCCAGGATATGAATGTGATTCCGGATTCCATGACCAAGGAACTGACCGACAGATTTGCAACCTCCTACAGGGAACTTTTTGAAAAATTCTTTTCCAATGTTAACGACTGGACAAGGTATACGGGCAGATACAATCCTTCTTATGAAGTGGATTTGGGCGGGGGTAAGTATACGAATGTTAGCGATGTGGCGACCGTTCCGATGTATGTGACGATGAAAGACGAATACTCAAGAAAATATTTGAAGCTGGTGAACGATGCGGTGGAAAGAAGAATAGACAAGTTTGTGGAGGTCCGCGATGCCAACGGAAATCTGACCAACGCACCGCAACTTCAGATTCCGGTGGTGATGATAGAAAAATCCACGCTGGTGGCCAAACTGGAATTTGATCTTCCCGCCCCCGGCGATGAATATGACGGGCCGGCGGTTGAATTTGTGAATTTTTCTTATATTAACTTTCTGCAGTTTATTAAAGGGATTCCGGTTACGGCCCTAAAGAGCGTGAAGGATTGTAACTTATACAGAGGCTCCACCGGTGTGACGGGTAGCAATTCAATTCTGGTAAAAGCCAGCAAAATTTATAACGTTTTTGATCAGACCACCAATGCGGGTTACGCGGGATGTTTTTCCAAACTGAACGCGGAATATCCGGAGCGCTGTTTTGAAGATCTGGCTTCTTTGCAGTTGTTTGACGTGATGGGAAGTAAAGAAATTACGGGCGGGGTTCCGGTTAGTGAACTTAATCATCAGGCCTGTTTTGATTTTAAGGAGGCGACCAGGTTTGAGCAGTACAGGCAGGAAGCTTTAATTTATCTTGATCAGATAAGAAATTATGACAACGAGGAAGCCCGCGCGACAGTGGTTAAACCCGGATCTGCATACAAACCGACGAATGAAATAGTGCTCGCGGACACAACGGGGTCTTTGATTTATCCGGAAGTTAATTTTACGCTGGCCGATTTGTTACTGCGCTTTGGAATGGCGGACGGGATTGATAATAATAAAAACGGGACGGTTGACGAACCCGCGGAGGGCATCCCCGCGAATAATTTTGGAATCCCCGTTGATGATTTTAAACAGATCGGGGAGAGGCTTTTGAAAGGAATAATTCTTCCGCCGCCGGCAAGTATTCCGGTGCCCAAGGTCTATAACTTTGCAAATCCCGCGGCGATTGATACCGACTTGAAAGCTCTGCAACTGATTGTTGTACCCAAAGCCGCGACGGACGCAAACGGCAATCCCGTTAAACTTTCATCTTTCAGTAAAAATGTTGAACCGACGGAAGAAACACTAAAACTGAACTCCTCGCTGACTCAGACTCCCATGACGATTCCGATTGATAATCCGCGCTTTTTCAGTTTCATGGACAAGAAGGGTCAGACGCGGGTTGTGAAGTATCCGAATATTTTTTCGGCAAATTCTTATGACGAAGCGAAGGCGATATTGCAGGCAAAAGAGCTGGAGCTTGCTCTAATCGCGCAGGAATCGGGAGTGACTTTTGCAGCCCCGATTGAAGGATCTTTGACTTCCCTGCTGGAATATCCGATTGATGTTTATGTGGATCCGCTGACCGAAAAAGATTTGCTGGCGGCCAAAGGAAGTAAAGTCGCGGACGCGTATTTGTGGAAGAGCCTGAACATTGACGACAAACATTCTTACGTTTTTGAAAATTATCTTAATCCGTTAAAGGACACTTTTACGGGCAAGACCGACAAAGGTTACGAGGTCTTGTATTTTGTCGGAAGTGGAAAAGCGGACACTTTGGAAATGAATTTTAACGGTGATTTTCCGGAAAACGACGAGGATCCGGATTTGGCGAGTGTGATGTCGCAGACAATACCGGGGGAAACTCCACCCGGTGGAACGGCCGGTGAAAGCGGACTTCCGGTAACGGTTGAATCCGCTTCGCTGCAGGACTTTTCCGCCATACCTCTATTTGAATGGTTCAAAGAAATGGAAAAATGGGCGGACGAAACGGCGGCGAAAGTCTCCAATCCATCTTTTGAACTGGCCTGTGGGATTTCGGATAACACCGGTGATTATTATGAACAACTTGTTGAGGGCGGAGATTTGGACGGAGACGGAGTGCCCGATGATGTTGATGCAAATCCTTTGAGTGGCGACGGAGACGGGAACGGAATTCCGGACGGCGCCGAAAACACCGCCATCCTGCGTCTTTCAGCTGACAAAAATGTTTTGCAGGCGGGCGCGGCGGATAAAGTTACCATCACCGTGGAGGGTATTTCCACCAACGGTCAGGTGCAAAAAAGCGACAGTTTCACCGATGTGCAATTGAACATTGTAGAACCCAACGATCTGAATACTGTGACAATTACTTCCACGAATCCGACAAGACTAACCAACGGCACGGCGAAATTTGTTGTGCTGTCGGACAGTGATCCGGGCGTGATAACCGCTTCCGCATCCAGCCCAAGCAGGCCGAATATTCAATCAAACAGTTTGAATATTGAATCAACAAAACGAAAAATCCGTTTGGTGTCTTATGTAAAAACCTCAAATCCCTTCTTTCTGAAAGGGCAGTCCACCGGTTTTATTATTTATGATTCTGCCAATAAAGTGATTGCCGAGGTTAACGGAACCACCGGAATGGTAACTATAACCGACGACAGATTTGATCTTACGGCTCTGGCTTCCGGCCCGTCCAAACCGGTGCGGCTGGGGGTTCGCGAAAAGAGCACTCAGACAATTATCGCTTCCGTATATTTTGTGGCGGACGAAGCTCTTCCGATAACTTTGGACGGGGCGGGCGTTAATTATTTTTCCGGCTTTGAAGCGATGAGCGGAGTGCATCTTAAAGATCTTGCGGATGATGAATTTACTATTGAGGAGGTTCCGGAAACCGCTGAATTTAACGCCGGAAACGTTTATCTGGTACATGAAAATAACGGTGTAAAAAAGCGGTTCGGCATTGCGGACAGAACGGGTAATCTGTTTCTGGCAAAGGAATATTCTTTGGAACTTAAAGAGCCGCAGAGCGGCGGTTCGCCGGTTGTATTCACCGTTTTGTCGCAGGATAATAAAGCTATTTTTGAACTATTTATCGCGGCGGGTTTTGAAAAAATTGAGATTGTCAGAGAGGAGGGCGAGTTTAGCGAATTCAATTTGATTTCGTTTTTGGGAGAATCTTTTGTTCGGAATTTTGGCCGGACGATGATTGGTGTGGCTCACGCGGCAGTGACGATTCCGGATAGCGACGAAGACGGACTGAATGATCTGGAAGAGATTTTGCTGGGACTGGATCCGCGCAATCCCGATACGGATGGCGACGAATACAAGGACGGAGATGAGCTTGTTATCAATTACAATCCCGCGATTGAAAATGCAGTTTTGTTTAATGATTTGGATACCAAGTCCGAAGGTTTTGATAAGATTATAAATATTTTCCGCCGGGGAATTATTGAAGCTTATGAAGATGGAAAAATTAAACCGGACGAACTTTTGTCCCGCGAGGAGTTTGTAAAAATGAATCTGGGGGCGGTCTGCGTTCAGTGCACAAGGTTTAATTCCAATATCAAGAAAGCCGTTGATGCCGTCTATGAAATTGCTCCTTTCCCCGATACAGACATCAGCGATGAGTATCTGTATTGCGTTAAGGAGGGCAAGAACAGCCAAATCGTTTCTGGTTATAAAGGCGCTCCCAAAACCGGATATTTTTTGCCTTTGAATTACATAAGCCGGGCGGAAGCGACGAAAGTGATGTTGGAAACGGGCAGGCAGCAGTCGTACGCGGGGCTGGATTTTGCTGATACGACGGAACCCGGCAAGCCATGGTATTACAATTATGTATTGGCCGCGCAGGAGGCCAAACTTTATCCCAAAGGAAGGTTTTTTGAACTTGATCAGCATTCTCCCGCGGAATTTAAAGTGTGGTTTGACGGACAGATTAATAATCCCCAAAGCAAATTCATTCCGTGGATTTCCGGGTATATTACCAAGCGTGAGTTCGCGATTATGGTTTCCAATTTTACGGACAGGTTTGACTGTATGAACGAAGACAAAGACGGCGACGGTCTCCCGGATAATTATGAAAAATATATTTACGGAACTTCGGCCTCTAATCCCGATACCGATAAAGGAGGCGTAAATGACCTGGTTGAAGTAATAAATAAAACAAATCCGCTTGATCCGTCCGACGACTTGGGCTTGCTGGAACAAATCAAAGAAGAACTTGATCCCACTCAGGACAGCGATAATGACGGCATGCCCGATTTATGGGAGCTGGAAAACGGCCTTAATCCTTTTGATCCGGCTGACGCGAATTTGGATCCCGATAATGACGGACTTACAAATCTTGAAGAATACAATTTGGGAACCGACCCCAACGACGCCGATACCGACGATGGAGGTATTACGGACGGCGATGAATATCATATTATTGGAACCGATCCGCTGGACGGCGAAGACGATACTTCTTTCGGCGGGGAAGAGGGTGGCTTTATTGTGGGCGACACGGTGGAGGAAAGTTTTGTGTATGTTTCCGACGCGGGTGTGGTGACAGAGGATTTTATTGATTACACGGATGAAATAATTTCGGACGGCGCGGACAGATTGTTTTTGAAGGCCTCCATTCTGGATGAAAACGGCGAACTGGATGAGGGCGATTCTTCCAGCGTAATTAAATTTTTTGCCAAAGACAACACCGGCGCTTATGCCGAGATTTTTCCGAAAGAGGTTACAGCTGTAAACGGCGAGGCGGAAACGGAAGTGGTGAGTAAGATTCTTGCGGGAACAATGCTGGCATCGGCGGAAATCGCGGGCAGATATTATCCGTCGCAGGACCGGGATATTTTTGTGCTTCCGCAGGAAGTTGCGGAAATTGAAATGGAACCGGTTTCTCCGATAATCAGAAGCGGGGGAAGATCAAACACCACGATAAAAGTCTTTTTGAAGGATGAAAACGGCAATGTGGTTAACACCGATTTAAGCGTTGTAACTTTTAGTGTTTCGGGACCTGGCAAACTGAATGAAGCATTGGATGAAGATAAAACCGCCGAAGGTCTGCAACTTTCCACAATAGACGGAACTTTTGAAATAGTGGTAAGTTCCACCGAAGAAAGCGGACAAATTACTTTGAACGCATCTTTCCAGCCGGTTGTTTTTGAAGAGGATCTGGAGCTTGATGAAAACGGCAATCCTATACCGGCTGACAGTCCGACAATAACGGGTGGCGCGACAATCGCATCCAGAGACGATATTGAGCTGAGACTTGTTCCGCAGTATATGAAAATGCCGGCCGACTATGCCACTGTGAATGACATTAAATTGATGGTGATTGACAACAATGGAGCGAAAGTCGGCGCTTTCCGCGGGAACGCTTTGTTCAAACTGGAAGACAATAATCTGGGACAATTCATGTCGGAAGGTGAACAGGAAATTATCGGAGGAGAGACTTCGGCCGTTTTCAGGTCCTCCAACATTGCGGGCGAAGCGAAAATAACGGCAACCGCGCTCGGCTTTGATCCCGCCACAATCACAGTTACAACCGAGCCGAAAAAGGCGGCGGTTTTGGAACTGGAAGCGGCCGGTGAGACGTTTGACGCGGACGGCGAACCTCTGGAAATCACAGGTAAACTTTATGACGTGGACGGTAATTTTGCTTATACCGATTCCTCCACCACTGTGAATATTAAAATTACGGATGCCGGGAAAAAGTTTGCGCAGTTCGTGGGTCCGGCAAGCGCGCAGGCGGAAAAAGGTGTTGTGAGTTTTTATATAGCGGGCACGGGAATAACGGGTCCGGTTAATCTGGTGGCACAGGGGAATTCACTAACCCTTGCCAGTGTAAGTGTTAGAGCGGTCAAGACATTCAAGGCCGAGGATCTTAACAATGTTGCTCCGCGCGTGCTGTTTGCTTCTCTGCTCGGTGCCGATTACGGCAATATATTTGAAGAAAACTATTTTGGAGGATGGTTTATTTTTGCCGGCAATCAGACGGTTACGGGCAAGACGCAGGCGGCCGTTTCATTATTGAGCAAACCGAAACCCGCGGGCAGACTGGCTCTTGTAAACAGCGATGGATCACTGAATATTTTTGACGGGGAACGGGTGGGCGTGAAAATCATTCCCGGAAACGGCACAATTAAACCTAATCTGTTTACGATTTTTGACAAAGAATCCGGCAAGGATCTTGCCGAGGTATTTAGCGTATATAAAACGCAGATGAGGGCTTCTGCCACGGAAGAACCGGTGGACGCGGCAACCGCTGTGGATGGAATTTATCTTCAAAAATTGGTTGATGATGAAAATTATCAGTTGGTGGAAATGACTCAGGGAGTACGTGTTTTGAAAAAAGGAAATGAGGCGTTCCGTGTTGATCATGACGGAACAATAACCTCTCTGGATAATAATTTTTCTTATATTTTTGATGCCTCCTCCAAAGGACTCACGGCGATTTCCGCGATGGACGGCACTACCGAGGTGATCAAAATTTTCTATAAATCCACGGGCGACACGGATGTCAAAACTATCGGCAGAGAAACGGATATCAATCTGGCCACCGTTGGCTATCAGCCGGGAACCTATGTAAAAACCGTGGCGGTTAAAAACAACATCGGCTCGGAAATCGCTTTTTCCGGAAATTCAACGGCTTTAAGCAAAGGTCTTTTCATTACGGACAGCAATGTTGAAATGCCGCAAACCCAACTACCCGGTTTAAATTATATTTCTCTGGAAAGAGCGGGCGAGGTTGCGGGAGTGGGTTTCCACGGCGACAATAAGCATATGCTGTTGTTTGCCGCCGGCAACACGGCGGGTGAATCAAACATGATTTATTCTTCTGAAATCGGCGTGGTGCTTGGTGATCCCACAGTGAAAATCAATAATGAAGATTCCATGTCGTCTTCCAGCGGATACACAAGAGACATCGGCCAACAGATTTTTGCGGGCACGGAGGCGCCGCAGGATGTTGTGGTGATGGATTTTAACGGGGACGGGCTTAAAGATATTCTGGCGGCTTATGCCAACGGACAGGTGAGGCTGATTCAGAATAATAACGCCAAGCCGCGTTTTGAAGACCGCGGGATTGTGTTTGATTTTCCGAACGGAATTATCAGTATGACCGCCAATGATTTTGACCGCGACGGTGAAACCGATATTGTGGTCGCCACGAATGACAGCTGTCGCGCGGGGGAGGTATGCGTTGATTTATACAAAAACAGTTCCGGAAATTTTGTACGGGAAAGTTTGAATCTTAGAACTTTTGATACGAAAAACAGAGTGTATATGATCAGGAGCGAAGATATGAATCTGGACGGTTTTCCCGATTTGATTACTTCCGATGACGCGGGGGCGGTGAGAATTTTTTATAACAATAAGGGTAAGCTGGAGGAGAACGGACAGCTGGCGGGTTCACTGGGCATTAAGGTTAATCCCGCAGACAACCTGAAAAAGGAAGTGGTTGTGAGTTATAACGGCAGTCCGACCAATCAGCCGGGTACGTTTGATGACGCCTATTTTACGGCGTTTAATCTGCCGTCGGGCGGTGACAACATGCTGGCCGAAGAGAAGGCCGCGCTTGATTCGCTGGCCGCGAGGTCGGTGGAGGGATTGACGGTTAATATTGAAACGGCGGAGCAATCCGCCGCCAAGGATTTTATTTATTTGGATTTGGATCCGAGGCTGGGAGCGAAGTCGGAGAAACGGGTGAAGGATTTGACGGAGCCTTTTGACAGTGCCAGGCGAGGAGATTTGATTGAGTATTCAATAACTTTGAGGAATGAGGGGGCGGGCGCAGTCCCGTTGAATAACGTGATGTTCGTTGATGTGAAGCCGGAGAACGTTGAGCTGGATATGGGCAGTTTTGAGTGCACGGACTGCGCCCTTCCCGTCGAATTGATTGAAACCGGCATGAGCCTTAATCCCCACATTGTGAAAGTGGGAACAGTTCCCGCGGGCGAAAGCAGAACAGTAACATACAGAGCCACCCTGATGAAAACGCCGCAGGTAAAAATCACCACCGGAAACAATCTGGACAGCGGATATCCCGCCGACCAGTTTCCGGACATTGCGGCAACACCGGATAACAATCCGACCGGAAGGATGGTGTTCTATTATTCGGCGGGCCAAAACTCCGAGACAAAAAAATTAAACTACAACACATACGTCTCCCCACCTCCCGGACAGGCGATGAGTGGGCCGGCTCCAAGCGGCATAAATACAGACAACCTAAAAGAAGACACCGACAACAACGGCATCCCCGATGAACTGGATAACTACCAGCAAAATTCAGCAGTACAAGATAAATACGGCCTGGAAGAAACGCTGTCCGGCATCGGAGACGGCCTGGAGTCGCTAATTAACGCTTTCACCTGCAGTTCCGGATGTATTCCCATGCCAATCAATTTCGCTTTTCTGGCACCCGGCCCGATCAACGTTATGGGTATTCCCGGAGGATTTGATCCCGGCCTGCCGATTTTCGCCGCCGGTATTCCAAGTCCGATTCCCGTCTGGCCGCCCAGCCCGTATCAGGGCTCTCAATTCAGAGTTTACTTATCACCCACTCTAACCATGAGCCTGGCGACCGGTTTATGCATCGGTCCTTATCTGGGAGGACAGTGCTGGGCATTTAAGATTGCCGACATGGTTCCCGCCAGCGTTTGCGATGAAATCGCCGGAGCGATCAACGGGGCCGTGGCAGGAGCAAACGCCATCGCCGAAGGAATGTCGGCGATCAGTTCGGACGGTGGAGTACAGGGTTCTGCCGATGCATCGGGACGAACTTCCACCGGAGGATTTTCCGGCAGCGCGTCGCTCGGCAATTATGAATACAGAGCCTCCGTATCAACCAATTTCAGGGTACCCGGATTTCCGTCTGTGATAACAAACTGGCTGGATCGCCAGTCGGAGGAAATTATCAACAAACTTTCCGATCTGCCGGATTTGTATTTCATTTATCCGACTCCGGCCTCCATGGTCGGCGCGTTTAATCCCGATGAAGAAGCGGCAAATCAAAATCCCGACATCACTCCCGGTTTCCCGACGGCCAAGAGCACTAATTCATTCACTCAGGCTCTGGCCTACATAAATTCAATTCCCCTGATTCAGGTTCAGTCCAAAGACGTGATGATAAAAATCCCATCTCTGACCAAGAGGGAAATAGAAAAAATCCAGCGCGACGCCGAGCAATGGGTGGTTGATTTCAAAGAGGAGATTAAGAGAGTGCAGGAAGTCTGGAGCTGTGATGAAAACAGTGATTATCAAACCGTCTGCGACAAACTGCTTTTGGATTCCAACGACCTGATTAAGAAAGTGGAAAAAAATATTGAAGTGCTGGAAAAATGGAAAGAACTGCCAAGACAGATTCTGGCGTGGCGTGGACTTTTTACAAAATACGCCTACCAGATAATCTGCTACATGGACGCGATTGTTAAGTACACGGGCGGATACATTCACAAACAGCAGGCCAGGGTTGATGCCTGGATTGAAATGATGCGTAAGGTTGTGGAAACTATAAAAAACTGGAAAGCCCTGATAGATTTGGTGATTGATTATCAGGCGTCCTGCGACAGATGTTCAACCGCCAGGTTCACCTTGATGGAACTTATTTTAAGACTTTTTGCGGTGATTCCCGAGCCGCCGATTATTCCTTTCCCAAAACTGCCCGATATTTATATTGATGTTTCCCAGATACAGGCGGGGCTGACAATCACCTGGCCCAACATCAGATTCAAACCGGAACCGATAATTTTCCCGCAAATTCCGCGAGTTCGTATTCCCGACATTCCCACTCTGACAATAATTCTGCCAACAATTCCGGTACTGCCCGAACCGCCCAATCTACTTCTGGAACTGCCGGATCTGCCTCCGCTTCCTTTGCCTTCGCTACCCGACCTGCCACCTCCTCCCAAAGTTCCCGAATTTCCGGTGAGCATCCGCATAACCATTTCAATCCTAAAAGAGATTATGAGAATTCTGTGCCTGATTAAAAAAGGATTGATTCCCATTTCCGAAGCGTTGCTTAAACCGCATATTGAACAGCTGACGGAACGTCCGCTGGATCCTCTTTTGCCTTTTGATCTGGGCTTGAATTTTCAGTGGCCGGCGGTTGAGTACGATTATGTATCCAGAATTGAAGTGGTGGCCTTTATGGATTTATCGCTGGATTTTAATCCCGTGATGGTGTTTGTAGAGAAAATTGCGGAAGCCGCGAACAATGTCGGCACGAATATCGTTAAGGCTTTGAATAAACAAATGCAGGAAGCGGCGGCGGACGCGGAACAATATACTTCTCCCGAAAGTCCGCTGGGCGATGAGGGCGTGACTGTTGATTTGAGTTATAACGACAGCCTGAACCAACTTAACCAAATCAATCCGGAACTGGGTAACGCGGTGGCCGGGATGGTGGCCGGATATGCGGCGCTGGAAAGAGACGCGGAAAAATACGCCCTTTTGGCCTCACAGGTTGAGGACATTGAAATTACCGGCACGCAAAGACTTTTGGCGGCGGATGATCCCCTTCTAAACAGACCGATCGCGGAAGTGAAAGATTCTCTTAAATACGACCCGCCCGCTCAATTTGAAAATCAACATCGTTTAACCGCCATCAGGAACGCGATGATTTCTTATATGGATGAACAGGACAGAGTGATGGAAAAAATAACAAATGTGGACGACCTGAATTCGCTGGGAAGAATTCTGGCGCAGTCCCCGGATATTAACGATTATCTTCCGTCCGACACGAAAATTACAGACAGCAATAATAAATCAACCATGCTGGCCAAGACCGGAGAACTGGACAGCTATATGAACAAAATCTATAAACTGGCCAATGACGCTCTTCATGAAACCGGTACACGTGTGGGAGAGAAAATTGAAAGCAACCTCAAGTATCTTGCCGATTATTCCCAGCCGGATGTTCCCGAAAATCAGCTGAGCGATACGGCCGTTTCCAACAAAGGTATATTTATCATCAATGATCTGGGCATGAGCGAAAGACTGCTCAATTATACCGGCGATGCCGATCTGCCATCTAAAATCGCCTTTCTGGATATGGACAACGATTCGGATAAAGACGTGGTCTTTTCGTATGGCGGCAATATTTATCTTAAGGAAAATTATAAATTATATCCCGCGCGCAAAGTGCTTACATCCGAACCGCCGGTTGCCGATTTGAACGATTATCTGCCGTTCGCACCGGCCGTTAACCTGTTTTCGTCGGTGTACAGCAATAACAAAACCGTGGAAATGCAATGGAAGGCGGCTCAGGGAGAGGTGGCCGGATATGAAATCGTTTATACTCTTTCCCCTGATAATTTTGATCAAAATCTTAACCAGCCCGTTTACCGTGTGGGTCTTTGGAATGAGGATAAAGCCCTATCCGAAATGACAGTGCAGGCGGGCGAAGGATCCACTTTCAAAGTGGATAAAATTCGAAATGCTCCTCTGGTCGCGGAAAATATTAACGGCAGTGTGGAAGTAAACGGGTACAGACATGTGGTTGTTAAAGAGGGAGGAAATCTGGAAACCCGGGCGGGCGTAATTGTGCACGCACTGAATGACAGCGAAGTTGAGTTTAGTGAAAACGGCATAAGCCAGGGAACGATTGCCATTGTAAAAAACAGTTATTTTGAGGTTCCATCCCGATACGCCGGGGCGCTTGATCTGCGAGTGACGAGAGGCATTGTTGAGATTATTGATCCGAAAGATACCGTGGATAAACAGGCCGTTATTGAAGGCATGATGCTTGAATACGGCAACACACTGGTTTCGGTGAATTCGGGCAGAGGCATTGTGCGTCTGCCGGACGGATCTTATTTCCGACTGCCGGCCGGCGAGCAACTTCTTGTGGAAAAAATCGCCACGCCGGCCAACCCCTCTCTGCAACTTACGATTACAAACGGTTTTTATTACGCCAAAATCGCTTCCTTTGACAAGAAGGGCGACCGCGGCACTTTTGGAGAAACCGTACTGATGGCTCCATCCATCTGCGCCGATGACCAGCCTCCTTTCCCTAATTCCGGAGCGGCCGAAAAGCGTGTTTCAATCTTTAAAAAACTGACGATAGACGCGGCTAAATCTTTTGATACGCAGGGTGATGTCACAGGATACTGGATTGATACGCGACTGAATGTTGACGAAGACAAGGATGGCGATCCGGGCAATGACAGAAATCTGGGAAGCGATATGAACGAAAGTGTGGACTTTGACGACGACGGTATTACCGACAACGATTACGACAATCCAATCTTCACGCTGGGCCCCTATGAAGACCTGACACCAAGGAAAGTGCGACTGAATGTAATGGATGAGGCGTTAAATGTTTCGGGGCAGGACATTACAATCACCATTTATGTGCCGGCCGTAATTATGAACGAATCCAGCGCCCGAGACGGTGAGATTAGGGGCGTTATAGACCCTGTGGACAGCGAAATACCGATTTCCGTAATGCGCGACAGAGGAGGCGTAATTGATAAAATCATTACACTTTTGGCGGACGCCAACGGCAAGTACCTTACGGATATTGAAGGAGAATTTACTGTTGACGACCTGAATCTGAAAGATTCGTTGTTAATCAAAAACGCCAACGGTGATGTAATCGGTGAAATCAATCCGGATACCGGCAAAATTGTTCTTTATGACAAGAATTACAGACTGGAGGTTCTGCCCGCCGAGCTCCCGATTCTGCCCACAAGGGTGGTAATAAAAGACCCCGATGACAAGATTATTCTTACTCTCTTCCTGGTCCCGGATATTAACACAGACACCACTATTGATGCTCCAGACTTTCCATATAACGAAGAAACCGTGGCTTTATTCAGGGGGGTTCACAATAAAGATCTGGATCCGCTGGATATGTTTGAATTCAAAAAAATTCCCGCCGATGACAGCGCGTATCCGGGCGGCACCGAAATAGTGGAAAAGGATTCCGATAAACGATCGGCGCTGCTCGACAGCGGAGGTAATTTCTATATTTTTGATGATAGATTGAGCCCTAAATTAAGGGAATCCGCCGATCTGGACGATCCACTGATAATCCAGATTGTTTACACCGATGAAGGATTTTCGCCAATTGCGATAGGTGAATTTTACATCGCGGTGAAGAGTGAAAAAGGCGTTGAGTTTGTTTCCGCGGATAAATTCAAGGTGTTTGTGGAAGGGAGCAAAAAGATGGGGCCGAAATTTGACGGAGACGGGGATGGCATGCCGGATCAGTGGGAACTGATGTATGGATTAAATCCCAAGGATCCCTCCGATGCCGGAGAGGACGCCGATGGCGACGGTCTTACAAATCTGCAGGAGTATCTGGCTATGACCAATCCGCTTAATCCGGATATGGACGGCGACGGCTTTAGCGACTTTGAAGAGCTGATTTACGGTCAGAATCCATTCCAGAAAGCCACTTCTCCATTTACAGACGTGGATATCAACCATCCTTATTATGCCTCCATACTTAATCTTAATCAGAGAAACATCCTTAAAGGAATCCCGACGGGTAATCAAACCAGATTTGGAATTGATGAACCGATAACAAGAGCGGAATTCGCAAAAATCATGCTGGATATTTTCTGTATTATTCCGCGCCCGGCGGCGTACGAAGGCCCCTCCAATTTTACAGATATTACGTATGAAGAGGGTAAGCTCCCATGGTATTACGCTATTGTGCGCGAAGCAAATTTCCAGGGATTTGTAACCGGTTATCTTGGTGAAATTGATACGCGCACGGGGCAAACACCTTTCCGTCCCGATGAAAAAATTTCACGCGCCGAAACTGTGAAAGTTATTCTGGAGGCGTTGGAACGTGAACAAGTTATTGATATGGGCAGGGTTCCGGAAATCGCACCGTGGTATGTCCCGTACATGCAGATAGCTCAGGATCTGGAACCGTATATGATTAAGAAGGGATATGTTAGAAATCCTTTTATCCTGACCGCGGACGAGGCTAAAAATCCCGAAGCCCCTCTCAACAGAGGTGAATTTGTGGCAATGGCGGACAGGGTGCTTACTGTATTTGACTGTAGCGCAATTGACGATGACGGTGACGGCATGCCAAGTTACTGGGAAAGACTGAACGGCCTTGATCCGTTTAATCCCGCGGACGCTCACTATGACGATGATAACGACAAACTTACAAATCTGGAGGAATTTATTCACGGGACCAATCCCAAAGACCCCGATACGGACGACGGCGGAGTGATAGACGGCGAAGAGGTTTTGCAAAGCACAAATCCGCGCGACAAACCCGAAGACGATCCGCTGGACAGAGACGGCGACGGGCTTACGGACAAAGATGAAACCCGCATCTGGAATACCGATCCGCTGATTGCCGATACCGACGGCGGCGGAATAAACGACGGCGACGAAGTCTTGAAATTCGGAACCGATCCATTGGATCCTAGAGATGACGGCGACAGCGACGGGGACGGTCTTAGCGATTATGATGAAAACAATGTTTATGGCACCGATCCGCTGATTGCCGATACCGACGGTGGTGGAGTGGATGACGGCGATGAAGTTAATCGCGGGACGGATCCCCTGAATCCGGACGATGATCTGATTGACCCCCGCTCCGATTTGGAAGAGGGAATTTACATTATTATGGAAGAGTGCCTTCAATGTCCCTGTCCTTCTGCGATAGATCATTCCGCCGACATTGTCCCGGGAGACCTGGTGTTTGGAGTTATATCAAACAACGATGATTCGCAGATTTTCAGCAAGAGCAATTATGTGCAGATTATAACGGTTCCTAAGCCGGAAAATCCCTGATATAATTAATGGATAAACATAAAAATGGATAACCTGAAACAAAAATTCACATTTAAACCGCTCACCTGGATGCTGGCAATGGCGATTGTGTTCTTTTTTGGAAACGCGACCGGATACCTGCAGGAAAGCGGCCAGCCGGCATCAGCTCCGCAGGAAAGTGAAGAGACTAAGGACATTAACATTATCTGCCAGGATGAATTCCAGAAGTTTACCGATGAAAGAATGAAAGAATTCAGGGAATGGATTGAGAATCACTTTAAGAACAAGAGTTCAACGGCGTCACTGCTGACCGATGGAATCGGCCGATACGAAGAACTGCGAAAAACACTGCTGGATAAATCATACACATATGTTCCCCATCAAAACGCCCTTCAGCTGACTGAAGGACTGGAACAACCGGCCTGCAGAAAAATCGCGGATACGGCATTAAAAGAGGCTAAAAGGCTATTGGAATCCAAATCGCGGACCACTTCGGCGGTAAAAAGATCCACAATTCTTTTGAATAAATACCAGGAAATGAATGACAAACTTGCCAAACTGGCCAAAGATTTTTTGCAGATGAAAGCCTATCTGGATACTTTCGCGGCCAAACTTCCCTGCTACGTTAAACGTTCATGCAATAAAGGTTAAAATATATGAAAAATTTATCACTAAAAATCAGCGTCGCGGCCTTAGTCCTTTTTGCGGCTTTGATGGCCGGAGCATCGCTAACTACACAGGCGGCCGATACCGAAAGTCCGGAGGTGCTATGTAATCTTTGGACGGAAAACCAGTATGGCCTGGCCAATCAGTCCACAGAACGGGCAATGAATCTTTATCATAAAACAATCAATGAAAAGTTTAACAAATATACGCTGATGATGATTACAGCCCAGACTCAGGCCGCCGAGACAGGAGTTTCCGATCCCAATTCCAGCCCCCCCGAAAATGGTGAGTGTACTGCGGAAAATTACAGCACGTATTGCGTTTCGCGGGCGATGCTGATAGGTGAAGGCATTGGAGGAAGGGACGGTTATATGGATTATCTTAAAGCGCTGGAATGCAGAAGAGGCAGGATTTTTGATACTGTTGACGATGAAACCGCGTGGAAGAAATATCAGGACGCGATGATTCTGGGAGAAAAAAACGAAAATGAAGCGTCTGATACTCTGCAGCTGCAAAGAACTCTGGCTGTGAGCGGAAGAGTGGCAAAAATAGACCGTGAAATCACCGCCTCCAAACAGGCGCTGGATGTCACGCTGGCGACTTACGATGAGCTGAAAACCGCTTGGGCAATGCACAAGAGATATGTGAACATTTATAAAAACCTGGTTAAATTCCGGGATAAGATGGTGGAAATTCGCCACCATGTTGAGGAATACCCGTCAAAGTTTATAGACGCAACAACCACCATGTGCACGTAATATGAAAAAACTGCTCTACATTTTGGGAATGATGATGTTTTTTTCGGCTCTGACCCAGCCGTTTATTGCCGCGGGGCAGACGGACTCCGAACAGTACCCGAAAAGCGAAGAGGATGTGCCGATGAGCACGGCCAATATTTTTTCCAAACTTTCGGATGAACTGGGCTTAAAACCCGATCTGGACTGGGGTGAATCTTTTGGATACGGAGAAGGAGATGAAAAGAAGGTGGGCAAAAATATGTATATGGTCATTTATAATAAAGTTCATAACGAACCGGAAAAGAAAACAATGAAAGACATTTCGGGCAAATACGGCATGAACCAGGGAGACACCTGGCTGGTTCTTAACGGCGATTACACTCCGATAATGGACAGAAAGCCCGGTCTCACTCAGGAAGAACTGCTGAATACGGTTTCGGAAATGCAAAGGGAATACACTGAAATGAAAGACACTTACCAGCTGGAGGCCAATATCAAAGCGGCGGTGGAACCTTCGGAGATGTTTGCCAACGGGGATTTGGGCGATTCGGGATTTGATCTGATTCATGATTTGCGTCTGATTGAGGAAATATTGTTTCTTAAAACCAATCCGATGGATATTGGAAAATCTTATGTTTCTCCGGACGGGGATTACGCCAATTACGGACAAGCTCCGGCAACTTCGGGTGAGCTGACGGCGCCGGCCGGTATCAAAACGCCCTCCGAGTCTTCGGACGCGGGCGGCGGCGGCGGCACGGATACAACTTCCGAGAGCGGGGCCGGTGCCCAAACCGCAGGACCTCAAACCGTGAAATCCGGTGAGGCCGTGGTAAACCTAAATCCCAACGCCTGCTTTATAGACAACAAATACTCCGAATCCCTGGCGGAATTCGACACACAGAGGCTAACGGACGATAAATTAAAAGACTTAAGCGGAGGACAGAAACCCCTTACAGCCTACTCGGCCCCCGGAACCGGCATGTCATCAGATACCACTTTAGTAGGCGGGTTACCCGACCCCGCCACACAGCCTTTATTGCCCAAAAACGTCCGTGATTTGCCCCCCGTTAATTCGGCCGCACCCGACAACTGGCTTAAAGACAGGCATTGTGCAGGGTTCTTCTGTCTTGAAATTAACTTTGTTAAATCCCCCGCCAAATCGGCTTTCGCCAATTCGGACAACTGTATAGCCTGCCATGTCGAAAAGACCAATGACATTCTCAAAGATATCATTAATCATTCTCTTGTACCGACCAAAGCCCCGGGAAATCTGGGAGAATCGGCGGAATGCAAAAAAGCAATGGGTACGGCGTTCAGCAGTGTAAGCATGAACGTATATGCTATCGGCATGCCGATCAAAACACCGATAAACGACGATCTGATGTTTGGAACCAATATAGATGATGAATGGGCCAACTACTGTAAATCGGTGGCGTTCTTCCCATTTGATATGTGCGAAGAAACAAAAGAGGACACCCCGTTTGAAGAACCCATATCACTGGTGGATAGAGCTACCACCCAGGCGGCCGTGCAAATATCAGAAGGCGCAACCCAGGCGGAATTATCAAAAAGAGTGAGTGACCAGATAGCCGGATATGAAGCGGCGCAGAAAAAAGAGATGGAGGCTATTCAAAAAGAACAAAAAACGGACGGTAAAGCCGTTTTGTATCAGCCGTTGAAATACGAACTGGACAGCATGAATTACCACTTCAAAAATATCCAAAACATCCTGCACAGCCTTCATGAATCCATAGTTGAAATGCCTGGCATTCAGGCCTGCAACGATCTTAAAGACAAAAAAGAATGCGAATAGCCATAATAAAAATGAAAAATCATATCAAAAAACCCAAACTAAAATTCCCGCAAAAAGCGATGGCGGTTGTTCTACTCTTGTTTTTTCTGGCCGCTCCGGGTTTTGCCAACGCCCAATATCAGGGGGCGATAAATACAGGAGAGGATAGATCCCTGATTTGCAGAGGCGACCGCGATTACCAGACTTTTATGTCGGCGATCATCAGCTATGACGGCTTTGTGGAATACTGGAAAGACATACTGGTGCGGTACAACTACAACTACTGCCTGTATCAGGACATTGAAAGCCTTTACGGGCGTCTGAGCAAAGTAAGAAAACAGGTTCGCGAGGCGTTTTATTCATGCGCGGATGAAGCCACGGTTAAGCGCCTGAGAGACACTTATTACGAACTGGAAACAATGCTCTATTTCCTTAGAAAATATATAAGCGTGGACAACGGCACCTTTATCGTCCGCAAGGACGCAGATGTGATTAATGATTTTCAGGGTCTGTATGTTTTTAACAGCGGAATCTTTACCACGGAAAAAATTATGGAGCTGTACGCCGAATTCAAAACACGCTACGAACCCAGAATCCCAATCTACCAAAACTGCAAAGACGCCAGCTGGCAGATGGTGATAGACAAATGGAACGAGTTTAAGGAATCGTCAGGGGGCATAACACCGGCTTTAAAACAAGCTAAAGAAAGCGCAGAAAAGCGCTGGGCGCGTCTGTCCGAATCGGCAAAAGGAATCGGCGACAATTTTATCGGAGGCCTGGTGGATGTCAAAATCAACGGACTTGCCGCCAAAGAAGGATGGGGACAAATTGCCGCGGAATTTGAAAAAAACATGCCGGAGGGCGTTACCTTTGAAACATACACCGCGACTGTCGCCGCCCGCACCCGCGCATATGATTACGACAAAATGGAAGCGGAATACGACGCCCAGTACTTAGTGTTGTACCGCGAATCATCGGATGAAATTACAAGGCAGATTGATCTGCGTCTGAAACTGCTTGATAACATCATCGTAAACAGTTTCCCGTACCAGAATCAGACCATCCACTGTGTTAAAGACATCAAGGACCAGCAATGCTAGGTCCATATAAGCAAAAACTCCTATAGCCATAGGAGTTTTTTAGCTTTTCTAGGGCGCGACTTAATGTTCTTTCAGCATCCGTGACCGGACACTTAGTGCACTCTATCTGTGCACAAGGGCTAAGATTGTTCCCTTCATCCTTTCTTTCAATTCGGCTTTTTCGGATTTTCTTCTGATGCCTGTCAGCATTTCAATGCATTCGACGTTATCGGATTTGCAGTAGGGACATCTATTTTTGTTTGTGGAGATTGACACTCCGCAACCCAGGCAGTTGAAGATCATATTTAGTTGGCCTTTAATTCAAGTACGTAGTGATCTATGTCGTGGCGGTCTACACTTTCGTTTCTTTCGGGAATTTCGGTGATTTCGGTTATTTCATTTATTTCCGGTATTTCCGTAATCTGTTGTATCTCCTCCACTTGTGTTTTTCCGGCAACAGATTCAGTTTTCCCGTGGCCTTCGGTCCGTTTTTTTTCGGACGAAGTTGCTTTTTCTTCATTTTCCGGCTCCACCGGCTCCTTTCTCTTTTTTGTCGCGGTTTTTTCGGAAGTTTTTTCCCCCCCCCGCTCCACCTGATTGTCCAGGAACGAGTCCACGTCGCTTTTTCTTATCCTGTACACCCGGCCGAGCTTGCTTGCTTTCAGCTTGCCCTGCTTGATGAATTTCAAAACCGTAAACGGATGAACCTGCAAGATTTGGGCGACCTGTTCGGCGGTCAAAATATCTTCCATTTGTAAACTTTAACTAAGTTTATTAAAACACTTATTACTTAATCAAAGTTTACCATTTTTCAACTAATTTAACAATGATATATACCTATATTTACCTACTGAGTCAGTTTTAGCATATCGTATTTTAATATGCAACATTTTTTTTAATTCTATTGAAGTTTGTTAAACTTTATTAAACAGTTTCTAAACGAGTTATGCACAAGTTATACTATTTACTTTTTACGCACTTTATTATGTTTTATTAAATTCTATTAAACTTTATTAAATTTAATTAAACCTTGTTAGTGTTTATGCAAAAATAGCACACCAAATTTAAAACAATTAAACATAGTTTAATCGTTTGATGCCACCGCCTATATTAAAGGTTGTATTTTTTGATCCACTGTCCGGTGTATGAATCGGCTATTTGGGCAACTTCCTCCGGCGTTCCCGTGGCAATCACTTCTCCTCCGCCGTCGCCGCCTTCGGGCCCCAAATCAACGATATAATCAACGGATTTAATCACGTCCAGATTGTGTTCAATGGTCAGAACCGTGTTTCCCTTTTCCACAAGTCTCTGCAACACGTCCAAAAGCTTCTTTACGTCGTCAAAATGAAGGCCGGTGGTTGGTTCATCCAATATATAAAGAGTCTGGCCGGTGGAACGCTTTGATAGCTCCGTGGCCAGCTTGATACGCTGTGCCTCACCTCCGGAGAGAGTGGTCGCGGACTGCCCCAAATGAATATAGGAAAGGCCAACTTCATGCAGTGTCTGCAGCTTGGTCTTGATATTGGGAATGGCGTCAAAAAATTCCAGAGCCTCGGCTACGGTCAAATTAAGTACGTCGGAGATGTTTTTACCGCGATATGTGATTTCCAGCGCCTCGGCGTTATATCTTTTACCCTTACAGACTTCGCAGGGAACGTAAATATCGGGCAGAAAGTGCATTTCTATTTTCTTGATACCGTCTCCCGAGCAGGCCTCGCAGCGCCCTCCTTTAACGTTGAAACTGAAACGTCCGGTCTTATATCCCCTTAATTTGGCTTCGGAGGTGCCGGCAAACATTTCCCTGATATCGGTAAACACACCGGTATAAGTGGCGGGATTGGATCTGGGAGTTCTGCCGATGGGCGACTGGTCTATGTTAATGATTTTATCTATATGTTCTATTCCCTCGATTTTTTCGTGTTTTCCGATTTGATGGCGTGTGCGGTAAAGCTTTTTCTCCACCTGTTTAACCAGAATATCATTAATAAGAGTGGATTTGCCCGAACCGGAAACCCCGGTGATACCGATAAAAGTACCCAAAGGCAATTTTACGCAGACGTTTTTTAAATTGTGCTCATTGGCGTTGAAAATTTCCAAATATTTTCCGTTGCCCTTTCTTCTCTTTTTGGGGACCGGAATTTTCTTTTTACCGCTTAAATACTGCCCGGTTACAGAATTGGGGCTTTTCATGATTTCTTCGGGAGTTCCTTCGGCAATCACTTTGCCTCCCTCGTTTCCGGCACCCGGACCTATATCCAATATATGGTCGGAAGCCAGCATGGTGTCCACATCATGTTCCACAACGATAACGGTATTGCCCAAATCGCGCAGGTGGGCCAGCGTTTTGATTAGTTTGGCGTTGTCGTTCTGGTGCAAACCGATGGAAGGTTCATCCAATACATAAATAACTCCCGACAATTTGGACCCGATTTGCGTGGCCAGACGGATTCTTTGCGCCTCCCCGCCCGAAAGCGTGTTGGCGGCGCGATCAAGAGTAAGATAAGAAAGCCCCACGTCCTCCATAAATTGAAGTCTGTTGCCAATTTCTTTTAAGATGGGACGCGCTATCTGTTCCTCCATTTCCGTAAGCTTCAACTTTTGGAAAAAATCGTCGGCTTTGCGGATGGACATTTCCGTCACATCCATAATTGATTTTTTAGCTATGGTTACAGCCAGAACTTCGGGACGCAGTCTCTTACCGTTACAATTGGGACACTCAAGAATCTGCATGTATTTCTCTATCTTTTTGCGGATGTAGTCGGAATCGGTCTCCAGATAACGTCTTTCAAGATTGGGGATGACCCCCTCAAACGACATTGAATACTCGCCTTTAAAGGCCGAGTTGGAATGTGTACCGACCTGGACATCATATTTTTTGTCACCGGTGCCGTAAAGAACGATTTGGAGATGCTTTTCGTCCATGTCCTTAATCGGCTTGCTCATGGAAAAT
The DNA here is from genome assembly GCA_041738505.1 of Candidatus Altimarinota bacterium. GTDB lineage: Bacteria > Patescibacteriota > Gracilibacteria > UBA1369 > UBA1369 > JBGSPQ01. Next base: position 8,648 of record JBGSPQ010000026.1, on the reverse strand, counting down.
CCATGCTTTTTGGCTACGGACTGCAAAATACGGTTATACCAGGTTAAATGAGAGGTTGTGGCGGACCAGGGCATGATTGCGCCCTCGCCCAACGTTAACTTTTTATTGGGGATCACAAGTTCCGGATCTATGACCAGCTTGGTTCCAAGCCCGTGGCATTCGGGACAGGCTCCTTGGGGATTGTTAAAAGAAAAACTGCGAGGGGATATTTCCGGCACACTGATCTGGCAATCCGCGCAGGCAAAATGTTCAGAAAAAACCTGTTCCTCTCCGCTTTCGTTATCCACCAGCACCATCAGACCCTCTCCGTATTTCAGGGAGGTTTCAATTGAATCGGCCAGACGGGTGCGGTCCGGATTGGGCATTTCTATCTCGTCTCCGGAAGAAAGCTTCTTTTTAATCTTATTAAAATTCTTTACCACAAGCCTGTCCACAACAATTTCCAAAGTGTGTTTCTTGTTTTCATCCAGTTCAGGAATGTTCAAAATGCTCATCACCTCACCGTCAACACGCACTCTTACAAATCCATCCTTTTTGATTTTTTCTATGGCTTTTATATGGGATCCCTTGCGGTCCCTGACCACCGGCGCAAGCAGAAGAATCTTCTTGTTTTCGGGCATTTCGGCCACAAAGTCCACAATCTGGCTGGGACTCTGCCTTTTGATGGGATTACCGCAGTTGGGACAGTGGGGATGCCCTATCTTGGCAAAAAACAGCCTTAAATAGTCATAAATCTCGGTCACGGTGCCCACGGTTGAACGGGGGTTTCTGCTGGCCGTTTTCTGGTCTATGGAAATGGCGGGGGAAAGACCGTCTATGGATTCCACGTCGGGCTTTTCCATCAGTTGCAGAAACTGGCGGGCGTAGGTGGATAGACTTTCCACGTATCTGCGCTGGCCTTCGGCATAAATCGTATCAAAAGCCAAAGAGGACTTGCCGGAACCGGAAAGTCCGGTGATAACCGTAAGTTTGTTTTTTGGAATCTCCACGCTGATATTCTTCAGGTTGTGGATTTTCGCACCTTTAACAACTATTTTGTCGGCTCCCATATGTTTTGTAAAAATTACTCCCAGTGATGGAAGATGTTAGCATTGTTTATGCCATTTGGCAAGTCTAAAAGGACTTATTTTATTATTGCACCTTTTTTGCCGAACCGACTTCGCAATAAATTTTATTGGCTTCTCTTTTATTGAGCAGATGTGTCAGATAAATGTATCCGCCGGTCAGATAAGGAACCAGTAAAAACACCCAGTTCATTTCCAGGAAAATATTGAAAACCGCGTGTAGGACGATGGCAAACAATAAACCTTCCGCCACTTTTTCGTCGTGAAACATAATTTCTTTTTTAAAGTGAATTATTCGGGAAAAAGTTCTGATAAACGGCCATTTTTTCCTATTTGCGGGTTCCTCCAGAATGCTTTTTGAAAGGATGGCCATGCCAAAATAGTAGCCCATGATGCCGGAAAACATGATGTGCGCGAACGTGGAAAACAGTGAGCGGAAAACAAAGGGATACATCAGGTTCTCCACCCCTCGGGAAGCTAATATGTTGTAGAAATACAGGATATTTTCGGCAAACGCGAAGCCCAGCGCGGCCATAATGAACATCTCAATCGCATCATCCACGGAGCATATTTTGTTCTTATCGGTGGCTTTTACAGCCCACAGTTTGGCCACCTCCTCAATTATTCCCACTATCATAAATGTTAAAACCACATCCATGGGGATAAAACCGAAAGTGGCGAACCCCACAATGTCGTCCTTAAACTTGTCGGTGTATTGAAATGCATCCAGCCAGGGGAAAAACTGCCACAGATATTTATATAACAAAAGGGGCGTTACAAACAGCGAGCCGGCCACAAATGTGATGATCATCATTCTTTTTTGACCGACCTGCTTTCTATAAAAAATGTAACCCCAGATCAGTGCCGGTACCAGGGCCAGCGTTGCAGCAAGGATAAGTTTTACTATCGTGTGGGTCTCCATGGATTTTTTATCGGTGCGATGATTTTAAGCGGCCGCGGAATGGTCTTCCTCCGGCGCGGTTTCGGATGCGGCGGTTGTTTCGGGTGGAATGACCGGCTGACCGGCTCCGGCAATTTTGGCGGTCGCACGGGCGACGCGCGCCACCTTTACGACCTTGCCTGCAAGTTTTACGTTATCTCTCACCCCCTTGTATTTTGATCTCAGAGTGATGGTTTTGGAAATAACCCCTGCAAGTCTGGGATATTTCTGAATCAGTTTGCCCACTTTGAAAATTGTCTGTGATATGCGGCGCAATTTCGTGGTTTTTCTGGAAAGAGCCGCAAATCTGGTGACGGTTTTACCTATCTGGGCGCCACGAACCGCCAGAGTGGCTGTTTTTCCGATTTTTTCCGCGGCTTTGGCTGCTTTATAGGCTCCGGCAGCGGCCTTTGCTACGTCGGCAGCGCTTTTTCCCGCCTTGGCGGCGGAAATTCCCGCCCGCGCGGCGGTTGTGGTGCCTCCGGTTGCGATACCCGCAATGTCCAGCACCATAAAAGTTGTTCCGACAGCGGCACGCACAACTCTTTTTCCACCACTTAGTTTCTCCCCGGCGGCGGTTCTTCCCCTGGCGGCTTCGGCGAGGTCTATTCCGGGACCTACAACCGGCACAATTTTTGCGAGCTCGGTTGCCCCGTCCACCGTGGTCTGCTTTTTCATGTCGGCAACCACTTTTTCTATATCAATTGTCGATTTCATGAAAGAAATCAATTGATTCCTGGTATCTTCATCTTTGATTTTTTCGATTCCGTCCATCTCATTCCCCAAGAAGTCCGCAAGTGTTTCCACTCCCTTGTATTCATTTCCCTCCTTTTTAAAGTTTTCAACGGCATCCAGGGTTGTTTCCAACCTCGGCATCATGCCCTGCAGGTATTCCGAAAATTCCGGGCTTATTCCGTTGGCAAGATCGGGTATGGATTCGTAAATGGTCTGTATTTCTTCCTCTGACAATTTAAGACCTCCCTTTTCCAACTGTTCAGCCAATGCCGCTTTTTCCATTGCTATCTCCTCCTCTTCGGCGCTTCTCTCCATGGTTTCGGCGGTGCGGTCGCGCTGGGATTCGGCAGTTGTTTGAGTTGGCTTATGCCGTGCGTCCAGAATTTCTTCGCGCTTTTTCTGCAAATCAATTATTTCCGCTTCGGCTTCGCTTTCCGGGGGTGTTGGCAAATTTTCCCCGGTCTGTTTGCTTTTATCCGCGGAAGATTCAAGCGAATCATCTTCCATATCCTGATTTTCCAATTTCTCCGCAGGGTTTCCCATATTTTTTTATAATTAAATTATTTTTTGTTTTCATCATGGACCTCTATTCCGGCCTGTTTCATCCACCATTCCAACCTCCGTCCATCCAACTCTTCGGATGTCTTAAGTTCTTCCAATGATGTTTTTGTTTCGGAGAGCAAATCGGCCATTTTTGAAAGCCATTCAATTCTGCGGGTATCCAGATTCTCGGTTTTGTCCAGTTCGGGCATTTCCGAAAGCAGATTGTTAAGCTTTTCGGTCTGGCCGGCGTCAAATTTTTCGAATGAATTGCCCATAGGTTATTTGGTTGATGACATTTTTCGCTGTAAATAGCGCAGATTTTGTCTTATCAGACTTTGCTTGAGATCCTCAATTACGCTTTCGCTGAACATGGGAATAACTTTTTTCATTTTTTCTTTTTCCCCGTCCGAAAGAAATCCCGAGTTATTGAGGATGGTTTCAAGTTCTTTAACAAGTATTCCGCGTTTGGCCGGATCCCCGCTTTGAACGGGTGCATAGAACATCGCGGCTGTGGAAAAAAGATCCTGCATTATTATTTTTGTTATGCGCCCGCCGTTTCCAGATAAAGGTCGGTGATGGCGTTTACTTCTTTTTCCAATGTTGTTTTCAATTTGGACAGTTTTTCGATTTCCATGTCCGGCATTAACAGCATCCACATTGCCTTTTCACGTGGTTCCATGGTGGAAAGCTGAAGGTAATTGATTATTTCCTTGATGAGTTGTTTGTTTTCCATGTTGATAGTTTTTTAGTTGGTGAATTTTGTTAAATGAAACCTGTAATTAGCCTCCAATCATACTCTTGAGACGGTCCAGCATGCCTCCGCCCAAAAGAGATCCGCCCGGAATAAGCCCCAGTACTTTTTCCACGGTGGTCTTTCCCGCGGCGATATCCTGGTTCATGATGCGGATAATATCAAAAAACACATCCGGATCGTAATCTTCTTTGGCCAGATCGGCCTTCATGTCATCGGGAATGGAAGTCGGCCAGTAATCAACCATTTTTTTGAATAGTTCCGATTTGGCCAGTGGATCGGAGAGGTGTTTGAGCATTGAATCCGGCACAAGCAGAGAGAAAGCGGTAATTGTTTCAAACTCATGCTGCCACGGAACGGCTTCGGGTCCCATTTCGCGGATACCCAGTCCCTGCGCGCCGGCGGCCGCGAGATCCGTAAATTTTGCCAGATCGGGGAACCACCTGCGGTAAAGAGAAGATGCAACTTCTCCAAAAATACCGGCTCTTTCCTGTTCGGCGCCTTCTTTAATTCCTTCAGCTTTTTCACTGGTGGAAGGATTGCCCTTTAAAAAATCAAAAATGGAATTCCCGGATCGTTCCGCTCCTTCGGCGGGGCCTCCGCCAAACATTTGTTTTACTTTATCTATGATCGCGGTTGGATTGGGTAGGCCACCGGGACTAAGGATATCTAAAACTCCCATATTGTTTGTTTTTAAGTTATAAAAGATATCTAATTTGATATCAAATAATTATAACATAAAAACCCATTAAACACAAACCCCGGTACTGCATGAAATTTTAATCCCGTGAACACCGTCCTGATGAGTGGCGGTGAGGATGGTCTGACAGCCTTCTATGCCTTGCATAAGCGCTGTCTGTCGTTCAGCGTCCAGTTCGGAAAAGACGTCGTCCAACAATAGAATTGGTTTTTCACCCGAGGCCGCCTCAAAATACTCCAGCTCAATCAATTTTAGAGTCAACAAAAGCGACCTGTACTCCCCGCGCGAGGCGTGCATGGCAATCCGGCGGCCGTTCAGTTCAAAAAAAATGTCGTCGCGGTGCGGCCCGGAGGTGGTCACAAGTGCCTGCAAATCCCTGCTTTGAGCCAACTTAAGCTTCTCCTCAAAGCTCTCTTGAATGATATGTTCCGACAAATCCCCTTCAGCATCAAAAAAACTGTTGTAAGTGACTTTCACCTTGTCATCGGAGTTTCCCGAAATGCGCGAATAAACACGACTGACGTTCCGGTTGATAAATTCAACTGTTTTTTGCCTTTCACTCATAATAACCGCCCCCTCGGCCACCAGCTGTTCATCCCAGATTTTCAAATCCCCGACCGCTGCGATTCCATCCCTGATGTTTCTTAACAGCGAATTCCTTTGTTCCAGAATCCGCTTGTAAGAGCGCAGTGCGCGGTAATAGCGCGGTGAAAGCTGAATGTTAAGAATATCCAGATATTTGCGGCGCAAATCCGGCCCAAGATAAAGGATGTTTAAATCCTCGGGGTGAAAAAAGACAATCCGGCAGTTGCCGACAAAATCATAAGTGCTTGTTTTTACGCCGTTTTTCTTGAGTGAACGTTTGGGCTGGGGCGGATTGCCGATAAAAACCTCCAGATCTTTTTCCCCTTCCATAGTCTCCAGTCTGCCGGTCACCCGGGCAAAATCATCCCCCCATTTTATCAAATCGGGCTGGCAGGAGGTGCGAAAAGACCTGGTCAGCGCCAGCAGATAAATGGCTTCCAGAATGTTTGTTTTTCCCTGCGCGTTTTGGCCTACGATTGAAGTTATTGGATTTTGGGCGTCAAAATCCAGATTCAGTTTTTCGTAATTGCGGTAGTTTTCCAGTTTTAAGGATGCGAGTCTCATGCGCGTTTTCTTCGGTTAGGCTTGTAATCAAATACTATCCGCCTTTTTTCGGGATTACAATCAATTGACTTTCTTTTGGTATCGGTTTTTTAAAATAATATGTTTGTTTGCCTGAAATATCATCATTAGGTAAACTTGGTCTGCATATTTAAACAAAAATTATCATGGCCAAGAAAGAACGATCCGATGTTTCACGAAGTGAAGACCAGGAACTTGATCACATGAGGCATTCCTGCTCGCATATTCTGGCGCAGGCGGTGCTGGAAATGTTTCCCGAAGCGCAACTGGGCATTGGTCCCACAACCGATACCGGTTTTTATTACGATTTTGATCTGCCCAGGACTTTGATTCCAGAGGATTTGGAAATCCTGCAGAAAAAGATGGAGGAGATTTCAAAGGAAAAGCAGGTTTTCAAAAGAGTGGATTCTTCGGCTAAAAAAGCCGCCGAATTTTATACCGAGGCCGGGCAGAAATATAAGGTTGAATTGATTAAAGACCTGGAGGCCGCCGGTGAGAAAGAGATTACTTTTTATGAGAATGTGGATAGCAGCGGCAAAGTGAGATTTTCGGATTTATGCCGCGGCGGCCACTCCGAAAACACCGGCAAAGCGGGGTCTTTTAAGCTTACGCATATGGCCGGAGCGTACTGGCGCGGAGATGAAAAACGCCCCATGCTCCAACGCATTTACGGCGTGTGTTTTAAGGACGGCAAGGCACTCCGCAGTCATCTGGAATTAATGGAGGAGGCCAAAAAACGCGACCATCGCAAGCTTGGCGCGGAACTGGATTTGTTTATTTTTGACGATGAAGTGGGTGCGGGACTGCCTTTGTGGCTGCCCAACGGAGCCACTTTGCGCAACGAAGTGATGAATTTCGCTTTTAACACTTATCTGCAAAACGGTTATAATCCCGTTTCCACTCCGCATATCGCTCATTCATCACTGTGGAGTCATTCCGGGCATCTGGATTTCTACAGCGAGAACATGTACGGATCCCTTACCATTGACGAGGAGGAATACAGAATCAAGCCCATGAACTGTCCGTTTCACGTGAAAATGTATAAAAGCAGGATGAGAAGTTATCGTGATTTGCCCATCCGGTGGACGGAAATGGGTACGGTTTACAGGTATGAAAGGAGCGGGGTTTTGCACGGACTGACGCGCGTGCGCAGTTTTACCCAGGACGACGCGCATATTATCTGCACTCCCGACCAGCTAAAAAATGAGGTTAAGAAAGCGCTTGATATTACGGAATATATTCTGGGGACTTTCGGATTTGAGAATTATGAAGTTAATTTGAGCATCCGGGACCCGGAAAAAAAGGATAAATTTATCGGTAATGATGATTTGTGGGATAAAGCCGAACAGACTTTGATTGATGTGCTGAAGGACTCCAAGGCGTTTAAAAATTATGTTTATGATATAGGTGGCGCGGTTTTTTACGGCCCGAAAATTGATATTAAGATTGCCGATTCTATCGGCAGGAAATGGCAGCTTTCCACTATCCAGTTTGATTTTAATCTGCCGGAAAGGTTTGGAATGAGGTATGTGGGGGAAGACGGCGCCGAACATACCCCCTACATGATTCACAGAGCCATTTTGGGCTCTCTGGAGAGGTTTATCGGCGTACTGATTGAGCATTTTGCGGGGGCATTTCCCACCTGGCTGGCGCCGGTGCAGGTAAAAGTCCTGCCGATTTCGGACAAATTTCTGGATTACGCCAATGAAATTGTGGCCGGTTTGCGCGCCAAATTGGTACGTGCCGAGGTTGATAGCGCAACCGAAAGTCTGGGCAAAAAAATCCGCAACGCCGAAATGCTGAAAATTCCTTATATGCTGGTGGTCGGCGAAAAAGAGGTTGCGGACAAGACGGTCGCCGTAAGGAGCCACAAAAGCAAGGTTCAAAAAGTAATGCCGGTTGCCGATTTTGAAGCGCGCGTGCTGGAAGAAATCAAGGAGCGCCGCCTGGAGAAGAAGGTGGCTGAGTAGGGGCGGGTAAGGTTTACCCGATGTGCCGCGGTCGTTCCGGCGAGTGTTCGCATTCCCTTGCAGAGCGGATATATTTGCAGTATTTCAGCTCCGTCGGGGCCGCTGTCCCATGTAGCCGCGTCCACCGCGTTAGCGAGCGCCACCGCAACACACCTGTTACCCCGCACGTATCGGGCAATATACTCTGTCCACCGCGTGAGCCGGCGCTAACGTAACACACTGTTACCCCGCCCTCATCCTGCAATACACCGCATCCACCGCGTGCGCCAGCTGATGATGTTCACGGCAGAGCGGAGCCAGAAACCGCGGGTCGTGTTTTTGCGAAAGCGCAAATCTTTGGGTGTGATGAATGATGTTTGCCGGTCTATTACAGTGCGGAATTGAGCATTTTACGCCATGTTCCAGCCGCACGATTTTTTTGATGTGCGCGGGGATGTAGCGCGATGCGGATTTGGATTGTAGGATGTTGTCTGCTTGACGCGATTTACAGTGAACTGAAAACCCCATCGTTTTATTCGCACTTCCGATCTTTTTTCGGCCGGTTTGTCCACCTCGTGAAAGCTGGGTGTTGTGCGAATTGTTTTCACTTAAGATTTCTTTAGCGATATGTTCCTTCTCTTCGTTGATTTTTTGCGCTCTTGTTTCCAGCATTTCCTCAATCAACTTGTTTATATCTATTCCTTTTTCCGCGAGTAAAATCAGTTGTCGCTTGTTTTCAAGAGATAGTGTTTGGATAACTTTAATGTTGATTTTATTTTCCTTCAAATTTCTGTGCGCG
>JBGSPQ010000017.1:0-17961 GCA_041738505.1 Candidatus Altimarinota bacterium | reverse complement strand
TGGAGGGAAAGTTTTTACGGAACGAGTCGGCGGCGGAAAAAATAATAGTGCTGTTGATGCTTTGTATGGCGGGCGCCTTTGTCTTTATGTTTACAAAAATCCGCTGGTCCCTGCTGTTTCTGGCGGGTACGGCGGGAATCTATACCGCGGCGGCGCCCTTGATGTTCGCGAGAGGCGTTATTCTTGACCTGATCCATCCCTATCTTGCCCTGGCTGTTACGTTTACGGCTGTTTTCATGTACAGATACCTGACCGAATTCAGAGAGAAGAATGCGCTTAAAAACGCTTTTTCAAAATACGTGAGTCCGGACGTGGTGGAAAAAATATCGGAGCAACCGGAGGGGCTAAAACTGGGCGGGGTAAACAAGGAGGTTTCGGTTTTGTTTACGGACATTGAGGGTTTCACATCCATCTCCGAAAATCTGAAACCGGAAAGTCTGGTGGCTCTGCTGAACGAATATTTTTCCTTTATGTCGGAGGTGATTATGCAAAACGGCGGGACTCTGGACAAGTTTGAGGGTGATGCGATTATGGCTTTCTTTGGAGCTCCGCTGGATCAGCCCGACCACGCCGAGAGAGCATGTTCAACCGCTCTGACAATGAGACAGAAGCTGGATGAGCTGAACGCGAAATGGGCAAACGACCCCCCGCTGCCGGGAGGCGAAAAGAAACCGCAGATTGATTTCCGCTGCGGGGTGAACAGCGGCAATGTTATCGTGGGCAACATGGGTTCCGAAAACCGCTTTGACTACACGGTTATGGGTGACACCGTGAATCTGGCCTCACGGCTTGAGGGGGCTAATAAAAAGTACGAAACGCGGATTCTGGCCAGTGAATTCACGCGCGCAGCGGTTAATGAAAAATTCGCAACGCGCGAAATCGATCTGATTAAAGTTGTCGGCAAAAAACAAACCGTGCGGGTTTACGAAATTCTGGGTCCGGCGGACGGGGTGACGGAAGAGGGAAAGCGGCTTCTGACAATGTACAACGAGGGTCTGGATTTGTACCGGAAGCGCGATTTTGCCTCCGCTCTCGATAAATTCGCGGCGATACTGAAAGAATTTCCGGATGACGGACCTGCTAAAATCTACAGACAGAGGTGCGAGGTTCTAAAAGACTTCCCTCCTCCAAAAGAGTGGGACGGAATTTTTGAGATGAAGACCAAATAATTATTCCAGAGGATTTTTGGGGAGTGGCGCAATGCCGTCGGACTGCAATCCTTCGGGTTTCTGATCGGGATCTTCGGCCAGGCGCACGGAATATCGGACACCTTCGCTAGTGGCTTTATCCAGTTTAATAACAGCCCGTACTTTTTTCGCGCCCTCCTCAATCACCGTGGTGATTTCCTTAAAGTTCTGCGGGTCGGAAAGATCTTCGATTCTGTAGGTGAGAGGTTCCGGGTATTTTACGTCGATATTGAATGTGCGGTTGTCGTGCCCCATATTGAACATCTGCCACGAGTCGGGGATTTTAACCTCCCGGTTGGAGGCATTAACGGTTTCCACTAAGGCCGGCGCGGTATCGCCCGATGCGGATGTCTTTTCAAGGCTGTCGGAAGGGTTTGATTGGCCTGTTGTGGTGATAATCAAAGCGCCGGCCGCCGCCAATGCGTAACGGAGTGCTTTTCTTACTGATTTTCTGATCCCGTCTATGTCGTCGGCCGCATCCGGCATTATTTCAACACGTGTTTCGGGCTTCTCCACGGCAACATCAATAACCGAAGGCTTTGGAGTATGGTCGGAAGGCCTTTCGAATTCGGGATACCCTGTTTGTGGCAACTTATCGGTCATGGGAAAATTGATAATTCTCCTCTTTGAAATTATCACAGTTCGTATTGCAATTCAAGAAAAAATGCATATAATTTCTGACTTGACTCGTTCAAGAAAAAAACAGGCGGAAAGATGCCTCTGGCTTTAAGCCGGGTCCTGTCAGGCAGAGGCGGCTTTGCCGCCGGTTAGGGGTAACAACACCCCAATTCATGGGGCTGTTACGCCCCCAACTGATCCTTAACAAGGAAGAAAGGTAGGTGCGCCCGATCATGGGCAGGTCCAAAAAACCCCGAAAAGGGGGGAAAGGGCGGTTGCCCGCGGGGGCGCCGCCGATCACGCTTATCTTATTGGTCGCAGGTGAACAAACGGCCGAGGCTTTTGAGGACGCAGGTGCGGACAGGTCCGCCCCGGTAACCGACGAAGCCGTTCCCGATTCCGGAGAGACAGAAGGCTGTGCCGAAATCAATCCGGATGACGATGGCCGTTTTTCCGTGGAGGGTAGCTGTGTTTTTTTCCCTCCATGGTCACCCGGAGGAGCGATTGACCTTTACGACGGAAAGGTGGACGGCGTCATTAACGAGACGCTTTTCCATCTCTACTCCGGCAAGGTCAGGCTGCTCGCACCGGTGGACGGATCCACGCTGACGGTGTCTGTGGAAGGCGCAAGAGTCTTTCACATTACGCCCCAGCACGAAACACATGTTGTATTTACCGATTACGGCACCATCAAGGTGAAATCCGTACGCGGCACGACAACTGTGGATCGCTCCAATACCTCCGCCGACGTTCTGAACGAAGGCGAGGGCAAGGAGTACGATCTGGCCAACACGGTGCAGGGCTGCAGCTCTTCCGCTGTCACCCGCGACGCCGGCGGACCAATACCCTTTCACGAGGGCATTCCGCTGATCGTCCTTCTCTGCATGGTTGTAGCCGGGCGGCGCGTATGGTTCTATCTTTCGACGAACTGGCGCGATCGCAACGGCTCTCAGTCGGGGAAATAACTTAACCTTCCGGTGTGTGACAGGCACACCGGAGGTTTCCTATGCCTCACTTGCCCCGATCATCACCACAAATTCACCTTTGGGTGTTTTTTGCTTTTTGGGATTGTTCCAGTCCGGCCCTCCAAAGTGGATTAGCGCTTCTGCGGCCGTTCCGTGGAAGTATTCCTCGTGGATTTTGGTCAGTTCGCGCGCGATGACGATTTGGCGCGTGCCGAAGACGGAGTGGAGTTCGTTTAGGGTTTTTATGATTCTGTGGTTGGATTCGTAAAAAACGATTGTGCGTTCTTCGCCGACAAGTGAATTTAGCAACGTCTGCCGGCCTTTTTTCTGTGGCAGAAAGCCCAAATACACAAAACGATGGGTGGGCAGTCCCGAAGCAGACAGCGCGGCCAAAAACGCGGCCGGCCCGGGAATCGGCACAACCAAAATCCCCTCTTTTACGGCCGCATTGATGAGCACATAGCCGGGATCGGAGATGCCGGGCGTGCCGGCGTCGGTGATGAGCGCGATGTTTTTGCCCGCTTTGAGCTCTCCCATCAGGTACGCCAGTTTTTTGTCGTCGCTGTGGGCATGAAAGCTTTGAAGAGGGGTTTTTATTTCGTATTTGTTGAGCAGGATTTTGGCGTGGCGGGTGTCTTCGGCCGCGATCATGTCGGCCTCTTTTAGCGTGCGAACGGCGCGAAAAGTGATATCCTCCAGGTTGCCGATTGGTGTGGCGACGATGTATAGCATGGGTTTATTTAAATATTTTCTTTTTTGACGCGGTGATTTTGGGCGGGGCGAAATATTTTGGTTTTACCGTTTTTTCACCCGGTGAAAGACGCGGAATAACTTCGTTAAGCGGCTTTAAATCCTTTAATTCCAGCCATTTTATTGACTTTGGCACGTAGCGGTTCACCTGTTCGGGTGTGAGGTCGCCGGTGGCGTACTTTATTTGCTTTTTGGAAGCCAAAATATCCTTGATCCCCTCCAGGTTCACCCGGTGAAGTATGATGGTGCCCGGAGGACTTTTTGCCAGCAAAAAGTCCGTCGTTTCCATGCCGTGCACTTTTATGTTGTTGGCGTAGGCGATTGTGTTGGCCATGGTCACGCCCACGCGCAGTCCCGTAAACCCGCCCGGCCCCGTAACCACCACCACTTTATCTATTTTATGCTCCTTTATGGCGCGCAGATTTTCCAAAAGTTTTTCCGCTTCGTTGTAATCGGCCCGCCATCCGCGGTAATACAAAGTCTTTTTGCCCTCCACCAGCGCGATTTCCGTAAACGGCAACGCCGAACTGATTGCCAGAATTTTCCCCATACAGCTTATGTTAATTCGCCCCCTATAATGCCGTTAATACATCCGAGAGGCAACAACAAAAAAGCCCCTTTCCGAAGGCGGGACGCTCAAATAATCACTTATTATTTTTATTCCTTCCCCCGCGCAGGAACTGCCTGTGCTGTTTTTGCAGGCAAAGTACGGAAATCTGCGCGTCGCGGATCATTTGCTCAAATTCGTCGCTGGTGGTGAAAGTTTTTTTGCCGTAATTCACCATTTTCATGCCCACAAGGTGGATGATGCGGCACTCGGCGTGAGAAACCACAGCCACTTTTTTCTGCAGTTTGGCGTTGGGTGCGTTTTTCTTCTGGCGAAGTAGGTTTTCAGCGGCCTTCTTTTTGGACACTTTGCCGCCCCGGCGAACACGTTTCACGTCCGGCTGTTCGGAAGGTATTTTTTTTAGCATGTATTTTTTTTGTTTTAATTTGTTTTTATTTTTGGATTTCGGGCGGAATTTGCGTCCGCCCCGGCGCCTAGATTTGCTTCACTTCAACCCCTTTGTAGTAATATTTGATGATATCAATATATGATTTGCCCTGCGTGGCCATGTACTGCGATCCGCAACCGCTCAATCCCACACCGTGTCCGCTCAGGGTTTTTCCGGCGCATCCGGGATCGTCAACGCTAACCAGATATGGAGTGTCGGTCCAGCCCCAAACTTCCTGCGCACTGCGGGTTCGGCCGTCGCTGGAACTGAAGTATGGTGTTTTTATCACTTTGCCGTTATAGGTAACAACAATGCCTTTGGTGGCTTCCACGGCTTTGGCTCCGGTAATGTTTCTTTTTGTGAATCCGTAGCCCAGATATTTTTGTGATCTTTCGGGATCGTCGCTTAAATGATACGGCGCGCCGGGGAATTTTTCGTTACCGCTCATGTAGAATCTGGCATATGATCTTGCCAATACAATAATTGCTTTGATTTTTTCGAAATGTTCGGTGGCGGAAATTTCTGCCAGTCCTTTTAAGTAATCTTCCAGAGGCAGTTCGTTGACCACCTGCAGACGGTTTTCAAAGTAGTGGACTTCCAGGTTTCCCTGGTATTCGTTGTCGTTGAGTTCGGGTTTCCAGGAGGGACGATTTTCATAATTGTCTATTCTTAAAATGGTTCCCGACAGAGGTTTGAATATTGGAGGAGAAGACAATGAGAACGTATTCTTTGGCCCTTTGACGCTGTATTTACCAAGTGAATATGTTACCTCCGCTTTTTCGTTAGCGGCGAAGGACGCCGTTTCTTTGGTTCCGTCATACAGTTTGAACCCGCCGCTTCCGGAAATCACCGGATTGCCTTTAAAGCCCAGCCCGATTCTGATAAGGTCGTTTGATACCGCCATTGGCGATGTCGTCCCCGTTGTTACGGTGTCTTTTGAAATCCATTCGGAATTGGTTGTGGCCGATTCGTCCACTTTCACGTATAGAATAATCGGCCTTGAAGTAAGGCTCCTTGCTCCCGCTTTCGGGGTTATGAGCATGCGGTAAAGACCTTCCTCTTTCGGCGCCTCAACCAGCATAGTCACTTTTACGGTTTCCCCGGGCGCGACTGTTTCGGCGCCCAGTAAAATATCGGTGACATTAAGGTTGGTGGTTCTGGTGACTTCCATTTTAAATGCCGAACTTCCCGATTTCTGCCAGCTTCTTCTGCCCATGTTCATAAACTCCATCCAAACCTGTTTCTTTTCGCCGGGCAGGAAAGTATCCATGTTGCCCGTGCCCAGATATTTGGCTTTATATGTTGACTGCGAAACAATGAACTCCAGATACGCCCCTTTGTTTTCCAGCCAGGATACGCCTTCAATCACGGGGGTGAAATATTCGCGGTATACGCCTTCGCGGAGCGGCGCTTTTAGTTTAACTTTAAATTCGCCCGTTCCTCCGGGAAGAACCTCGGACTGGACCATGTCGCCCAGACGGGTGCCCGGTGTCTGAATAAATCTTGAAATGCGGTCGCGGGGATTTTCCGTACCGATTCTGATGCGGTTTATTCCGTCCCTTTTCCAGGTGGTTGTGCCGGTGTTTCTAAGTGTGATGGTGGCGGTGGCCGTCTGTCCTTTGGCGATGAACTGGCGGTCATAGGTTACTCCCACAAACTCATAATCCAGACTGGCGGCTATGACCTGCGCGGGCAGGCCGATGTATTTTTCCACTTTTTTGGTTCCATTGATCATCGGGAAAATTTCCAGCTGTGCGAATCCGCTTTGGTTGGCCGCCTTCAGTTCAAACTTAAAAGATGCCGTCTCGCCGGGTTTTACCGTTTTTCCCGCCGGGGATGATTTGAGAGCGGTTCCGCTGGTAAAATACTGTTCAGCGCCGTTCGATCCGAGCATCAGATAGGTGGAGGTCTCCCAATTTTGGGTTCCGGTGTTTTTTAATTTAATGTCCAGAGTTTTGGTGGTATTGGCATCCATCTGGAACAGACTGATGGATTCGGCAAGGTCGAAATTATAGTCCATGCTGCCGGTAACCGCGCGGCGTCTGTCTATGATATTGGAAATCAGACCGCCCTTGGCCATTTTTCGCACGGCCGGAAGAAGTGAATACATGTTTTTTCCCGGACAGGCGGTGGCACCCACGTCGCGGTGGCCGATAACGTTTGGCAGCATTTTGCCGCCGAATGTGGAAGACCCCTCCGGATCAAGACCGTATTTTGTTGATTTTACTTTGATCAGATTTGCCAGAGAGTCTATCACCGGCTGAGGCACCTGGTTTTCTTCGTAATTGCCCAGTACCGCGATTCCGATGCTACCCACGTTATATTTGTAGGCATGACCCCCCACAACTCCGTCCCCGCCGTATCTTCCCTCGTAAATGTTTCCTTTTTGGTCAAGGATGTAATTGTAGCCAATGTCCCCCCACCCGCGGGTGATGGAGTGGTAATAATAAATATTGCGGATGGCCTGGGCGGGATCGTCCAGGTTTCTTGTTGTGGCGGTGTGATGAATGACGATTTTTGAAACTTTTTCGGGATATTCCAGCGGCCATGAAAGAGTTTTTCCCGATGTGTCGGTGGAGACGGTTTTGGCCAGTTTCTGTTCCGGACTGGTATCTTTTTCGGCACCCCCGTCCATGGCTATCAGTTCGCCTGCGGGCATATCCGTGCCAAGATAACGCAAAGATTCGTCGGCCCCCCAAACGCTTCTGGAAATAACCTTAAAACCGATGCCGGCCGTTGAAGCCACCGTAACGGATCCCGTGTCCGCGAGCAATTTCATCTGCGGCATATAGATAGCCGCTTTTTGCGTTTCCACAGGTTTGGCGTGGACGTATGTAAATTCCAGATTGGAGACAACCGGACTTAAATCCGGATTGGCACTGGCCAGCTCCACTTTGTAACGGTAGGCGGTGGCAAGGTTGGTGGATACAAAATCCTCGGAACTGCCTTCAGAAAGGTCGTAATCCCCCTCAATCTTAACCCATTCCGTCAATCCGTCACCGGTTAAAAACTGCAAATATACTTTTACCTCGGTATTCTCGGGCAAAGACTGGTCCCACCTCATTCCCAGACCCGTAAACGCCATTGGCGCTTCCCTGACGGGAGAAAGATACGTGTAACTTTGCGCGCCGTTTAATGCGGGTTGTGCCGCAGAAGCAAAGTCCTCCATTGCCAAAACTGTTCCGGGCAGGGCCGCGGATACCAAAAACGCCGTAAGTATGCTAAAAACGGCCACACCCAAAGTCATACGATAAGAAGCCATAATTTTCATAATAATTGTCCTAAATGATTATCCATTATTCTAAACGTATTTATCATATAAGTATAACAATTTACAGGGAATTTCTCAATGATTAATAGCCCAAAAAGCTTTATAATACCCTAAGCGATTGACTTTGTATTTTTTTATGGTAATATTCCGCGGGTAAAAAAATTTTCCTATGGATACAACAAGTTCCACACCAATACATAGATTTGAAGAACCAATTACGATACCGGAATTGGGGCCGGCAGTTGAGGAAAACGTCGAGGAAACATCCGGGATTATGGATATAGTCAATCTGGAACTGCGTGATGCGGCGGATATTGATCATCAAAGAGACACATTTTTGGATTTTTCCACACCGCATAATGATCATCAGACCCCTCTGCACAAGTTTCTGGCCAAATACGATATTTCACGTCTCAAAACAGTCAATTCCAGGGGAATCACCCTGGGCGACGGACGCAAGTTGGATGTGTTGGTTCCGGAAAACAATATGATTAAGCTTGAATATGACGTTCCCATCCGCATTGGAGGTAAACATATGGGATGCACAAGTTATAATCTCGTTTTTTCCGCTATCAGCGGAGACTGTATCACCTGTGATTTTCGGGACTCGTTTGATTTTGACACAATTTCCGATGAAGGCGCAAAATTGAAACTGGAATACTGCACAAGTAAGAGGCCGGATTGGCGTGCCATACTTGCGGAATTTGACACGGCTTTTGCACATTCCAATTAATATTGATTTTTAATTGCGGCGCTGTATTATGGCGCTGTTTGAAGGGGGCCGCCCCGCGGGAAAATCACCCCGAAAATTTTCAAAGTAAATTTTAAGGTCATGGCGCTAACTTATAGTCTGCGATATAAGAAGTTGAACTTTTTCAATAAGACGATTGTTGAAAAGGAAGGGGAAGTTGTCATAGACAGACAGTTTTTTCGATTAAAAGGAAAAGGCGCGCAGGATCAGGGCGAGGCGATTTATTTTGGCGACATGAAAGAACTTTTTGTTAAAGATGATATTCTTTCTTTTACCACTTACGGCAAAGACAAATATATTCTGAGCAATTTTTCCAACCTTTTTGATCCTTTTCTGAAAGATTTTTTAAGAGTGAGAAATGAATATCTGGCCGACGCACTTTTTATGAAAGTGGGAATGATGGTCAAGGAATTTGAAGGAAGCGTGGAGCTTGTGAACGTTCATGGGAAATCGGTTCCCAAAGGCAAGGCGCGTATTCAATTCTACGAGGGCAGTATTTTGATTATTCCGGAAACACGCGAGTGCTTTGCGGTGTATATGAATTTTTTGAAGAATCATGAATTTGACGAGGATGATTATGAACTGAGGCTTTATCTGGATAACGGTCAGGTTATTAACATCTCCAAACTGGGAACTTATTTTGAAGACGCACAGGAGACGATGGAGACTTTGCTTGGCAAGATGTATGAAAAAGTGATTAATTTTTTGAATGAGAGGATGCCGGAATTTGACGCCGTGACTCTGTTGAAACTGGCTAAACTGCTTAAAGAGGGGCGGTTTGTGAGGTTTAACGCGCTTAAAAAAATTCATGAGGATATGCCCGCGAAGGTGGAAGAGATTGCGTTTGCCGATAATCCGGCGATGGAGGAAAAAGTTAGGGCACTAAGAAGAAAAGCGGGGGATGATAATCTTTTTATCAGTTTTGTTTTCAGCAAAAATCACGACAGCGGAGATATTGATGTTAAGTCGCGGTTTATTTACACCCTGCCCGATGACAATCTGATAGCACTGGGCCAGACTTCCGACCCGAAAGATAACGTGATTCATTTTTTCCGGATTATCATGCAACAGGGCGACGCCCATGAAAAAGTGGCGGCGAAAATTCTTGAGATTGAACAAAGCCTGCTGATTTTCAGGTTTGATTTGAGTCCGATATATAAAAACAAAGCCGAGCTTAAAAAAACCAAATTCAGGACGGCGACGAAACGTCTGTCTTTTTTGCGGTTGCTTAGAAAATCATATCTGCTAAGGAATTTCGCGGGCGACGGGAAGCAGTTTGAAAAGGATCTGCAAAACATTATCAGGCTGGCTAAATCCGGCCCCGCGGCTTAGGATTTTATTTTTGTAAAAACGGCGGTATAATGGGCGCAGTATTTTATAATATTTGTATATGGCGGAAGTTAATTTAACCGATGCAAATTTTGAAGCGGAGGTGCTGAAGCACGACGGCGCCGTGATGGTGGACTTTTTTGCGCCCTGGTGCGGACCCTGCAAAATGATGGCTCCGACCGTGGAAAAACTTGCCGGCGAATTTGAAGGAAAAGTAAAGGTGGGTGTGATTAATGTTGATGAAAACAGCGAGGTGAGCATGAAATTTCAGATTCAGAGTATTCCAACGCTGATATTTTTCAAAAACGGTGAAGTGGTGGATAAGATGGTTGGATTCCAGAGCGAGGACAATCTTAAAGCGAAACTAAACGGTCTGCTTTAATCAGTTTAAATGTTTTTAAAAGAGTTTGAGGGAAGCTCACTGTTTGTGAAGTATGGAATTCCGGTGCCTGCCGGAATTCTTCTTGAACGGGAGATTTTTGATGATGAAATAAAATTAAGGGACGCGATTTCGGGCTTTGCTGAATGCAAAAGAAAAGAATTTGCGGTCAAGGCGCAGGTTTTAAAAGGGGGACGCGGGAAGAGCGGATTGATTTTGTTCGCGGAAAAGGAAGATCTATTGGATAAGGTGATGGAATTGAAAAAGCGCTTGGATGAGGGAGCGGGCGGATCGGACAAAGATACGGAAATCCTGGTGCAGGAGAGATTTTCCGTTGAGAAGGAGTTTTATCTGGCGGTGGTGGTGGACAGGCATAAGAAATGTCCGAAAGTGGTTTTTTCTTCGCACGGCGGGGTGGATGTTGAGCAGTTAATGTCTGTGCAGAATGCATCGCACACCTCGGTGCTGCAGCATGGAGGGCAGAAGGAGTCGCACACCTCAGAGGAGCTTCGCACCTCTGAGGCGGAAATCAGCAATGTGGGGGAGGTGCGCGACATTGTTGTAAAGTTGGTGGAGTTGTTTGTTAAGGAGGATGCGGTGCTGGCGGAGATTAATCCGCTTGCGCTGACCAGCGATGGTAAAATTGTCGCTCTGGACGCGAAGGTTATTTTGGATGACAGCGCGCTGGAGCGACATCCGGAATTTGCGGATCAGCGCGGGAGGGAGCTTTCTGTTACGGAGGCGGGGGCGCTGGAGCATGGGCTGTCTTACGTTGAGCTTGAGGGTGACATTGCCATTGTGGGAAACGGTGCGGGCCTGGTGATGGCCACGCTGGATTCGCTGGCGCAAAAAGGTGGAAAGCCCGCTAATTTTTGCGATATCGGGGGCGGAGCCACAAGTGAAATGATGAAGATCGCTTTGAAAACCGTAATGTCCAAAAAAAATATCAACGGTCTTTTTATTAATATTTTCGGGGGGATTACCAGGTGCGATGAAATCGCGAGAGGTATTGTGGAATATGTTGGCGAAGCCGGCGTCTCGGTTCCGATGGTGGTGAGGATTACGGGAACCAATGAAGATGAGGCGAAGGAAATTTTACGGAACGCGCAATTTAACGCAGGGGAAAGCGGTAATGTTGGAGCGTGCGCGATTGAGGCTTTTACTTTTTTTGACGAGGCGGTTGCCGCCGCGGCTAAACTTTCCAAATAATATGTCCATTTTGATTGATAAAAATACGCGGGTAATTGTTCAGGGCATGACCGGCCGCCACGGTTCATTCCACACCCGTCTGATGTGCGAGTACGGCACGCGGGTGGTGGCGGGCGTTACTCCGGGCAAGGGCGGCCGGCCGTTTTTTACAGATGAAAACGCCGATAAAAAATCACCAGCAATACCCGTCTACGACACCGTGAAAGAAACTTTAAAAAATCATCCCGCGGATTATTCCATCATCTTCGTTCCCGCCGCGCACGCGCTTTCCGCCGCGACGGAAGCTCTTGATGCCGGACTGAATATTGTGATGATAACGGAATCGGTTCCGGTTCACGACTCCATAAAAATCGCGCGACTGGCATCGCAAAAAAAACTTACATTCATCGGACCCAACTGTCCCGGAATAATCACTCCCGGAGAATGTAAAATCGGAATCATGCCGGGTGAAATTTTTATTAAGGGACGCACCGGAGTGGTATCTAGATCGGGCACGCTGACTTATGAAATCGTCCAACAGATGACGCGGAAAAACATCGGCCAGAGCACGGTTGTGGGAGTCGGCGGCGACATGATTAACGGATTGAGTCCCGTGGAATGTATAAAACTTTTTAATGAAGACAATAATACCGACTCAATTGTTTTGATCGGTGAAATCGGCGGCGACGCGGAGGAAAAAGCGGCGGAATACTTGATTGAGTCGGGCTGCAAAAAACCGCTTATCGCCTACATTGCGGGGCGCACCGCACCCAAGGAAAAAAAGATGGGACATGCCGGCGCGATTATTTTTGGAAACAGCGGAACGTATGAAAATAAAATCGCCGCTTTGAAAAATGCGAATGTAAAAATCGCGAACTTTCCCGGTGAGGTCAGCGAATTTCTTTCGCGGCTTTAACGGCTTCTCCAAATGCTATTCTGTCGCACTCATTGTTCCATTTATTTTTATCGTGAGCTTTCACCCAAACATATTCCACCTGTAATTCTTCGTTCAGGTGATCAAGCTCCTCCCATAAATCAAGATTGGCTTTTCTTTTCCAACCCTTGTTTAAGGTCTGCACAATCAGGTTTGAGTCGGAATATAAAATTATATCATCTCTCTGAAAATCATTTTCATACAAAAATCTTAACGCTTCAATCACTCCGGTCATCTCCATTCTGTTGTTAGTTGTTGCGGTTTCCCGCCCTTTGATAATTTTGAATGGAGTTGCAATATTTTTTTTCAACAAAATCGCGCACCATCCTCCGGGGCCCGGATTACCCTTGCATGAGCCATCTGTGAACACTTCCACCATCAGAGTTTTGATAAAAAATAATTTTTTGTCATCTAATTTTTTGTTTTATCTCGCCGTTTTTTTTGCAATTTTTATTTTTTTTGTTTACATTAGGATAAAGTAAAATGCTTTTTTTACAATATAATTTGTATCTTTAACCCCATCACAATGGCAACTGCAAAAAAGAAAAAGGCAGCTCCAAAAAAAGCTGCTCCAAAAAAGAAGGTAGTTAAGAAGGTAGCTAAAAAAGCCGCCCCAAAAAAGAAGGTAGCCAAAAAAGCCGCTCCCAAAAAGAAAGTGGCTAAGAAAGCCGCCAAGAAAAAGAAATAATAAAATTCTTTTAAGCCCCCTCAAAAAGGGGGCTTTTTTTTGTGCATTTATTCTGTTGCCCGCGATACCAAAATCTGATTATATAAAGCCATGGCGAAGAAGAAATCAAAACAGAAGAAAAAGGCTCTAAAGGCCTCAAAATCCTTAAACGCGAAAATCACCAAGCGGGTGGGATCGGACAAACCCGTGAAAACGACTGAATCATCGGAAAAAATTGCCATAAAGATCCAACCCGATTCCAAAACATCCGACGCCGCTGATAAAAAAGAAACCTCTAAAATTGTTCTTTCGGATAAAAAAATCAAACTTGAATCGGGCGAATACAAATATACGAACGCCATCAGATCAAAATACGGCGGGCATACGGTGAAAGTTACCAGGCCATTATTTACTTTATTTAAAGTGATGCTGGCATTCGCAATGTTTATTGCGCTATCGCTTGCAACACTTTTCGTGGTTTTCGGCAGGGATCTGCCGGACGTGAGCGAGTTAAAAGACATGAATTTTTCCGAGACGACGGTTATTTATGACAGGGAGGGAAATATTCTTTACAAAATTTTCAGCGAGGAAAACCGAAAGTATGTGCCGCTCTCGCATATATCAAAAGACGCGATAAACGGAACTCTTTCCATAGAGGACAAAAATTTCTACAACCACCCGGGTTTTGACGCACTGGGAATGGTGCGCGCGCAAATGAAAAATCTGGAAGAGGAGGATATCAAGCAGGGCGCTTCCACTATCACTCAACAGCTTGCAAAAAATATTTTTCTTTCTCCGGAAAGAACTTATGAAAGAAAAATCAAAGAATTTTTGATTTCACTGCAGATTGAATCCATGTTTACCAAAGATGAAATTTTGGAGCTGTACCTGAACAAAATCCCCTACGGTACCAATGCATATGGAATAGAGGCCGCTTCCAAAACTTTTTTCGGCAAAACCTCATCGGAGCTTACTCTTGCTGAAAGCGTGATTCTGGCTTCTCTTCCAAAAGCTCCCAGTTATTTTTCCCCTTACGGACAAAATAAAAAAGAATTGATGGGCTACTGCAAGAATCCCGCGGACGAAGAAAAGATGGTTGAATTGCCGGTACAGCCGGAAACGGGAGAGGACGCGGAGGGTGAAATACCGGTCGAAGCCGCTCCGGCGGTTGAAGAAGAACAGTCAGTCGGACCTGAAACACCGGAAATTTTTATTTGTACATCGCCCGACGATCCGAATTATGTGATAGGCAGAAAGGATCTGGTTCTGCAGAGAATGGTGGAAGACGGCCATATCACCAAGGAACAGAGTCTGCAGGCATGGAAAGATTCTTTTGATCTTGAATTCAAAAACCCCGCTCATAAACTTGAAACGCCGCATTTTGTTTTTTATGTGAAGGAGTATCTGGAGCAGAAATACGGTAAAGAGCTTGTTGAAAGCGGTGGGTTGGAGGTGGTGACAACTCTTGATCCCAAAATGCAGTCGCTGGCGGAGGAAATAATCGCTGAAAACGCGGAAACCAACAAATGGAAGTTTGGCGCCAACAACGCGGCCATGGTGTCTCTGGATGTGCGCACGGGACAAGTGCTGGCGATGGTGGGGTCGGTAAACTATTGGGATCCGGAAATTGACGGGCAGGTGAATGTTGTTACCAGTACCCGCCAACCGGGTTCGGCGTTTAAGCCGCTGGTTTACGCGGCAGCGATTCAAAACGGCGGTATCGGTTCCGGTACGATTTTGAGTGACTCAAAAACGGTTTTTGAAAACAATTACGTACCGAAGAATTCGGATAATACTTATAAAGGAAAGATGAGTGTGAGGAACGCGCTGGCCATGTCCAGAAACATCCCGGCCATCAAGGCTTTTTACATCGCGGGGGGTGAGGAAAAAGTTTTGGATTTCATGGATAAGGTGGGTGTTACTTCTTTGCGAAAATTTAAAGAAGAATTTAATCTTTTGGCCGCAGAACGCGAATGGACTTTTCATTACGGTCCGGCTCTTTCAATAGGAAGCGGGGAAATTACCTTGCTGGAACTGGTTGGGGGGTTCGCGACTCTGGGCAACGGAGGTAAACATATGGAGATAAATCCGATATTGGAAATCCGCGACAGGGATGGAAATGTGATTGAATCTTTTGAACCGAAGGGCGAGCAAGCGATGGATCCACAGGCGGCTTATATTCTTAATAATATTTTGTCCGATGTTTTTGCGCGGCCGGGCGGAATGTGGAGGTCCATCCTGACTATTCCGGGTCATACGGTGGCCGCCAAGACGGGTACTTCCAATAAAAAAGTGGGAAAGACCAATTATCCCAATAATCTTCTTACCGTTGGTTATTCGCCAAGTATCGCGGCGGGTTTCTGGACGGGCAACACAGATGGCAACAAGCTTGCTTACAGTGCGTGGGGTCTGACGGCTTCGGCGCCGATGTGGCAAAAATTTATGACTACGGTTTTGGCGGATAAACCCGATGAACCTTTTGACGTGCCGGAGGGCATTGTCTGGCGCGGTAAAGAGGCTTTCCCCAGTTTCCAGACCGATGCCAATTATGAAAAGCTGTTTAAGTCGGAAGAAAAAGAGAAGGAGGAAGAAGATGACGTGGAAAGAGATGAAGCGGGCGTGCCGGTAGACACTTTTGTTGGGGAGAAACTGGAAGAAAAGACTTTGACCGATTTGGAAGAAGAAGACGTGGATGCTGATTTGCCGGAACCGGATTTTACGGTTTCGGGAGAGGAATCTTTTAGCGGATTGACTGACACTGCGGACAGCCCCGCCATTATAAATGATTCACTTACTTTCACTCCCACCGAAGTTCCCGTGCAAAACACTCCCGTCCCGGATCCGGGGTATGGGTTTTAGATTTTCGCGCTGATGAAAACTTAAGCAGGGTCAATATATTGACACATTTACGCTTTTGTATTATATTTATCTACCATAATTTATTTTATACAAATGAGAAATATACCCGGTGACGTTGAAAATACCGCATCACAAGGGCAAGATTCAACACTGGAGGACATGGATAAGATGCATTCAATCGCACTTCTTCAAAATGCGGCATTAAACAAAGTTAAGTCGGCGGTGGAAACCGATGAACGCCGTACGGAGGATATTGTTCGTGAAATTGAAGAGGCGGATAAAAACAAAGATTATAGCGCCCAACGTGTTTTGATTGAGGTACTGCGTCAACGGTTGGATATTGCAGACATTAACGGAACGGAACGCCCAAAGGCAATTTTGGATGCACTGGCTAAAGTTTATGCCGCAGATGAATATTCCGAAGCGCGCCAGAAGGTAATGGTGGAAGAAATGCCAACGGATAATCCGGATGTAATCGCCCATACACTTCTTGATAATAGATTTTCAAAAAGCTTGCAGCTGCTCTCCTCAATTAAGGATATTCAAGTAAGAGAATCCGTTTACCAGGTTCTGAAAAGCAAAAATGCCGCAAGTTTGGCAGTCACTCTTGTTTCAACAACCCGTGACAATTCCTTGAAAACCAAACTTTTTGAGGATCTTGCTTCATGGCTTAAAAATAGTTCAAACGAGGAGGCTAAAAAAGTGAAGAGCCCTTCCGGAAGATTTTTTGATCTTAAGAGTGACGTAGCCGTCCTTCTTTTGAGGACGGACAGCGAAACATTCAACCGCTTACTTGAGAACGAAGTGATTGATATTGACGGGTTGGAAAGAAATATTGGTGGAGAGCCGGATGAAAGACTTTTGGATATTCTTATGCATGTAAAAACTGCGGATGACGCTTCCAGAGTTTTTAAATTCATGAGCAGTAAGGAAACCATTCTTTCAGCGATTCCAAAGCTTGATAGTGCCGCTCTGCCGCCGGAATTACGAACAAAAGTTGTAGAAAACATGCAGAGACTTGTTGCGGCGTTTGATAATAAGCCGCAAATCCATTCACTGGGTCGGCTCCGACCGAGAGACAAAAGTATGGCATCATACAATATCGCGAATAAATTTATCATTGGCCTGAGAGAGGGTGAAGATAGCGCGACCATCGCCTGGAGCAACACGGAAGATTTTTGGGAACACAAACAACTTTCTGAACGGGTAGGCAATATCCCGAAAGCATTATGCGCAGGAGGCCAGGTGGAACTTGTTCAGCCTGAAAGTGGATGTTTACAGGTTGTTTTTAAGGGATTTAGCGCAACTTACGGTTCATATAATAAATCTTTCCTGGAAGGTTTCAAGCAAGCCATAGCGGAACGCCTGAAACTTGAACTGGGCACCGAGGTGGAAGTTGTTGTTGAAGCCAGTAAGTATTGAATGGAGAACGCCGGCGCACTTCGCTTCGCTCGTGCGGGACAGGAAATTTGTTACTCGCTCCGCTCGCAGTTACGCTCGCCTTAGCTCGCGAGCGCACTCCGCTTCGCTGCGTGCGTTGGAGCGGTATACGGGAATCGAACCCGTGTCTCGGCCTTGGGAAGGCCATGTACTACCATTGTACTAATACCGCCCGTTTTCCTTTTACAGATTGATGAGCGGGATTGAACTACCCATCATGTAGGTGGGTAATATTCCGTTCCATTTTTCAACCGCTTTGAGTTGGATCAGGTCGGCGTTTTCTTTGAGCGCTTCGGCCTGGATGCGGATGGATTCGGCTTCGGCTTTGGCGGTTTCTATTTTCTGTTTGGCTTCGATTTCTATTCTTCTCAAGTCGTTTTCGGCCTTCAGAGCGGTCTGCACGGCGGTCTGTTTGGCTTCAATGGCGGCGTCGAATTCGGCCGAGAAGCTAAAATCAACTATGGAAAAATCGTCGATTATCACATAGTAGTCGTCCAGCCTTTCAACCAGATTGAGACGTGTTTCTTCCTTTACCAAAGACCTTTTGGTGATGAGTTCCTCCGCAGTGAATTTAGCGGTTGCGGCTTTTACGCTTTCCTGAATGGCGGGACTGATTACTCTTGATTCA
>JBGSPQ010000010.1:0-70602 GCA_041738505.1 Candidatus Altimarinota bacterium | reverse complement strand
GCCAAATGCCAGCCCGTTCCTATTACTTACAACAACCAGAAGGTTGAGGTGATTGGCGTGGCTTGTTTACAGCAGGCTCCGGAGGGAGCAGCTCCCGTTAACGGTGGCGCTCCGGTTGTTCCCGCTGTGCAGTAAAGTCCGTATATGAGAAATTTAAAAACCCGCCTCAATTGTGAAGCGGGTTTTTTGTTATGATTATGTTGGTTCTATCTGGAGCAGAGGCTGGTGCGGCTTACGGTTACGGATCCATCATTATGGCCGTGGTATCCTCTGTAGATGCCGTTATGGAAGCCCGTTCCCGAAAAATATGCGTTGTTGATTGAGTCGGTGATGTCGGCAAGAGGATCAGGTGTAAGCACACGCTCCGTTGCTTTCCCTATGCCGGCGGACGGACTGTCCGAAACGGTTGAGGACAGAGATGGGGCGTTTATAGCAGCCAGTTCGTTGGACAAGCGTGCCGGTCTTGCCGAGGGATCCTGTTTCCCATTTACTGCAGCTCTTTTAGCGGAGGGGGAAACAACCGGGACGGATTTGACGGTTGGAATTGATTTTGTCGCTACGGGTTGGGCTTCCGTTTTTGCATCGGCTTTGGCGGTGTATGCCGCGGCGCTTTTTTGCGCGCCTGCCGGTATTGATGTCCCCTGTTCGGAGGCGTTCAGCCCCATGGCGGCACCCGCAAGCGCGGCGGCCGTTACCAGTTTTCTGGCTTTTGGAAACAATGTTGCTTTGGCGTTTTCATAGCCCGCTTTCAGGCGGGAGAAAAATGAAGGTTTTGCCTGAACGGAGGAGCTGACAACGGCCGGCTGAGCAACCGGAGTTACAGCCTGAGTCTGAGCGGCTTCGTAGGCCTTTCTCATAACGTAGTTTGGGGCCACGGCGCTAATCACATCCTCTTTGATTCTGGTCGCCCACAGGCCTAAGTTCTTAACCACCCCTCTGGATCTTCGCGCCTCCAGATCGGCATAGTACTGCCTGTCCTGTTCTGCCACGTAATTATTTACATCCTCCAGTGCTGACATGACCTTTCTTTTTGGCTGGATTGTTGCCGTCGCCACCGCGGGTTTTACCGCCTCTGTTGCCGAAAGCACAGCATTTCTTTTAAAAACATTGGAAAGATTGGGAGCGAAATTGTTTGCACGACTTTCTTCCGCGGGTTCTTGGTATTCAAATTTGTAATCCACGGCAGGAGCGTTTCTGGGTATAACTCTGGCCTTCGGCATACTGCCCGCCGGGTAAACGCTTAATTTTGCAGAGGTGAGTCCATTTAAAGTTAATGTCTGTCCTTCGGTTTTGGCGGAAGCGGAAGAATCGTCAGCAGGTTTTTCGGAAAGATGGGCAAATAGGTCTTTGCTTAAATCGGGAGCGCTTCTTTTAGCCGCAACTCCTGCCACCTCACCTCTGCGCGGGATTGCCATCGGAGGCCGGTAAACCATTGTGTTTTTTGGAGCTAAATCGGCGGGTGTAATCGGTTTGTAGTTGGGAATATTCGGTACAACCGGCACCGGCGCCGCAACTTCGGCGGAATTCACAAATGGCATTACACTTTTGATTTTTCCGAATATGCCCGAGCTTACGGAGGATATTCTGGCCATAACCGATTTCTTTTCGGTACCGGCCAGCGGTTTTGCGGCTTCCACCGCTACTGCGGGTGAGCCGGTCACTCCGGGTTGTCTGTTGAGATTTGGGTTCATGGTTGTGGTTGTTGTTTGCATTGTTTAAATGGTTATTGCCACTAATCATTACACGTGGAGTATATTTGTAACACTTTCTTGCTATTTTGTCAAAGCTATTTTACTACTATCTTTAACCTTTGAGGTTGATTCACGTTGAAAAAACGGCTTTCTTCTGCGATCGCCTAAATCTAAAAGGGCTTATTTAAGCCATCTCAATCAACCTCAGAGGTGGAGGGGGGGCTAAAATATTAATCCAAAGTTTAACAACCGCTCATTCTGTAAAATCGTATAAAACATCTTGTCCCTCTCTTCATTGGAGATCTGCCCACCTTGAGACATCATGTACATCATTTCCTGCATCAACTTATTCTTCAAATTATCCAAATGATCAGCCGAAGTAGCTATCGCTTTCAAAAAATATCTAAACTGCATATCAATTTCTGCGTTTGAATCCTTGCAATCTTTCAAAATCTCATAAAATATCTTTTTTACCTTCTGTTGAGTCGACAAACCTTTACCGATCAATGCCGAAACGGATTTATCAGTCCATTTCAGACCTGTAAACTTGTTGATAATTTCCGCAATTTTATCCGTATGCCCGCTTTGTGAAAAAAGAGCACTCAAAAAATCTTTGAATTCCTCTCTAACATCAAATCCTTCTTCCACATCTTGCCGTACCGCCTTTGGCATTTTTTCATAGTTCGAATACCCCATGCTACCCAAATCAATAAGAACAACTTTTCCCTGATGGATTTCCCCGTCTCTTGAACAGGGCAATAAATCAAGAAATATATTCCCGGCATGAAGATCGGCGTGAAAAACTCCACCCTTCATTATTTGTTTAAGTAATTCCAAAGCCATTCCGGATTGAAAATGTTCCAGATCCAATTTCTTGATTTTATCCTCAATTTCCTGTGCCTGCTGCGGATATACTTCATAAATTCTCTTTCTGATTTTTTGCAACACTTCAATATTGTTTTCTCGAACGGCCTTCTGAAATTTCTGAATTTCATTTAAGGATAGTCCGCGGGCAAATTCCTCCACCATTAAACCGACCCCGGCATCATTTGCCGAAGAGTTTGGATAAATTGCAACCGGCGCGACCACTTCAATCGGAAAAGAATAGTCCCGGTTAGCGACTTCCACCGACATAGCCGTTTTTCTTTCTATCAAGGATTCCCGAAGCGCCAAATGATTATCAACCTCGCGTCCAAAATCCAGTTCCTCATGGATCACCTTTTCAACCTCTGTAATTAAATAAGAAGGAATTTCATATTTCTCTTCCAAAGAAGAAAGTATTTTCCCAACCACCTGTAAATCCTCCTTATAATATTTCTCTATACTCGGTTTCTTGGTTTTTATGGCAACCGGCTGACCGCTTTTCAAAACACCTTTTCTACACTGTTTAATTGACGCGCTTCCTATGCTCTTACCAACTTCGGCTATGCCATCCACATTATCCCTTAACCATCCCGTCGCCTGTAAATATGCATAATCGGACCTCTTTGATACAACGGTCGCACTATCTTTCAAATCACTTAATGCTTCCTTGATGGATGCCGGCAATAAGTCCGGCTGTTCGGATAAAACCTGTGAAAATTTAACAATAACAACACCCCCCTGCTCGGCCATCAACCTGATTAATTCCGGTGTTCCCAGCTTCTCGCCTTTTTTTCTGGCTGTCCCAATCGCTTCAATAATATTCAGTAACAACTCCGTCCTGCGAACGGGATCTTGCTGATGAATAAATAGTCCTTCAAATATTGTTTTTAAAATATCCCGCCCCTTTATATTCTCTTCATGATCGGCAGGTAATTTTTCATTTATTAAGAGACCCTTAAACGTGATCTCAAAAATTTCCTCAACTAGATATCTCATCATGCTGTCATTTTTCACCTCCATCGGAAAGGGCCTGGGCTCGGGGGTTCCATAACCATAGGAAGAATATTCCCTGAACAAACCATTATTGTCCTGCAAAATCTCATATAACAAATTTCTTCTTTCATTGGGTGTCATTTGCCAGAAAACCTCTTTTCTTCCATCCAAAGAAATACCTGTGCTCTTAATTGAAAGAGTGTTGGCCAGGGGCGGCTCTCCCCCCATAAGCCACAGTACAAATTCAGCCCTCTCAATTCGATCCATATTCGAAACATAGAACCTTATTTTTTCAAAAGCTTGATATTGTGCTTTTAATGCTAAAGATTCCTTCTGTTCCGGCAATAAAACCTGCTCCGCATACCTTAAGTTGAGGGCTTTGTTCACCTCTGCCTGATTCAAGGCCAAATCCATCATAATTGTTTCCAGCAGATTATCTTTTTCCAAAGAGGGATTGGGGAAAAACCTTTCAATGTGACTCAAATATTTTTCAAAAATCTCCGGATCACTATCTCTTCTACTTAAAATTGACGGCCATACGGC
The DNA here is from genome assembly GCA_041738505.1 of Candidatus Altimarinota bacterium. Taxonomy (GTDB): domain Bacteria; phylum Patescibacteriota; class Gracilibacteria; order UBA1369; family UBA1369; genus JBGSPQ01. The sequence goes on along the minus strand of JBGSPQ010000010.1, from coordinate 66,511 downwards.
TTTTTCTTCCATCAAAAACAGCAGTCTTCTCATGCCCGGCTTTGAGGCCTCGCTTACTTTTTCTTCAATGTAATAAGCAAGTCTCCCCATGATGCCGGAAACCGTGGTTGCCGGTAAATTTTGGAACTTATCAAGTAAACCCTCCAATTTAAAGACGGAATAATGTTTTAAAAACACTACATTCTTATATAAGGGAAAATGAGACAAATCTTTATCTAAATCAATTTTCTTTTCCGTTAAAGCTATGCCCATTTCCGCCAACTGCATCTCACCAATTTCATCACTCAAGATCCGCCACAGCTCAAGATTTAACTGATTTTTCAGGTAAATGTCTTTTAGCGGGTGTCTATCGGGAAAAAATTCATCAACTTTTTTTGCACAATCCCTCATTTCACCAACCGAGCCGGCCGCTCGAAGTTTATTGACATGCCAATCCATCAAAGGCTGTGCTCCAATCTGGAATCTATACACCGGCCCCACTTCCAACCTGCTTTTATCATTTTCAATAACATGATCAGAAAACAAATATACATCCTCTTCATCCACGGAATCCTCCTCTGACATCTGTTGAACCTCCATTTCCATCAGCAATTTGTATCGTTCCAAAATTGCATCCCTGTACCGCTCCGATATCTCGATTGCAGTCTTGCCAACTTCAGTCATGTCGCCGTTTTTATCCCTCAGCTCTTTTTTATTAGCAACATGTATATCGCAATCCATTTCGACCATCATTTTATTTAATCGGCCGGTTGATGCAATTATTGCGCCTTTTACTTCATCACTGACGGTGTCCGGCAATACATACTCAATGGCCTCCGCAATCAGTGCCTCCTTTCTCTTTTTAACAATTTCCCGCCGCACATTTTCCACCTGACTCGAAATCTGATTGTTTTCACTGGCCTCATGCGCCAAAGATGAAAATTGAGGCATCCATTCATGTAATTCTTCCACTGTATCTTTCACGCCAATCAATTTCATCTTTTCTTTTATAATGAATTCCCTGAAAAACCCCGGCTGCATCGCTATGACAACTGCAAGATTGGATTTATCCGCAACTATTTCTTTCATCTTCTCTAAAACAATATCCAACATCTTTTTTACATTTTCCCGTTCCTGATCATCTTCAATAAACTTCAAATCCAAATCACCATTCCAAAGATCAATCATCAGAAGCGGCCAGGAGAACTCGATCCCATGCCCGGTTTCACATCGATAATATTTCCCCAATGCTGATCCATGCTTTTCTAAAAGGGAATAAATAAATGCTTTGTTATCTTTACTGCCGCCCTCTTTTTTATCAGGTGTAACTTCCCCAAAAAACGGATTATCATAAACCCACTCCCAGTTACTTAGTTGCTCATCCATCCGCTTAAAACCTTCAATATTTTTCCACTTGTCATGATAAATTGCACCGCAAAGGCGCGCAATTTTTATACCTTTGCGAATCTCATTTTTTCTTTTCTTTACCTCACTGTATTTCAAATCCAGTGATTCACCCAGTTTCTTAAACCCGATAAAACTGCCCATACAAAAACGCATCACATCAGAATAGATTATTACATCATCACGTTTCAGATATTTAAGCAGCTCGGCGGCTTTGGGACGGGTCACGGCCAATGCTTCCAACCATTTATAAAGGGTCTCTTCGTCTATACCGGCTTCGGAACCCGTAGGTAAATCTTTTTTTCTATATAAAAGGTATCTCGCCCCTTTCAAATCGTCAACATCATAACGTTCGTATGATGCTTTCCAACCACCATATTCATAAACAAACTCATCCAGGGCGACATTCCCATGAGCCTCATTGCTTAAATATGTAACTTCCTGATACCTTTCCAACCTATCATCCACCGAGGTCATTTTTGCGAATACGGAGAAGAGCAAATCTTCATCCGATTGATCCTTGTCCGTAGCCCTAACATGCTTTCGAAGAGTTGAAACATCAAAAACTTTTGCGATCTCCTTCACCATAAACCTTACAATGTCGGGACCGGGATTGCTCCCAACAGATGAATACCATTGCTGTTCCTTTTTAAACATAGCCTTAACCGAATCATGATTTGGCAATACATCTTCATAGGTTTTATCCACATACCTTCCCATTAATGCCGATAAACCCATTAAATCATCAATTAACATTTCACGTTCTTTTTTGTCATCGGCTTTACTTACCATTCTATTAAGCAGGGGTTTTTTCTCAACCGCTCTTAATATCTTTGTTTTTATTTTCTTACGTACATCTTCTTTGATTTCCAGTCCCGCACCGCTTTCCCCACCATTTAAAACGCTTTGCATTTCTGCCAAAAACCGCTCTTTATTGATTATCCAATGAGCGCTAACACTTGGAGCTACACTTCTCAAATTAATAATACTCAAATCATAGTTATCCCCTCTCCATGGTTCAGCTTGAACAAACTCCTCATCAAAATGCTCAAGCATCCGATCGTCAGTCTTAAGATACAATATATAGGTGGGTGTCTCCCCCCTGTTGCCGCCTAAAAAAGGATCAACCATCACTCTTTTCAGATAGTTTTCTCTAATTTCCTTTTCTTGCTCATTTTTTGGTTTCAACCCGAATGCTATCACCATAATGTATGCCTGTGCATGCGAATTCTGAATACCGAAATTACCTATTATGGGATCCGAAAAACTCCTGCATAGGTTTTTTGACTCCAAAACCCTCACCACCTGATCCAAAAACGTAATTGTTGGATTGTCCAACCCATCCAGTAATACTCCTTGATTTGAACTGACTCCGTTAGAATTGTTATAAAAATTGAGCAAAATGAATTCCAACACTTTGGGATCAACCTGCCCCACACCGTCCAGAGTCAAAATTTCCCGATATGCATCAATGGATTTATCATGCAGAGTCCTGGCCAGACCCCTTATCAGCGGAGCCTGATCCATATAATCTATTTTTCTCATGCCATGAGGTAAATTCAATCCGCTCGCGTATGAGCTGAATAATGACTCCTTCTTTTCTTTCTTCACTTCAACGTCCTCGTACTCAATTTCCAAATCGTTTTTTCTTTTTTGCGTGCGCAACCTTTCAGGGAGCATTTGCAGCACCCCCTCCGGTTTTGGTTCGATAGGTTCTTTTCTTTTAATCACATACCGGGTCACCTTTTCGATTTTGCAGACCTTTTCGACCGATGGCATTGTCATATAAACCCTCATTACACCCATTAAGATGTTTAACCGTTGCTTCTTGTCGTGAACTCCATTTTCATCATACAGCTTCCAAAAAAGGTCGGTATATTCATTGTCCATGTTTATCCACTCTTCAATGGTTTTGGGAAATTTGCCAATTTCCGTTTCCAAACCCAGTGCCTTCATTTCCTCTTCCAGGTTTGTGAATGTTTCAACGGCTCCGTTTAACTCATAATTTTTAAGATTGTCCGAATCACTGATATATTTCTCCTCTTTTGGAGCATTAAAATATTCATCAAGATCGGGAACCGCACCAATATCACTCCGGTAACTTTTAGGATTTTCAAAATCGTAACGCACATCGGGATCGGTATTTACCGCTTTTAGCTGTAAACCGGCTAAAAAACAGCTCAAGGCATTTAACATTCTCGCCCGATGTCCCAATGTTCCATGCACCAGTTCCTGATGAATCGCCTCCTCTATTAATCTGCTGTTAGCTATTGAATGAATTGAACCATTAAACCCTTTTCTGAAATACAAATCCGCACCCGAATTTTGCTCCAAATATTCATCCAATTTTTCTTTTCTTTCCAATTCTGATAAATCAATATCGTTTGTTTTTAACGATTGAGCTTTTTCAAGCGCATTAACGGCCTCTGACATATTCTCCGGCAAATGTTTCATGCTTTTACCACTGTTAATCAATGGCAGATCCTTGCGATGATATTCCTTTTCCAGCTCGGTGATTCTTGATTCGGTTGCGGGATGCGAAGACATACCGAGGCTTGAAACAATATCCCGATTATTGTGGGATTCAAAACATGATAATAACCCGCGGGGGTTAAAGCCGGCGGCATCGGTAAGATGAAGAGCGTTTTTATCCGCATCATATTCCAACCTCTGTTTTTCCTGATCCGAATTTTGCCTGTTATATGCGGGCTGCATTAAATGTGTCAATTCATGCGCAAAAATTCCGGCCAACTCATCATCATATCTTAATGACTGCACCAGCCCCGCATGAACAAAAACCGGTAATTCAACCTCTTTGCCCGCCCGTGCCAATTCCAATAAATCCTTTATTCCTTCCTCCCCATGCTCTGCCCATACAAAGGCATTGGCTGTCATCGACCTGGTCAAATATATTTTTGGTTTCACATTTTTTAGTCCCGATACCGCACTGATTTTGTCCATTATCGCCTGACAATAATTCTGCAAAATCAGACAACTCTCTTTAATCTCCTCGCTTTGAAAAGAATGACACGTATCCAATCCGGCAAGCTCATATTCAAGGTCGATCGCTTGTCTTCCGTACTTTCTGACTTCGGCAGACATTCTTTCGGCGACTTCAATTCTTTTTTTCTTAAAATTCAAAAGATGCACAGAATGTTTACCCTGCATCATCAGATCCCTATCCAAAGCAACAAACAGCTCATAGGCACCGTGAACACTTTTAAGCTACTCCAATAATTCAGGATCTTCTCCGCTTAAAACGGCCAAATTCAAGAATCGCTTACCTTTTTTTTCAATAACAAACCCCGGTGGAAACACATTCTGCCTGCCAACTTTTATGATATTGATCAAATCTGAAATCACTTCATTCCCAATACCGGTTCTCATAAGGGCCTGTTCAATATCCATCACCGGGAAAAAAACTTCCGTATACTCTCTTCTGCGTACATATTCGGCAGTACGACTTTTTATTTGCTGTTCACTTGCGCTTGCACGGGTAACATTATGAACCGCGGTATTTGTTATTTCTCTTCGATCCTCTACATAATGTAAATCGTCCAAAGGTTCGATATCGGAAATATCTGTTGAATTCACATCTCGAACGGTAGCGGGAAGAAAATTTTTTATATCCGAATCTTCTGTTGCTTGTGATTCCTGCATTTTGTTAATCCAATTTTAAGTAAAATATGCAATGAAATACTATTCATATAATTATAACATATTTCTATCTATATGCAAAATGCCCGATGTAAACCGGAATGGAATACAAACTTTTTAGATAACCCCTCTACAGCCCCAACTGTTTGCGGATTTTATCCGCCTCGTCTTCGTCGGCCTGCTGCTTTTCCCCGGCTTTCTGCTCCAGCTCTATGTCCTGCCAATCAGCCAAATGCTGTTTTTCCAGCTTCTTTAATTGTTCCACGTGTTTGGCGGAAAGTTCGGCGAATTTGGCTCTCTCCTCTTCAAAAATGCGGATAAGTTCGTCCACCTGCTCTTGCCTTAATTTGGGAATTGACTCAATAATTCGTTTCTTTTCGTCTTTGGCCAATGAGATGGATCCGGCAAGCAGATGCAGAAAATACTGCTCGTCAAAAGAAAGGTTGTGAGCCGGAATGACCACATTTATCATTTTTGGCAGATGCTGTCCGATTTTGTAATTGGCCGGAGTCTTATCTTCTTCCTTTGGCGGAGGAGGAGGCGGAAATCCACCCATAAATCCCCCCATGTCACCTGCTCCGGGCATGCCGCCCTGCGGTGAAGCTCCCTGACCGGCTCCCTGTTGATTTGTATCGTCTGGCATATGGTTTGTTAATGGTTGTTGAGTGTCTAATGGTGGAGTTAGGAGGAGTCGAACCTCCGACCTCAGCAATGTCAATGCTGCGCTCTAGCCAACTGAGCTATAACTCCTTGGGCCGCCCGCGGATTTAAGCATTTTTTTAGAATTCCTTAATCCGTTTATGGCATTAGTTATTTTAGCAGATGTTTTAATTGAGTAAAGGGCTAAATTATGTTGAAAGATATTTTTATAGGATTTCTGAAGGATTTGTTTTTTCCGGCGTTTTGTCTTAATTGCGGTCTGGAGGGGGCTTTTGTATGCGATAAATGCTTTAAATCACTGCAAAAAATGATGACGGCCGACCAAATCTCAATCCCAAAAGATTCCCCTTTGGATGGGATAATGGCGGTTTATAGATATGAAGATCATTCTCTTCCGGCAAGGCTGATCCACTCTTTTAAATATGATTTGATTAAGGAACTTTTTATACCGCTGGGGCGGTTGATGGCGGAAAAAATGAATGAATCGCTTAATAGAGACGATGCAGTGCTTTGCCCGGTGCCGCTTCATAAGAAAAGGTTTAAATGGAGGGGATTTAACCAATCGGATCTGCTGGCAAAAAGGGTTGGAACGATTTGTGGAATTAATGTGATTTATCCGCTTAAGCGAATTCACTTTCGAATAGCGCAGATGGAGCTGAAGCGCGAAGACAGGATAAAAAACATCCGCGGGGCTTTTGTGATTGATAAGGATTTTGAAGATACGATTTTGAGTCTTTCGGGCAAATGCGTTTTTCTGGTTGATGATGTGGCGACAACTCTTTCCACTTTGAACGAATGCGCGCTGACGCTTAAAAACGCGGGCTGTAAAAAGGTTTACGCAATTGTGCTGGCGCGGGTATGCTGAGTATGTATAATGGGTTGCCGGAACCGCATCCGGTGTCAGAAATAACGCGATACCGATTATGAAAATAGGAATTGACGCATCACGCTACGGAGGACCCGAAGCCACCGGTGTTGAGTGGTACAGCTACCATCTGCTTAACGAGCTGATTCCCCTGCTGGGGCGGGAGCATACGTCCAAGGCTTTTTTGTACAGCCCGCGTGAGATTAAGTTCGCGGCCGATCTGCCATTTAATGTGAAACCGCGGGTGATTGGGGCGCGGCGATTCTGGACGATTTTTAGGCTTAGTTATGAGCTGTTGAGGCATCCGGTGGACAGACTTTTTGTACCTTCACACACTTTGCCGCTTATTCTGCCCGCAAAGTCGGTGATTACCATTCACGATGTGGCCTTTCGTTATTTTAAACATTGCTACTCGTTTTCCCAGTATTGGATGCTGGAGCTTTCCACAAGGCGCGCGGTCAAAAAGAGCTGGAAGATTATTGTGCCCAGCGAAGCCACTAAAAAAGATCTGGTAAATCTATACAACTGCCCGCAGAACAAGATTGTGGTGATTCCCCACGGAGCGCCGGAGTATCCCAAAATTCTGCAGTTTAACTCGCTGGAAAAGGAAAAGCAGATTAAGCGTTTTGGGCTTAAGGATGATGATTTGTTCATTTTTTACGTTGGCAGGCTGGAAAGCAAGAAAAATCTGGTGCGGTTGATTGAGGGTTTTTCGCGGTTTTTAAAGGAGTTTCCGGACTGGAAGCTGGTGCTGGCGGGGAAAAACGGGGTGGGCCATGAAGAAATTGTGGAAGCGGTTTCGCGCTTTGGACTGACGGATAATGTGATTATGCCGGGGTACGTTACCGAACGTGAAAAACTTTTTTTAATGAGCGCCTGCCGGATTGTGGCTTTCCCATCTTTGTACGAGGGTTTCGGTCTGCCGGTGTTGGAGGGTTTTGCGATGCGCAGGCCGGTTCTGACTTCCAAGGTGTCTTCCATGCCGGAGGTGGCCGGGGACGCGGCTTTTCTGGTTGATCCGGAAAAAGTGGAGGAGATTGGGGTGGGATTAAAAAGGCTGGCAAGCGACGGATTTTTTGTTAATCAGCTGATCAACAAAGGTGAAAAGCAGGTGGCGCGTTTTGAATGGGAAAAAGCGGCGCGCCAGACTTACGATGTTCTATTTGGATAGATTTGCCAGACCGATAACAATTTCGGCGGCAAGGCCGGCGGTTCTGCCGTACTTATCATTTAGCGGATTTAATTCCATGATGTCAGCGGAAACCATCGGCGGGGTATTTTGAGTGCGCAGAGTTTTCATCAGGTCTTTCAAATCTGTTTTATTTAAGCCTTTTTTTACGGGGGTTCCCGTTCCGGGTGCGATGGACGGGTCAAACATATCCAAGTCAAAACTTAGATGAATGCCCTTTGTCTTTGAAAGGGCATTAAGCGCTTTTTTAAGCGACTTTTCAGTCCCTTTTTTTTTGATTTCCTCCATGGTGATAACGGTCACTTTCGATTTTTCCAGTCGCGTTTTTTCTTGCGGGTCAAGGTCCCTCACTCCAAAAATCACAATATTAGTTTCCCCCACTTTTTTTGCCAGCCCGGCAAGAACCATGCCATGCACGTTGCCGGACGGCGATATTTTAGGTGTGTTGAAATCGGCGTGCGCGTCAAACCAGATGAGTCCGATTTTGCCCATTTTGCGATGCAATTCCAGGATAAAAGAGTAATTAAGGGAATGATCGCCGCCCAATAGAATCGGCAGAGTAGCTGATTTATTTTTGATACTAAAGGAAAACAATTTTTCCGCGCGGATTTTTTTTACCAGCAGGTTGTCGGTTTGCCTGATTTCGTCCAGACATTTGGCCCGGGGATTTGTGATTACGCAGGTGATAGGAGGATTCACGTCCCCCAGATCGCGGAAAGAAATTTTATTTTTTTTCAGTTTTGGAATAAGGATTTTTCTGATGGCGAAAGGCCCATCCTGACATCCGAAAACGTTTCCCCCAAGGCAGGACGGTGCTCCCAAAAGTGTAATTTGTGGCTTATCAGAGCTCATTTAGAACGGATTTGATTATTTCCAGAGCGAGGTCTATTTCCCTTTTTGTGACGTCCAACGGGGGAAGCAGACGGACAACTTTGTAGCCGCAACTAAGAAGCAGGAGTCCTTTTTGCAGACATTTTTCACGAAACTCGTCCCGCAGTTTTTTGGTGGTAAAATCTATGGCATCCATAAGCCCGATTCCACGAACATCATGGATTTGCGGGTGGGCGGATTTGAGTTTGTTCAGTTCACTTAGGAAGTAATTTCCCATCACGGTGGCATTTTGGAGCAGGTTTTCTTTTTGGATGATTTCTATTGTCATATAGCCGACGGCGGAGGCTATGGCGTTGCCTTCGCCCCAGGTCGAGCCGATGCGGTACGATTCTTTGGGAAAGAATTTTTCCCGACCGATGGTGGCGCCCACGCGCAGGGCTTTGCCGGCGGTGATGATGTCCGGTTTGATGCCAAAGTGTTCACTGGCCCACCACTTTCCGGTGCGCCCCATTCCCGACTGGATTTCGTCGCAGATTAGGGGAATACCGTGTTTTTTGGCGGTTTTGGCCACAGTTTGAATGAATTTTGTTTCGGGGATGTTGTATCCGCCTTCGCCCTGGATTGGCTCTATGATGATGAAAGCCACTTCTTCGGGAGTGATTAATCCTTTTTCGGGATCCAACATTTTTTCTATGGAGTCGGCGGCGCGGGCACGAGTGCCCGCGTAGTTGCAATCTTCGCCGTGGCAGTAATCAAAAGGAAAACTTAAGATGTATGGAATCTGCGGATACCAGCTTTTATGCAGATTTTTGGAGCGGTTGAGCGAAAGCGCGCCCAGCGTGCGTCCGTGAAAGGCGCCGTCAAAAGTAAAGCCGTAACCGTAGTTTTTGCGGTGCTGGTAGCAGAATTTTATGGCGTTTTCCACCGCCTCCGAACCGGAATTGGACAGAAACACTTTTTTAAAGCCGAACTGCGAAGTGATTTCTATCAGTTTGTTGTGGAGGTGGGCGGGCGTTGGGAGTTTGGAGAGCGCGGGGGTTTTGGCAAAGGCACCGATGAAATCGGTGCCCGCGTATCTGTCGGGATCGATTTTGGCAAGCTCACCCGCCGTTTTAATAAGCGCGGGATGGTTGTACCCCAACGGATTTGACGAAACGTGAGAGGCGAAATCCAAAATTACATTGCCGTCGGGATCGGTGCAAAATGGACCGATTGCCGGAGCGGATCGATCCCAGACAAAGTGCTTTTCATATGTTGCCTTGGCGGCGTTTTTAAGATGAAACTCCACCCATTTTGCGGCGTTCGGACCGGGAAGTTTTGTTCTGATTTTTGGTGTTTGTTTGTCTCTGTTCATGGTTTTTTTATCAATCAATACCCTGCGCTTTTTGCAGATGGCCGGAATAATCAACCGAGATAACTTTCATTTCTGTAAAAGTGTCTATGGCACCGCCCTTTCCTCCGGCGTCGCGGTGGCCGTTACCGGAGTTTTTTACTCCTCCAAAAGGCGTCTGAATTTCAGCGCCGATGGTGGAAGTGTTTATATATACCAGACCGGTTTCCAGTTTTGCGGCGGCCTTTTCTGCAAGATTAATGCTCTTTGTGAAAATGGACGAGCTTAGTCCGTATTCAACATTGTTGGCGTATTCAAGCGCCTGTTCAAAATCCTTCACTTTGATTAAAGCGGTTACGGGTCCAAAAATCTCCTCACGGAATATGCGCATACTTGGAGTGACTTTTTCATAAACGGTCGGTTCAAAAAAGTACCCTCCGGCCAATTTTATATCATTTACCCCTTTTCCTTTGGCTATATCCCCTCCCGCTATCAATTTCGCCTTGTCCGTTTTTTTGGCGATTTCCATGTATTTATATGTTTTTTCCAGAGCCTCGCGGCTGACCAGAGGTCCCATGTCCACGTTCTTTTCCAGCGCGTAGCCGAGTTTTAATTTGGCGATTTCCTCCAGAAATTTTTTCTTGAACCGATCATATACTTTTTCATGAATAATAATGCGCGAAGCGGCCGTGCATCTCTGTCCCGTTGTGCCGAAGGCGGCCCATACAGCCCCGTCCACAGCAAGGTCAATGTCGGCGTCGTCCATGACGATAATCACGTTTTTGCCGCCCATTTCCAGAGAGTGTTTGATTAGATTCTTTCCGCAATATTCGCCTATTTTCATACCCACGGCGGAAGATCCCGTAAAGGTGACGCCATTGATGTCGGGATGTTTAAAGAGCGGTTCCCCCACATCCTTTCCACTTCCGCAGACAAGATTCAGAACGCCCAAAGGCAGTCCCGCCTGTTCAAATATTTTTACAAATTCATAGGCGCAGGCTGTCGCGCACTGCGACGGCTTAAAAACAACGGTATTGCCGCTTATCAAAGCGGGGAAAATCTTCCATGCGGGAATGGCTACGGGAAAATTCCAGGGAGTGATCACCCCGAAAACTCCCAGCGGCTGGCGCACGGTGCGGATGGATTTGTTCGGGAGTTCGGATGGCATTGTTTCTCCGTGGAGTCTTCTGCCTTCGCCGGCCATGTAGTAGCCCATATCAATCGCCTCCTGCACGTCGCCGTAAGCCTCTTTTTTTACTTTGCCCATTTCGTTGGCGGCCAAATCGCCAAGAAGCGATTTTTTTTCTTCCAGAAGCTGCGCGGCTTTATATAAAATTTCCCCGCGCTTGGGGGCGGGCGTGTCCCGCCAGAGAGGGAATGCATTCTTGGCCGCCTTAACCGCCGCTTCAACATCGCGCTTATCCGATAGAGGACAGACGGCCACTTTTTCATTCGTAAAAGCGGGGTTTTCCCGTTCGAAAGTCTTTCCCGATATTGCCGGCACCCATTTGCCATTGATGTAGTTTTGGACACGGACGGTTTTGGAATGTTTTTTGGACATGCTGGTTTATTTAATTTCCTTATATTTTAGCATAATAAAGCCACTTGGTCTAACCCTATGCCCGCATTTTATTTTAGAATGTAAACGGTGCCGTTTACAGCGGCTTCGTGAGTGACTTTCAGGCCGATGTGCGAGCCCTTTTTTGCCCGTTTTACCGGTTTTCTGTCAATCTGCATTTCGGTTATTGGCTGGGTAAAGAGATATCCGTCTCCCTGTATCAGCAAAACGTCACCGATTTTTAACGGAACAGTTGTCTTGATTATCGCGACGTTGATATTGGAAAGGTAGTGGGTTGTCTCGCCTGCGTGGGGGAATTTTTGGGGGAGGGAGGGCGTTATTGGTGATTCAAAATCCGTTTCGTTTTGCACGGTTTCAATTTTTGGAGCCGGACTTGGCCGTAAAAAGGCGGGTGTTCTGTTTTGAAGAGTTTGTCCCGCAACCGATTTTTGCATGAATGCCGGTGTCTTTCTTGCGGTAGTTGTTTTGGATTTTTGCGTGTAAACGGTTCTTGTTCTACCCGGAACAACCGGGCCGGGCGCCACGGAATTTGGTCTTTCCACCTTTCCCAGCGCACGTGGGGAATTTGGCTTTACCCCGGCCTCTTTGCGATCCCAGGCGGTCCAGAGCAGACGTTGGCGGTCGCGTTTTACGATGGCCTTTGAACGCATATAGGCCGGTATTTTTAAGGTGTCGGGATCGTTTCTTTGAGCCATGAGTGAATTTTTTACGGCTTACGATGCGATTATAATCTGTTATAATGCATCCGTCCAAGAGAAGATCGGGTTTTAATCATCATAAAAATGGACAATCAGAGAATTGCGAAAATTTTTCAGGAAATCGGCGACATGCTGGAAATCAACGGCGAAAACCGCTTTCGGGTTTTGGCTTATCAGAAGGCCGCTTTAACAATCGGAGATTTGGGGACGGAGTGCAGTGACATTTACAACTCCGGCGGGACAAAAGCGTTGGAGGAAATTCCCGGAATCGGCAAGGATCTGGCGCAGAAAATCGCCGAGATGATTGAAACCGGAAAGTGCTCCTATCATGAGGATATGATGAAAAAGTTCAGTCCGGGTTTACTTGAAATGCTTAGGGTTCGCGGGGTCGGCCCGAAAAAAGTGAAACTTTTTTTTAGTCAGCTTAATATTGATAATCCGGAAAAATTGCGACGCGCGGCCAAAGACGGTTTGCTTCGCGATTTACCGGGCATGGGAGAAATCAGCGAAGCGGATATTATAAAGGCGCTGGAGGAATACGACATGCATACGGAAAGAATGATGCTTTCACAAGCGCTGAATCTGGCGGAGGAAATCATCACTTATATGAAAAAATGCAAAGAGGTAAAAAAAATTGAGTACGCGGGGAGTCTGCGCAGGATGAAAGAAACTATCGGCGATTTGGATATTCTGGTGGCGGAGGCCGATGAAAAAAAATCAAAAATAATCATGGATTATTTTGTGAAATACGGGGATGTGAAAAGTGTGATAGCGCGGGGCCCGACTAAAACCTCGGTGATTCTGGAGTCGGGCATTCAGGCGGATTTGCGCGTTATTGAAGAGAAAATTTTCGGGGCGGCTCTGCATTATTTTACGGGTTCAAAGGAACATAATGTTGCGATCCGCGACCGGGCCAAACGAATGGGGATGAAAATCAGCGAATACGGGGTTTTTGAGATTTTAAAAAAACGAGGGAAGGAAGAGGAAAAACTTGTAGGGGGGAAAACCGAGGGGGAGATTTTTAAGGCTGTTGGTCTGCCGTTTATTGAGCCTCTACTGCGCGAAAATCGGGGTGAAATTGAGGCGGCGGAAAAGGGCCGCCTGCCGAAAACTGTGGAACTTTCGGACTTGAAAGGAGATTTGCACTGCCACAGCAAATGGAGCGATGGTACGCATGAGATAGAGGAGGTGGCGAGATATTACCGCGACGCGGGATATGAATACATGGCTCTTTGCGATCATTCCAAAAGTTCCACGATCGCGCACGGGCTGACCGTGGACCGTTATGAGATGCAATGGGACGAAATTGATGAGGTGAACAAGGTTTTGGAAAAGGAGGCGGCGGCCGGGGCTCCGGCGTTTAGGATGCTGAAAGGCACCGAGTGCGATATTCTGGCGGACGGATCTTTGGATTTGCCGGACAAGGTTTTAAAGAAGTTTGATGTGGTGGTGGCTTCGGTGCATTCGCGGTTTAAGATGCCCGGAAAGGAGATGACGGAAAGGGTTATTAAGGCGCTTAAAAATCCGTATGTTACGATTTGGGGGCACCCTTCGGGCAGGCTGATTAACCAACGCGAACCGTATGAAATTGATATGCCGAAGGTGATTCGCGCGGCGATTTCGGAGGGAGTGGCGCTGGAGATTAATTCGCAACCGTCGCGGCTGGATTTGTTTGATTATTACTGCAAAATGGCAAAGGAATGGGGCGCGAAGTTTAGTATTGATTCGGATTCGCACCACTTTTCGCAGATAGATTTTTTGAAGTACGGAGTGGCGGTGGCCAAACGCGGATGGCTTACGAAAGAGGATGTGATTAATACGATGACGCTTAAGGAGTTGCTAAAACGACTGAAGAGGTGAAGCGCGGGGGTGGGCGGTTAGTTTGATTTGTTCAGGCGTTGGAGCACGATGAGGTCGTTTTGGCGGTCCTCCGGGGCTTTATCGGGGGTTTCCAGGATGATGGGGATGGATTTTTCAACGGCATAATTTAGTACGACCGACAGGCCTTCCAAAGGTATTTGGCCTTTGCCCAGGTTGTCGTGGCGGTCCACGCGGGTACCGAGTTCTTTTTTGGAGTCGTTAAAGTGGAAACAGGCGATTTTGTCGGCCCCGATGGCCTGCTCGATTTCGGTGAGGACTTTGCGGGCGGATGAGGAAGTGGAAAGATTGAAGCCGGCCGCCCAGAGGTGCGCGGTGTCCAGGCAGAACTTGAAGCGGCGGCCGGCGGGCGCCATTTCTTTATTGATTTTGGATAAATGCTCCAACTTGTACCCCAGTTCACTCCCCTGCCCCGCGGTGTTTTCCAAAAAATAGCCGATGCCGGTTTTGGATGTTTTTTCTATGCTTATTTTGGCGTTTTCGGTGATGTTTTGGAAAGCTTTTTGTTCGTCTCCTCCCATTGCTTTCCCCACGTGCACAACGATTCCGTCACCTTCCAGCACTTCCATCCTTTCAAAATCGGTGAGCAGATCCTTTTCGGCCCAGGGGATTTCGCTCAATGGTTTGCCAAAGTTGAGCAAATAGGAACCGTGGGCGACAACAAATTTGAGCCGCGATTTATATGAGCGGTACAATGATAAATCGCTTTCGGCCATGGGTTTAACGCCGCGGCCGCGCGGATTTTTGGTAAAAATCTGCATGGCGTTCGCGCCGTACTCGTCCACGGCTCTCTGCGCGGCCGCCCCAAACCCCTCCGCAATGGACATATGCGCCCCGAAAATCAGCATAAAAGCATTAATTGTTTATCTTCCCAACTATATTTTTTTTACCTCAATAAGTTTGATGCGTTTTTGTGAAACATCCTTAATTGTGAATTTCATTTTGTCATAAGTAAGATTCTCTTCTTTTTGCGGCATACGTCGAAACTGTTCCAGAATAAATCCTGAAACCGAATTGTATTGACCATCCTCAGGCAATTTAGCTTCAAGAAACTCGTTGAAATATGTGATCGTGGTTGAACCCTCCACCAGGTATGAGCCGTCTTTCTGCTTTCTGATTTCAGTTGAAACAATATCGTTTTCGTCATTAATTTCACCGACTATTTCTTCCAGAATATCTTCAAGGGTGACAACCCCGTCAACGCCTCCATGTTCATCAAGCACGATTGCCATGTGCATTTTTTCTTTCCGGAATTGCTGAAGAATGTCATGCAACCTTTGCGTGGACGGAACAAAGAGAGGCGGTCGAATCAATTCCCTGACAACAATTTTCTGTTTCATGGCAATCCTGATCATTATGTCTTTGCTGTACAGAATACCGACAATATTGTCCCTCTCCCCGTCATAGATCGGAATGCGGGAAAAATTTCTTTTGATAAATTGGCTGATTACCGTGTCCGGCGACTCGTTGATATCAAATGAAATAATCTTGTTATGAGGAACCATGACTTTTGACACATCAAGATCTCCGAAATCAAATACATTTTCTATAAATTTGTGTTCCCTCTTCTCAATTGTTCCGGCCTCTCTGCTCTCAAGAATCAAATAGCGGATCTCCTCCTCCGACAATTTTGATTCACTAAAACTGGTTTGATCTTTGAAAGGCCAAAGAATGAGATTTGATGAAACGGTCAGAATTTTGACGAATAAATAGAAAACATAATAGGCAAATTTGACCGGATAAACCACAAAAAGCGCCACTCCCTCGGCAAAACGCAGGGCAAGTGATTTCGGCACCAGTTCACCGATAATTATGGTGAAATATGCGATGCTAACAACAACTATGACAAATGCTATCGGTTCAGCATTCGCAACAAAGAATGAAATATTGGTCGCCTTTAATAAGGGACTCAATGTTTCAACAATGGTCATACCGCCAAAAGCCGCCGCGAATGTGCCGGCCAGAGTTATCCCCACTTGTATTGTCGCCAGAAATTTTTCCGGATTCTGCTGAAAATAAAGGATGTTTTTAGCCCGTGAATCGCCTTTTTTTATCAACTCCTTTGTTCTGCTCCTGCGCATCGCGATAATCGCAATTTCCGCGGCGGCGAAAAATCCGTTAATCAAAATAAGGCCAATAATGATTAGAGCCTCTGTGAATAGTTCGTTCATTTATTTTTCTTGAGTTATTAATTCAATTGTGAATTTTAGCAGAAATGGCGGAAATGTTAATCTCTATGTTGTTTTGCCGTGAGTCAACGGCGCTGACCTGAATATGGAAGATGTGCGTTTGTCATAAAACGCTTATGCAGCAACACTTTTGCGTCTTCGGAGTGGACGATTTCGTGATGCGCGCGGCAGAGGGGTTTGAGGTGGCGCGGGTCATGGGACCGGAATGTGGCGAACGGTTTTTCGTGGTGTAGATTTTCAGCTTTTTTGGCACATCCGTAGGCCGTGCATTGTGTGCCGTGTTGGGCTGTGATGATTTTTCTTATTTCCGCGGGGATGTATCTTTTCGCGGGCATGCCGATCATTGATTTCTCCTCATATTCACGCGCCTGTTTTATGGCAAGTTCCCGTTTTGTTTGTTCTATTTTTGCTTGTCTGTCGTGCAAAAATTGGCGCAGAATTTCGTTTATATCCAGGCCTTTTTGCTGTAATTGAGTGAGTTCGGCCTCTACATCCGGTGCAAGATTCAGCATAGGCGCGGCTCCGACATTCGATGCCAAATTCATGGTCGGTATGGTTTCGTGTCCATGTCCGTGCACGTGCACGTCGGAGACCCCGCCTTGGCGGTGGTGCACGGATTTGCCCTTCGTTTGCTTCTTCACAAAGCCACTTCCATTTGCATAATCCCCCGTTTTCTCTCTTTTGTAATCCTGAACAAAAACCTCCAGCGCGCGATTTGACAAGACTTCAGCTTTTTTTGCCAGTTTTGCCTGATTTTCGGCAGTCGCAATCGGAGCAAGCCTAAGAAGTTTGTTGACGCTGATATTTCCTTCGGCCAATGCCGCGTGCAAGATGGGAGTGGCAATGAATCTTTTTTCCAGGCTCAATACTCTGTTTACCTGTTCGTGACTTATTCCAGCCATTTTCGCGGCAAATTCATGAATTGATCCGCAACCTTTTTTTTGGTAAAGCTGTCTTTTGTAAACTTCCGGTAGAAGACCAATGAACTTTCTGCGCGCCCGGAGCGCCTGTCTTCCATAGATTACGCATTTTTTGTATAACTCTTTGTCCGATATTTTGTCAGGTGTTTCATTGATGTTATTCATGTTTTTTTGATTAGTTTTTATAGTTAAAATTTAGCACTAACAAGCCAACAATCAATTCTTTTCGGTAGCCAAAAACTGTCAAGCTGTGTCATGGTCGTCGCTTGTGCAAGTCAATAATTAGAGTTTACAGGAGAAGCAAAATCCGGAATGTGTCGTAATATTAGTCATTTCGTATAATGTGCGGAATTGGTGAGTTTTGCGAAATGGCGTGGGGAGAGGTTGGATGGGGAGAGGTTGGATGGCGGGAGGTTGGATTGGACGGACGGACGAGCGAGCGGGCGACTGGCGGAGCGAATTGTTATTCCTTTTGACTATTGACAGATTATGTTGAGCAGTATAGCTTGGCTTCCATTTTTTTATTTGTTTCCAATGAATAATCTTAATACGAATAGCCAATTCACTGCTTACCCCCGCCAAAACGACTTTATGATCGGCAAACCGGAAAACGACAAGCATCCGCTTGATAAAATCAGCGATGCGGATTTGCGCGGCGTTCTTATGGCAAGTGACCTTTCCGACAGCGCGGTTTCGGAAGTCATCGGTCGTAGAGGCAAATACCGTGATTTAT
Source organism: Candidatus Altimarinota bacterium (assembly GCA_041738505.1). Taxonomy (GTDB): domain Bacteria; phylum Patescibacteriota; class Gracilibacteria; order UBA1369; family UBA1369; genus JBGSPQ01. Next base: position 48,599 of record JBGSPQ010000010.1, on the reverse strand, counting down.
TGATGGCGATCGTGGAGGCCGGCCAAAAAGGAGAAATAGTAAAAGTTAGTATCCTAGCGGATACATTAGCTGTGGGCATGGGTATTACGGATCCCCGCCAAAATGATAATGATCCGCCCGCAGACTGGCGCGGAATCCCCGCCCACGCGAAACGCTCATGGTTCAACGGTTAATAATCCAGCCATGTGGCCGGTTGAAATTTTACTTAAAGGCGCCATTGGTTTAAACTGATGGCGCTTTTTTATTATACAGATGAAGAAAAAAGTCGCTCTGGTACATGATTTTTTGATTAAACTCGGAGGTGCCGAAAAGGTGCTGGCGGTGCTGGCGGAAATGTATCCCGAGGCTCCTATTTTTACTCTTCTTTATGATGAAAAGTCCTGCGGTTCGGTTTTTCCAAAGGAACGCGTGCGGACTTCGTGGTTGCAGAAGATGCCGGCTTTTTTGCGAAAACGGCAGAGGTATCTGTTTCCGCTGATGCCCCGCGCGATTGAATCTTTGGATTTTTCCGGATTTGATTTGATTATCAGTTCCAGCAACGCCTACGCGCACGGCATTCTGACCCCTTCGGAATCCACGCATATCTGCTACTGCCATTCGCCGATGCGCTACGCCTGGGATTACACACACAAATACGCGGACGAACAGAAAACGGGGCCAATAAGAAAATACGCCATAAATAAACTTATCGGTGGAGTGCGTTTTTGGGATAAAGTGGCTTCGGACAGGCCGGACAAATACATCGCGAATTCAATTCACGTAAAAAACCGCATTAAAAAATATTACAGACAGGACTCGGAGGTGGTTTATCCGCCCGTGGACACTGATAAGTTTAAAGTCACCGGCAAGCACGAGGATTATTTTTTGATTGTTTCGGCGTTAACTCCTTTCAAGAAAATAGATCTGGCGGTACAGCTGTTTAACAAGACCGGCAAGCGGCTGGTGGTGATTGGAAGCGGGGCGCAATATGAGTATTTAAAGAGCATCGCGGGGCCGACGGTGGATATTATGGGCCGCAAGGATGATGAAACAGTGAAAACATTTATGGAAAACTGCAGGGCCTATATTTTACCGGCCGAGGAGGATTTTGGAATTGCGCCGGTGGAAGCGATGGCAAGCGGCAAGCCCGTTCTGGCCTATGCAAAGGGAGGCGCGCTGGAATATGTGGTACCGGGTGCAACAGGCGAACTTTTTTACGGAACCACAGTGGAATCCATGGAAGACGGACTGGGAAGACTGATTGTGAATGAGCCCGATTATGACGGACACGCAATTCGTAAATTCGCGGAGAAATTCAGCACGCAAAATTTTGAGATAAATTTTAAAAAAATCATTGGATAATTTGATTGGTAATATGGTTTCGTTTTGCTAGAATGAACACTCCAAAAACGTAAAAATATGTCTCTTTACCGCAAATACAGGCCGCAGACTTTTTCCCATCTGGTTGGGCAGGAGCATATCAATCTCACCCTGCTTAACGCGCTTAAGCTGGAACGTGTCAGCCATGCTTATCTTTTTACGGGGCCGCGGGGCACGGGTAAAACATCAACGGCCAGACTGATGGCGAAGGCCATCAACTGCCTTAATCCCACAGACAACGAACCGTGTAACACCTGTGAAATCTGCATGGAGATAAGTGAGGGAAGGCTGATTGATTTGATTGAAATAGACGCGGCCTCCAACCGCGGGATTGATGAAATCAGGGAACTTAGGGATAAAATCAACTTTGCCCCTTCAAGAGCCAAGAGCAAGGTTTATATTATTGATGAAGTGCACATGTTGACCAAAGAGGCGTTTAACGCACTTCTGAAAACGCTGGAGGAACCGCCGTCCCACGTTTTTTTTATTCTGGCCACGACAGAGGCGCATAAAATTCCGGAGACGATTTTGTCGCGGTGTCAGAGGTTTGATTTTAAGAGAATTGACGATTCCGTGCTTTTCGCGAGATTGAAATACATCGCGGGAGAGGAAGGAATTGAGGCTGAGGAAAAGGCCATTGAGCTGATTTCGCATCACGCGGAGGGCGGTATGAGGGACGGGATAGGTCTGCTGGAACAGCTTTCCACGGACAAAAAGCTGACTTATGACCATGTCTGCGACGTTTTGGGAGTTAGCGGAATCGCCAGCATGGAAAAAATGTTTGGATTTTTGCGGGCGGGCGACGCGGCGGCCGGGTTAAAGGAAATTGCCGATTTGCATGAGGAGGGGTTTGATCTGCTTTTTTTCAACAAGAGATTTCTGGAATATCTGCGCAAGGCGATGCTGAAAGCGGTGGACGCGAACGACAACGCCGAAACAAACCGTATTTTGATGCTGATTGAAAATTTTAGAACCGCTTATGAGCAGACCAGATTTTCCATTATTGCCCAATTGCCGCTGGAGATTGCGGTAGTTAAGTCGGTGGCCGTGAGCGGCGGGCGAAATGTCGCGGAGATAAAAAGTGAAGCGGTGCAGACGGCCAAGGCTCCGGAGAAAGTTGCGAAGCCGGTTCAAGAAGCTACACCGATTGCCGTGGAAAAGGCAAAGGAGCCTGTTCAAAAAACGCCTTCCGTTACCCCCGCCGCGCCGGAGGAAGCCGTAACGGTACAGGAACCGGTAATCCCGGATGAAAGGGTTCACCAGAAAATTGTTCCCAATGTGGATGTTTCCATTGAAATGATTAAGAAAAACTGGAGTGAGATTGCAAAGAAAATCAGTTCTCCGGTGGCTAAAAGATGCATGCAGCAGGGGGTTCCCGCCCGTATTGAGGGAACAACGCTGACGGCGGTTTTTGCCAACAAGTTTAACCTGGAAAAGCTGATGGAAACGGCCAACAGAACGGAAGCCGAAAAGGCCATTCAGGAGGTTACCGGCGCGCACCTGAAACTTTCCGGAGAGTTTTGCGAAAGGGCGGCCGAGGAGGACAAAGCCGAAAAGGAGTTTGAAGATAAAATTATGGATATTTTTGAGGGCAGGGTGGTGTGAGGCCGCCCGCGTTAGGAAACCATTTTCATGAATTCCTCTTCATTGATGATTTTAACGCCCAGTTTTTGGGCTTTTTCTTGTTTGCTTCCGGGGTTTTCCCCCGCGACCAGATAGTCCGTTTTGGAGCTGACAGATCCGCTGACTTTGCCTCCGTGCAGACGAACGCGTTTTTTGGCTTCGTCGCGGGGGAGCTGATCCATTGTTCCGGTCAAAACAAAAGTCAGGCCTTTAAGTTTCTGACTCCCCGGTGACTCCTCCTCGGCGAATTCAATTCCCACGGAATAAAGCTTCTCCAAAAACTGCAGATTCTTTTCGCTGTGGAACCATTCCGTAACCGACTGTGCCACCTTTTCTCCAAATCCCTCCACTTCCATCAATTTTTCGGTGTCCATCGCACTACCGATCTGTATAAGTTCCGCGAAGGAAAGTGGATCATGCTTTTTCTCGCCGCGGATGTAGTGAGCCAAAGAAACGGCCATCTCCGCGCCGACATGCCTTATCCCCACGCCAAACAACAATCTCTCCAGCGGGACTTTCTTCGCCGCCAGAATCGCGTTAACAACGTTGTCGGCGCGCCTCTCCTGAAACAAAGGCAACTGCAGAAAATCCTCTTTGGACAGCGTAAAAATATCTGCGGGATCCTCAACCAGCTGGTATTCCATCAACTGCTCCACTATCTTTATGCCCAGCCCCTCAATGTTAAACGCCTCCACAAAGTGAATGTACCTTTCCTTATCCTGAGCGGGACACTCGGGATTAACGCATCTGTGAGCCGACTCCCCCTCCTCGCGCACCGCGCGCGAATCACAGACGGGACATCTTTTGGGAAAAACAAACTTCACTTCATGTCCGTTCCTTAAATCGGGCAAAACGGAAACAACTTCGGGGATCACATCACCGGCTTTCTGAATAACCACCGTGTCGCCGATTCGAATGTCTTTTCTTTTCATTTCATCCTCATTGTGAAGAGTGGCTCTGGAAATGGTGGAACCCGCGACCCGTACGGGGCTTAGAATAGCCACGGGTGTAAGTATGCCCGTTCTGCCCACCTGCACCTGGATGTCCAGCACTTTGGTGGTGGCCTGCTCGGCCGGAAACTTATAGGCGATGGCATAGCGCGGCGCCTTGGCGGTAAATCCCATGGTCTTCTGCTGGTTTTTTCTGTTCACTTTGATTACGATACCGTCCACTTCAAAGGGCAGATCGCGTCTTTTATCGTGCCAGGACTGCAGATAATTCAAAACATCCTCAATATTCCCGAACTGCTGATACTCTCTGTTGATGGCAAGCCCCAAATCCTTGAATTTTTCCAGAGTTTCCATCTGGGTCTTTGGAGGGTGCTCCAGCGTATTTTTGCCCAGCTCGTAAAAGAACGCCGAAAGATTGCGCGAAGCGGCAACCTGCGGATCCAACTGGCGCACCGATCCGGCGGCTGCGTTTCGGGGATTGGCAAACTCCTCCATCCCCAGCCTTTTCTGGTCCTCGTTGATTTTCTGAAAATCGGCCTTGGAAATGTAAACCTCGCCGGAGGCCTCCAGATCAATCTCCTCGGTCAATTCAAGCGGCACGCTTTCGATGGTTTTTACGGTGTGTGTGACTTCCTCTCCGCGGATTCCGTCCCCGCGCGTTACGGCGCGTACAAATTTGCCCCCTTTGTAGTGAACGGTGATGTTCAGCCCGTCAATTTTCAGCTCACATACATACTGAATGGGCTCATCGTTGACCAGTTTGGCGATTCTTTCGCTCCAGTCTTTCACGTCTTCGGCGGAAAAAGCATCCTGAAGACTTTTTTTGGGGGTAAGGTGTTTTACCTTATCAAATTTTCCCGAAAGTACACTTCCCACTCTTTGCGTGGGGGAATCGGGGGTGATCAGTTCCGGAAATTTTGACTCAAGTGACTTAAGCTCTTCTTTAAGCGAATCACGAACCGCCTCCGAGACCTCGGATTTATCCAATACAAAGTACTGATAGTTCAATTCCCTGATTTTTTCGCGCAGTTTTATGATGCGATCTTCGGCTTCTTTTTTATCCATGTTGTGGTGTTTATTTTTCCATCTAAATTTAGTTTAAAAATGATTTTTCCGCAATGATTGGACTGCATAGAAGCCGGGTCTGGTTTTTTGGGCCCTTTTGTGATAAAATATACAGATTATTAAGACAAAAATTATGGCTGATGATAAAAAGAAAAATGTTACCGATTATATGTCGGTTGAGCTCTCCCCAAAAGACCAGGAGGACCTGAACAAACCGCTTAAAGATGACAGCGGCGTGGATCCGAAAGATATGGAATTTTTAAGGATGCTGATTGAAAAAATCGAAAAAAAAGAAATTGATTTACTGGTACCGGGAACTCTTATCAATCATCCGGTGTATGACGGACTTGCGGAAGAAGCGCGCGGAAAAGCCGATGTGGATGCCTATAAAATGCTGGCGACGATCAGGGATATTTTTAAACTCTGGCAGGCGGGAGACAAAGAATCCTACCAAATTCAATATATGGTTAATAAGATGAGAATTTATAAAGAGCAACTGGAAGGAACTGACGGTGATATTTATATTATCTGAAGCAATCCATGACTACTGTGGAAAAACCCAAAGAGTCCATATCGGCATTACCTGACTTTGCCTCATGGGCGAAAACTCTGGCTGAAAAGATGGGTGAACCCATGACCCCGGAAAGAGAGGAATCCATTAATCTTACATTGGAATGGATGTACGATGCGGCGGCGGCGGCCAAAAAGTTTAGCGCGGAACAAAAACAAAAGGTTGTTGATTTTGTTGATTCGCTGAAGTCAAGTCAGGGGCAAATGGCCGATCTGCATCTGCTTATGGAGACCGAAGTGGCCGATCCCAATTTAAAGAAAGCGTTGGCGGAGCTGATTGCTCATGCCGAAGGATCCAAGAACACTTTGCAGGATGCTACGGAGCAAGCCCCGGTGACAGGCGGAGTCCCCGTGGACGCTCCTTCCGCGCCGGCAACTCAGGCGGAAACTCCCGAAACCGATGCCAATGCCCCCGAGTCTCCCGAAAGCGGGGAACCCCCGGCGGCTCAAGCCGAAGGCGATGGAGCCGCCCCCACCGCAGAAAGCGGAGAAAACACAGACAAGGATTCACAGGCGGCGAAAACGGTTGAGACTCTTCAGGACTATCAACAGACTGCCAAAAATATGGGTTTGGGTGAATTGATGTCTGAACTTTTTAAAATGCTGAAAGATTTGTTTTCCAAAATCAGCGGTGACACGTCGCTGACTTCAGGCGGTGAAAAATTCACCGAAGAGGAAATCAAACAGGTTAAAGTGGATTTCTCCCGAGTTGATGAAACAAAGACTTTAACCTCTTCAAACAAAGATGTGGAGTATGTTGCAAAGGTGCTTAATCTTCCCGCTAAACCCGATGCAAACGCTTTTCTGGCATCGCTTAAAAATGTGCCGAACTGCGTTTTCAGCGCCGAAAAGGAAATTTCAAAGTTAAAAACAGGTGACGTTTTGTTTTTCCATGACGGAAAAGACAAGGAAAAGGCAAAGACCACCGCAATTGTGAGCAACCCCGGGCCTCCCCCGATGATGAAACTGGTAAATGATCAAGGAAAAATTCATGAAGTTACCGTCGCCCAGTCATCTCTTTTCAACAACTGGCTTGGTTTTGTAACAGTGCCGGAAGGAACGGGCCCGACCGTGCCCGCCGCACAGACTCAGGCGGCTCCCGCAGGTGCCGAAGCACAACCGCCCGTCGGTCCGCAACCCGCACCCGCCACTCCCGCCCAACAACCTCAGGCGGCTCCAGCGGGTGCCGAAGCACTACCGCCCGTCGGCCCACAGCCAACTCCCGCAGGTCCCGAATCTCAACCGCCCATCGGCCCACAACCGGCGCCACAGCAGGCTCCCGATGCCACAGCCAATCAACCGCAAGCGAATGAAAAATACAGTCCCGGCACAGAAAAACCGGTCTTTTCGGATGTATCGGTTTTGAGACAAAGAATAACCGATCTCAACGCCAAAAATTCTCCTAAATATACAACGGATAGTATGCCTTCGCTCCTGGGTAAAACCAAACCCGAAATCGAACCGTACTTGACCAATGTGGATCCGGTCACCGGCGGCGAACTGACTTTTCTGGGCAGGCCCTTTAAAAAGCCACCAAATGGTGGTATTAACCTGATGATGATTCCGTTTTTAAAAGCGGCGGAAGAGAAAATCAAACAGAGCAAAGTAAATTACAAGCCCCAAATTTCAAGGTATCACGGTTATGATTTCCGAGGACTGAAAATCGGAGGGGTGGAAAGTCCCGACATTAAGAGCTCCCATGCTTTCGGTATGGCTTTTGATATTGATCCGTCAACCAACTGGCCCAAGGACGGCAGAGGTGATATTCCCGACCAGGTTGTAATGGCACTGGTTGAGTCGGGTTTTGCCTGGGGATCGGTGCCGGAACCCGGCTTTCATTTTGGAGAGAAAGGCGATCCGATGCATTTTCAATTAAAGGTTGATCCCCGAGATTCTCAAGGGCGGGCCATTATCAATTCCAGTCCGGCGGCAAGCCGCTATTGGGAGAAAATCAGCCCAATGCTAAATGAAGTGGATACCCGTGTGAAAGGTTCACGGCAAGCCCGAATTGCATAAAATCCGATTTTTAAGTATAATAATAAGATATAATTTTTGAAACATGGCTGACGACATACAAATCAATCCGGTAAATTCCGGACAGACAGGTGCCGCAGGTACTACCGGAACTTCACAACCGGCTCAGGGAGGAAGCGCTCAACCGGCTCAAACGGGGACAACTCCGGCATCCACAGCGCAAAAACCGCCGACCAATATTTCCCTGCTGGAAGAAACCGATATGATTGCCGCAGTTTCCGACGCATCCCAAAACAAGCGTACCGTTCCCGATCTGGTCACTCAGAAATTTCCCGATCTGGTTAAGCTGATTGAGGAGACGGAATCCATGAATAAGGATGAGAGGGATTACTGGTTTCAGATTCTTCCGATAATGACCGAGGATCAAATCGGTAAATTCCGTGACATTCTCCTTAATGAAAAAATGCAGTTGAACAAACTGGATAAGGAATATGAAAATAAGCTGGAAAAGCTGAATGAAAAACACATGATTGAATGGAAAGAGTTTGAGACCAAAGAGAAGAGACAGGCAATAGCCGGCGCCGAAATGAAATCTCAGGAAGAGGAAAAGCAAAAAGAGGAAGAACTTCTGGCTAGACTGGCGGAGCTTTAAAACAGGCGGTTGTTTATACGGGTCTTGCGAATACTATGAGCCTTCTTAAGTTTGTTCCAACCGGCGTACAGGTTATGAGTGTAAGCCTTTCATCGCCCTCCTGCGTCAAAACCTCCACCTCGTCGGGATTGACCACTTTCTTTTCGAAAACCTCATAAGTGTATTTGTGCTGGTCGTGGTAAACAATCACGGTGTCCCCCACCACAATTTCGTGAAGCAGGGCAAAAACATCTTTAAATCTTCCCGGATCCCAGGGAAAATATGAACTGTGGCCGGTAATCACCACATTGCCTCTGTCGCCGGGCTGGGCTGTTCCCGGGTAATGTACTACACCCTCTTTAAGCGCGTCCTGGATGTCCGTTTCCAGCGCGTTCCAGTCTCTTTTTATCAGATTTTCCGAGCTCACATTTACAATCGGTACATTTTGATTGATTCTGGGGATTATCACCCTGTCGTCCGGCGGCGAGACTTCCAGTTTCAGCGGAGGAATCTGGCTGCTGAACGAAGAGTTTTCGGTGACCGGCGGAAGCGGCTCCTGTGCCGCCGGCGCTGTCCCGTCATCCATCATTTGTTCTATGTAAGGATCAAGCTGAAAAGTTCCCGTCACTTTTTCCAGCTTGTTTTTTAACAGCATGGAATACGACGAAAAATTTATGACAAAGAAAAGCGCGGTAAAGATGAGCGCGGAAACGGCAATCCACTCCAACAGGTTCCATATTTTCCGGCTGATACGGGATCTTTTTTTGGGGGTGGCGTGCGCGGTTTCAAAGTCCGCCGGTGCTTTTTTTGCGGAGGGGCGGTGTCCGGTTGATGCGTGTTTTTTTTCCACTCCCCCCGTTTGGGCTGAAGCGGCATGGGTGGGATCAGCCGCCGCGGAGATGTGGAGTTCATAATGGCGGCTCGCTTCGGGATGAATTACGCGCTCAAGAGGAGCCTCCTCGGGATTTTGCCCGCTTTCTTCGTTAATCGGTACGTTTCTGCTTCTGGATTGGCTATTTTTTTTCGTTTTTCCGGAGTTCATGTCTTTGCGGAATTAGATTACCTTAAATATAATTATAGGTTTTTATCGCCCTAACGTCAATAACTTGGCTTATTTGAGCTGTTTTTATCATATTGTACTCAAGTACCAATTGAAATTTGACCGTTTCTTCAGGTGGTGACATACTTTAGATTCACAAGTTATCTTAAAATCAGACTTATGCGCAGTGTCATTCTTCTTCAACAATTGAAAAAAGAATACAGCGTTGACGTTGATAACCTTATCGGCGAGGTGAGGCGTTATTTGCCGGACCTGCATGAAATCAAATTAAGAAAGGCGTTTGCTTTTTCGGCTCTGGCACATGAAGGGCAGTTACGAAAGAGCGGCCATCCGTACATCATTCACCCTTATGAAACCGCCAGGATACTTAGTGCTCTGCATGTGGACGAGGATACTTTGATTGCGGCTCTGCTCCATGATGTTCCGGAGGATACCGATAAGTCCATAGAGGAAATTGAATCAAAATTCGGCAAAAAAATCGCTTATCTTGTGGAAGGAATCACCAAACTGTCTAAAGTCCATTACCGGCACGAAATGGCAAACAGACAGGTTGAATCTTTGAAAAAGCTGTTTATCCACACAGCCAAGGATCCAAGAATCATCCTGATCAAACTGGCGGACAGGCTTCATAATATGAGAACACTTTACGCCATCAACAAGCCGGAAAAAATATCCCGAATAAGCCGAGAGACTTTGGAAATTTTTGTTCCGATTGCAAATCTGCTGGGGATTGAAGAACTTAAAACGGAGATGGAGGATTTGTGCTTTCAACATCTGTATCCCGAAGATTATCAGATGATTTCGGACAGACTTAAGATGGGCGGAAAAAAAAACGAACATATCATGGACACAACAATTGAGATGATTAAGAAAGAACTGTCTCAACAAAAAATTTCGTGCAGTGTGTACGGCAGAACAAAAAATATTTACCACATTTATAAAAGAACGGCCGGTGAAAACGGTAAATTGAATGAATATGACAATATGATAGCGCTCCGCGTTATTGTGGATAACAAAGATGAATGTTATCACACGCTGGGAATTATCCACAGCCTGTTCAAGCCCAAGCCCGGTACTTTCAGGGACTTTATTTCACTGCCCAAGAAGAACGGATACCAGAGCCTTCATACCACCGTTTTCGGCATCAAGGGAGTGACAACCGAATTCCAAATCCGCAGTCGGCAAATGCATCTGGAAGCGGAATATGGTATAGCGGCGCAATATTTTGAAAAATCCACTAAGACACTTCATCTGCAGGAGGACGGGCGGGCCAACTGGGCATGCAAAATTATGCAAATGCAAAAACTTGAACAAAACAGCGTTGAGTCGGATTTTATGGAGAAACTGAAAGACGATATTCTCCATGACAGGATTTTTGTATTTACGCCAAAAGGAACTACCGTTGATCTTCCCAATGAAGCCACCTGCGTGGACTTTGCCTATGAAATTCACACGGAGGTCGGTAATAGGGCGATTAAGGCGGAGGTAAACGGACAGATTGTTCCGGTTACAACCAAGCTGAAAAACAGCGATACCGTTAATATTATCACTTCGGACATGCCAAAAGGTCCGAGCAGGTCTTGGCTGGCGTTTGTAAAGACAAATACAGCCAAAAGCAGGATTCTGGATTATTTCAGGAAGGTTTCAAAAGAGGAAAAGATCATTACCGGCAGAAGGCTTCTTCAGAAAGAACTGGACTGGGCTGGTCTGGGCATGATTAACGACATACCTCAAAAAAAGCTTAAATTGTTCTGCAAGAACAAAAAAGGATGTTTAACGATTGAAGACGTCCTGCTTAAAATCGGCGAGGGAACTTTAAGCCCGCTGGATTTTGTTAATGGTTTGTATCCGCACAAGGATGTACCGACAAGTAAAATCGTTCTTTTCCTGGAACGGAAATTTTTTCATACCGACAGTGCCAAAAATTACACGATGGTCACTCTAAAGGTTATAAGCAGGGATATGATAGGCCAGATGCGCAAAATATTGCGTGAAATCGCCGAACATAAACTGAATATAGTCTTTGCAAAAGGACACATCTCTTTCTGGACCGGTGAGCTGATTACCAAATTTACGATTTGCGTTGAAAATTATTCGCAAATCTCCCAGGTGTGCGAAGCGATTGAACACGTAGACGGTGTAAGGAATGTAACCCGCAGGTTTTTCCGCAGGAAGATCGCCTTCAGCATGGCAATTGCTTTCACATTCGCGCTGTGGGCGTCCCACCCCTATTTTCTGCATTATATTTCGTCACAGCTAACCTACGAATCAAACCCCTATTTATCCAGCATTCTGCTTTATGCCGGAACATTCATGTTGTTCATGATGGTGTTCCTGCTTAAAAGACTAACCCAAAGGAGCTTCCCCGAACTGCGCGAGACAAATACTTTTTGGGCATTAACTTTTCTATTGAGCGCCTTTGCGGTGATTACTTTGTTCGCGGAAATATACTTCTTTGAACTGTCTTTGAACTGGTTTATTCTGCTCGGTCTTGTCCTGATGATTCTGGCTTACCTTTCTATGGAATATGTTAATTTCAGAAAGAGGGCATGATTATTCCACTGCCTCCATGGCTTCCCCTACGCCAATGGTTCTTTCATAAAAGGCTTTCCCGATGAGCGCCCCATGCGCTCCTGTTTTTTCCAGCAGTTTAAGATGAGGGATTTCGGAAATCCCCCCCGAAGAGTAGATTTTCAGGTCTTTTCCGCAGGTCAGAAACAACCTGTCTATTTCATCATAATTTGGATGAGTGAGAATTCCTTCGCTGCGCCGGTCTTTGTAAATCACATATTTCACCCCCATAGGAATAAGTTTTTCGGCATAATCCACCACGTCCGTAAAATCGTCGGCGTTCTTTTTCTCCCTGTTTTCTATCAATTCATCACGTTTGGAAAAAATCTGTACAACGATTTTTTGCGCACCGAATGTTTCAATCGCTTTTCCGGCAAATTCAATACCGGGTGAACGTAAAACAATTTGCTCCGCGCCCATCTCAAGAACCTCTCCGATAGATGCCAAATCCGGAAAGGAAGCCTCCACCAAAACAGGGACACTTATTTTTTTTAACAGCTCCGCAAATAATTCTTTCTGCTCAAACCCGCCGTTTTTTCTGGCATTTAAATCGGCAAGATAGATTTTTTCCGCGCCATCGTTGATAAATTTTTCCGCCCATTCCAGCGGGCTTCCGCGATAAGTTTTTTTCTGACCGTAATCGCCCTTATAAAGCGCCGTGCATTGCCCGTCCAGAATATAAATCACCGGAATGATTTCCATCTATTTTGAAAAGAAAAAATGCATCACGTCACCGTCTTTTACAACATACTCCTTTCCTTCGGTGCGGATAAGACCTTTTTCACGAGCCGGCGCCTCTCCTCCGCAGTCAACCAGATCTTTCCAGAAAACCACTTCGGCGCGGATGTAACCCTTTTCAAAATCGGTGTGGATTTTGCCGGCGGCGCGGGGGCCTTTATCGCCTTTGGTGATTGTCCAGGCGCGCACTTCCATGGGTCCGGCTGTGAAATAAGTAATCAAACCAAGTGTTTCATAGGCGGCGCGGATGAGGGCATTTAATCCCGTCTCCCCGAGACCCAGTTCCTTCAGAAAGACCGCGGCCTCCTCTTCGGGAATGCTTCCCAGTTCCTCCTCTATTTTGGCGGAGATGGGTACGAGTCTTTCATGTTCGCCGACGCCTATTTTTTCCGAAAGGCTTTTTATGTCCAGCAGTCCGATTTCATCTTCGTGTACATTGGCGATATAGAGAATGGGTTTTGCGGTGATGAAATGCAGATCGTGTAATTCCTCCAGTTCTTCGCCGGTGAGGCCGGCATCAATTATTTTTTGCCCTCCTCCAAGGATTTTTTCCACTTTTTCCAGAAGTGTGGCATAGGCCATTTTGTCCTTTTGTCCCGATTTTGCGTCGCTTCGCGCCCTGGCCAGCCTTTTTTGCAGTGTCTGCATATCGGCCAGCATCAGTTCGGTTTCAATTATTTCCTTGTCCCGTCCGGCGTCAATCGTTTCGTGAACGTGGGTTACGTTTTTGTCTTCAAATACCCGGATAACCTGCGCCACGGCGTCGCATTCCCTGATGTGAGAAAGAAACTGGTTGCCCAGCCCCTCGCCCTCGCTTGCTCCTTTTACAAGTCCGGCAATGTCCACAAATTCCACTATCGCCGGTATGATAACGTCGGTTTTTACCGTTTCCTTTAAAGGCAGAAGCCGTTCGTCCGGCACCTCCACCACTCCCACGTTGGGGTCTATGGTGCAGAAAGGAAAGTTTTCCGCTTTGGCCCCGCGACTGCGGGTCATGGCGTTAAAGAGAGTTGATTTTCCGACGTTGGGAAGTCCCACGATTCCTATTTTCATTGTGTTTGATTAATGCAAAAACAGAGCTTAATCGGTATTAATTACCGACGCAATCTTTTTATATTGTTCCAGAGTTAATTGTCCGGGAGCGGTCAGGTTTTTTTTGTCCGAAGCCGCAAAGACTATGATTGAGCCGAAAAGGGGCGCCGCTATCCTGCCAATACGCCCTTTTTCACCCATGGACGTTATTATCAGCGGCCGGCGCCGTTTGCCCGCGCCAACGGCGGCGCCCAGCCCCAACAACCTTAAGTTGTCTTCAAATGCATTGGCAAAAACAGAAATCTTAACAACGTCCGCTCCGGCGGTGACGGCCCGGTAGTAAAGGCTTTTTAGAGTTTTTAACGACGGCGTTTTTTTAAAATCGTGATAAGACACAATCAGTTTGGTGCGGCGGGCGGCGTTTTTGTGCGGGGCGGCGTTATCACGTAGGGCGGCGCTATGATTGTGCGCGGCGGCGCTTTCACGTAGGGCGGCGCTATGGCGTGGATTGTGTTTGTGAGGGGCGCGGCCGCCCGTTGTTTTTGCGAGGCGCGCTATTAAATCGGGGCGCGTGCGCAAATCAACGTCCACGTAATCAATGCCGGCGGCCGCGCACTCCATCAACCGCTCTATTCTTTTCGCCTCGCCTCCCCTCCATGAACCATTTTCCCGCTTGCCCTTGCACACCGCGATCAGCGGTTTCGCCGTTATTTTTCTAACTTGATGCGCGCCGATTTCCAACGGAAGCCAGTCCATCCAAACCTCAACAACGTCGGCCTTTTTTGAAGCCTCTTTAACCTGTTTCGTAAGTTCATTTAACGTCTTTGCCCTGACCGGCACGCAAATCATGCTCATCAAAAATATTTATATAGTCGGACCGTCACCAAGAACCGCCCCGGTGAATTTCACGGTTATTTTCTGCGAAGGATCAGCCAGAGTCACACCCTCCGGCAGAGACAATCCGGTTTCAATGGAACCGTTTCTAATCAAAGCGCTGATTTCCAGCGGATTGGTTTCAAGGGAACTCAGGTTTTCCAAAATCTCTTTGCCGGCCGATACTTTAACCGTCAATGGTGTCATTTCAATTTTGGACTCATATGTATTCCTGTCATTTTCGGAAAAAAAGTGCGGCGTAACCGTGACCTCTTTCTCCTCCAGCTCCGAAACAATAGTCACCTCCACAACGATTTCGGCCGGATTAAATGTAAGCAGCTGCTGCGAAACCTGTGCGTTTCCGGGAACGGAGAGCTGTATGCTTTGTTTAAGATTTTCCGTCTGAGAGCCGTCCAGAATTATCTTTCCTTCAATAAATTCCAACATATCAATCACGTTTTGCGCCCCCGAAACCGTAACTTTTTCGGAAAGGATTTCCGTTTTCTCCACCTTGTATCCGTCCCGGGGCTTTCCTTCAACCACAATTTTCACCTCCACCTCCTTTTCAATAACGGGTGAAATCTTAATCCTTACTTCTGCCGGTTCGGTTTTTAATACCTGGGCAAGAGGGCTTTTGGATAAAGCAACAACCGGTACGGTCCGCTCCCCCGCTTCAAATTCGGCCAAATCCAAATATATGTCCAATTCGTTTTTAGTGATTTTTTTCATGTCCTCTTTATCCACGCGCAGATACACATCAACCGCCGGAAGAGCGCTTTCCAGACTCACGTTTTTGCTCAAATTAAGTGTTTTAAGCTCAACCTTTTCGGGAAATTTATAGACGGTGTTCTCTACCGTAATTACCACAAACCACAGCGTCACAGCCGCCAGCAGGGCGAGCAGTTTAAGATGAATCTGATGGAAAGGTTTAATCATTTTTTACGGTTAAACTTTTTTTTGTCTCCGACGCCGAGCGATCGGGTTAGCAATTGATGAAGCCGCGGGGGGGTCAGAGATCTTTCCATCCGGCCTTCCTCGGCAAATGAAATCGTGCCTTTTTCCTCCGACACAACAACCACAACCGCATCTGTGTTTTCGGAAAGCCCAAGGGCGGCTTTGTGGCGCGTCCCCATACCCGAATCGGTGGTCTCAAAGGAATGCGGCAGAATACATGAGGCCGCCAGGATTGACTCGCTGGCGATGATAACCGCCCCGTCATGCAAAGCGCCTTTCGGCTGGAAAATGCTTAAAAGCAGTTCGGTGGAAACGGCAGCGTCAAGTAAGACTCCCGTATCAATATATTCTTTTAACGGCACCGTTTTTTGCACAACTATCAGCGCCCCGATCTTGTTTTTACCCATTTCTTCGGCGGCATTTACTATATGCAAAATCATCCGGTCTATTTCCCGGGCTTTTTGTGAAACAAACAATTTGGTATGCCCAAGCCTTTCCAGACCCATGCGCAATTCCTTCTGAAAAATAATCGGTATCGCCACCAGCACGATGGTCATGAATTTATCCAAAAGCCACCCCAAAGCCACAAGCTGAAGAGCCTTGCTTAAAAAGTACAATCCCAGAATGATGGCCAGCCCGATCAAAACATGCACCGCCCTTGATCCCCTGATGAGAGAAAAAATGAAATAAAAAATCACCGCGACCGCCAGAATGTCCAACGCAATCTGAGGCCAGGAAAAATTTAGCAACGCCAGGTTGTCCCAGAAAGTGCGGGTCTGGTCTCCTATGAATAGAATGACCGTTGCCATCATTTGGCTTATCAAATCCATTTTTATCAAAAGAGGGTACGCATTCAAGTGTACCCTCCCGCAAACTTTTTAACAAGATTTGCCTTTAGCTTAAGACTCCGGAGATTTTGCGCCTGTTAAAGTAGAGAATGGCGGCAAAGGCAAACACATACAGCACGTCTTCGGGGCCGGATTTGGCCAGCTTGTCGCTTTCCTGAATGGCTGCGGTGGCATCCTCCCGTACTTCTCCCGAAGCAATAAGTTCCTCCGCGTCAAAAGTGACCATCAGCGGTTCATCCGAAGGCGGTTCATCAAGATCGTTCAAGGCAGCCGTGTCAGTAGTGACCGACAGTAAATCGGTTCCGACGGCTGTTTCCTCATCAAGGTCACCCGCCGTTGAAAGTGCGGGATAGAGGTCTTCAAGGTCGCGGGGGGGCTCGGTTTCGGTACTTGTGGTATCCGGCGCCTCATCCGTTTCCGCCACTTCATCCGTGACGATGATTTTACCGGTCATCTGGGGATGGAAAGCACAGCTGTAAGGATATTCTCCGGCCGTATCAAACGTGTAAGTGTATGAATCTCCGGATTCAAGCGTGGAACTGCTAAAAGTATCCGCCGTAACCGTGTGATCCACGGGATCCATGTTGGTCCAGACAACGGTTGTTCCCTTTTTAACCGTCATGTTGGCGGGGGTAAACGTAAAATCGGTAATGGAGACCTCCGCCAGCACGGGAAAATCCGTGTCCGCGGCGGCAACCATGGTTGTTTCACTAACTGCCGGTTCGTTGTCCAATGCGGTTTCTTCGGCGATTGTAGTTCCGCTGAGAACATCAATCTTAATATCGGCGGGTTCCTGCACCCAAAGCGCCACATAAGTTGCCACCGCCACCACCAGCATGGCGGCAACGATTTTTACCTTGGTGCCAATGTTTATTTCCGAATCGTCATCGTAGTCCGCATCTTCCGCCCGTTTATTGACGGGGGTCTGAGCGGTATCCTTGTTTCTTTTTAGAAATGATAATGGGTTCATATTTTTTGGGTTTTAATTTTTATTTTAAATCAGATTATTATAGCAAAAATATCCGGGTTCCTCAATTGACAAAGGTCTTATTTAAGCCATATTTTATAGACATATTATCTATTTATTTTCTGCTTTAGGAGTACGAGCCTTTACATTTAATGTAACCCATAATCTAGACCTTGCCCGTTATTTGTGCTATAATTCTGGGAAATCTTAATAAATTTGAATGGAAGACGAATTCGCACAGAATACCGAACAGGATGTCCCTGCGGAAAAAGATTATAAACTGCCTTTAAATATTCTGATCATTCCTCTGCGTGATCTGGTCGTTTTTCCGTCCATGATTATCACCGTATATGTAAAGAACGAAAAACTGATTGATGCCATTAACAAGGCTTCGCAGGACGGTGAACTTATTGGGCTGATAACGCAAAAAAGCTCGTCAAAACCGGTTCCGCCGGTTGAAAATCTTTTTGATGTCGGTACCAGTGTTTCCGTATTACAGGTTATTAAGAGCGGCACCGGCAACGACGCGATGGTTCTGGTGGAGGGAATCAGCCGTTTCAAGGTGAGACAGTTCACTCAGGAAAAACCATTTTTGCAGGCAAACATCAAACCCATTGAAAAGAGCGAAGATGCGAATGTCGATTTGGAAGCGGGCGCCCAGGAAATCAAGGATTTGATCGCACGTCTGGCGTTGGAGGGCAAAAATCTTCCTCCGGAAGTAATCACGGGACTAAGTAAAATACATAATTTTGATGACATTCTTGATTTGGCCTGCTCATTATTGACGCTGGAAATTATCAAAAAGCAGGAACTGTTGAGTATGACCGATTCCGCAAAGAGAATAAAACTGATTCTGGATTATCTGAACAAGGAAATCCAACTCTCAAAAATCCGCAAAAAAATTCATACCGATATTTCCCAGGAACTTAACAAAAGTGAACGCAATTATCTGCTCCGGCAGGAGTTGAAGGCTATCAAAAAGGAGCTTGGGGAAGATGAGGAGGACGTTTTGGGTATGGGGGGAATGACGGATAAGGAGGATATTCGCGATTTGGAACAGAGAATCAATAAGGCGGAAATGCCGGATAGCGTGGAAAAAATCGCCAGAAAAGAATTGGACCGTTTGAAAAAAATCATTCCGATTTCACCCGAATACACGGTGGCGCGCACCTATATTGAATGGCTGTGCGACATGCCATGGGAAAAAAGCTGTCCGGTAAAAGCGGATGTTAAAAAGGCGCGCAAAATTCTGGATGAAGACCATTACGGACTGGAAAAAGTGAAAGAGCGCATATTGGAATTTTTGGCGGTCTGCCAGCTGAATAACAAAAGAGGCGCGACGATTTTATGCTTTGTCGGCCCCCCCGGAGTTGGAAAAACCTCTCTCGGGCAGTCCATTGCAAGGGCTCTGGGAAGGTCTTTTGTTCACACCTCACTGGGAGGCATACGTGACGAAGCAGATATTCGCGGACACAGGAGAACCTACGTTGGAGCGATGCCCGGAAGAATCATTCAATCACTAAAAAGAGCCGGTTATAACGATCCGGTGTTTATGCTTGATGAAATAGACAAGGTGGGAAAGGACTTTCAGGGGGACCCGGCGGCGGCGCTGATGGAAGCGCTGGATCCGGAGCAGAATCATGCTTTTACCGACCATTATCTGGACGTGCCGTTTGACCTTTCCAAGGTCTTTTTTATTACCACCGCCAATTTTCTTGATCCGATTCCGCCGGCGCTGTTGGACAGAATGGAGGTGATTGAACTACCCGGCTACACCGAGGAGGAAAAACTGCAGATTGCCAAAAAATACCTTATCCCCAAACAAAAAATCGCCAACGGACTGGAAAGCAGAAAGCTCATTTTTACGGATGATGCGATTTTAAAACTGGTTCGAAGCTACACCAATGAAGCCGGTCTGCGTGAACTGGAGAGGCAGATCGCCTCCATTTGCAGAAAAGTGGCCAAGGATCTGATAGAAAAGACACTGGTCAAAACTCCAAAAATTGACAGCGCAAAGGTGGAGCAGTATCTGGGAGTGGATAAATATGAGTTTGAAAAGGCCCAGGAGGAGGACAGGGTTGGAGTTACGACAGGTCTGGCCTGGACGCCTTACGGCGGGGATATTTTATTTATTGAAGCAACAAGGATGCCGGGCGACAAGAATCTGATTATGACGGGCAATCTGGGCGATGTGATGCAGGAATCGGCGAGAGCTGCTTTGAGCTACATCAGAAGCAATTCACACAAATTCAATATCAGTGATGATATTTTCAAAACTTCCGATATTCACATTCATGTTCCGGAGGGCGCGGTTCCCAAAGACGGACCATCGGCCGGTATAACAATTTGCACGGCGCTGATTTCACTTCTGACCAACCAGAAAGTAAGGCGGGATGTGGCGATGACCGGGGAAGTGACTTTAACAGGCCGTATTCTGCCTATCGGCGGACTAAAGGAAAAAATTCTGGCGGCCAAGAGAGCGAATATCAAAACAATAATTCTGCCCGAGAAAAACAAAAAGGATGTTACGGAAATTCCCGCGGTGATTTTACGCGGTGTCACTCTAAAATATGCCAGCACCCTTGATGACGTGCTGAAAATTGCGCTTATTCCATCCAAACGAAAACCGGATGAAAAGCTGAAAGAGGAAACTATCACCACACGTCTGCCCAACATCAAAAAGAAGGCGACGATTAGGATAGTTAAGCTTCCCGTTCCACAACAAAAATAGTTTCTGCTATAATCGGCTCGTATTTACGGACTTTTTTATGACGGATATTTTTGGCAGAGAGGGTAAAAGACCGACTGTGGCCTGTGATTTGGTGATTTTTTCGGGGGAGGGGGCCGATTTACGGGTGTTGCTGGTAAAAAGGGGACATGAACCTTTTAAAGGCAATTGGGCGTTGCCGGGCGGTTTTATGGAGTGGGGCGAATCGTGCGAGGAGTGCGCCGCGCGGGAGTTGGAGGAGGAAACGGCGCTTAAAGGAGTGAAACTGGATTTGCTGGGTGTGTTTTCGGTGCCGGGGCGGGACCCGCGCGGCACGATTGTTTCTGTTGCCTACGTTGGGTTTGTGGACAGCGCCCTTGTGAAAATAAAAGCCGGGGACGACGCCGCGGAAACGGAATGGTTTCCGGCCAATAATCCCCCGCCTCTGGGATTTGATCACCCGCTGGTTTTAAAAACCGCCCTTACAAATCTATCTTCAGAAGTTTAACCGCGTTCTTTACGGTTTCAATGTTGCCGAAGTTGGGATAAACGGGAATGTGATTTAGATGGCGCACGTTATAATAAAGCAGGCTATGCATGTCGTTGTTAATGACAATGTGCACTTTATGTTTCAGCAGAAAATCGGTCATGGAGGAAAAATCATCCTTCCGGAAACGGAATTTTTCCGATGAGAATTTCTTCAGTCTCTTACCGTCAATATCAACAAACACATAAGCGGAGGTTTTTTCCATGGTTTTGGCCAGCACCGATTCCAGACCGTCGTCTTTGACCACCGGAAACGCCAACCGCACTTTTGCCGGTTTGGGTATGGTTATCATCAGTGAAAAATCTTTCAGATACTCTTCCAAATCAATTACCATGACTTTGAGTTTTGTAAGCTCGTTGCGGATGTCTCCGGTCTCGCTGTAAGGATTAAGTTCCAATAAAGCCTCGCCAAAAATCACAGTTCCGGCTCTCCTTAATTTGATATCCTGCACCCCTTTCACCACCGTGGAATTTTCCAGAATTGTTTTGCGTATTTTTTTGATAAGTTTGTCATCATCATAATAATCCAGCAGAAAATACAGCGACTCTTTCGCCGCCAGCACACCCTCTTTGAGTGTGTAAAGCGAAATACCCATACCAATCGCCCCCTCCAGATACGGAATATGAAAATAGTTGGCTCCGATACCAACAAGTACGATTACCTGAATGTACATATCCACAATTTTATCCTTACCGCAGTTAAGCAGTGCCAGCGAATTGATTTCTTTGCCGGTGTGTTTGAGCTTGTGCGCCAGATGATATGATTCATAAAAAGTGATAATCACCATTATCACACCAAGAATCTGATAATGGGCGACTTCCGTCTCGCTGAAACGCTCCAGACTTTTAATAAATATTTCGGCTCCAAGGTAAACGATAATCAGGGATACAAACAGTGACGCGAATGTCTCCACTTTGTAATAACCGTAACTGAAACCCTTGTCCGCGCTTTTCGTGCTGATCTTCAGACCCAGAAACGCCGCAAAAAGCGCCAGCAGGTCGGCAAAACTGGAAAGCGCGTCCGCAATTAAAACAATCATCCCCGTAAAAATACCAATGAACAGCTTGGCCATTGCAAGTATCGCGACTTTAACCAGGCCCTGCAAAGCCACCTTTGCCCCCATTTTCGTATTTTCCAACTCTTTTTTGCGCGATATCATGATTGATTGTTATCCATATATTATACAACATTTTAAGCATAATTCCAACACTCGACTTCTGGAAGTCGAAAGTTAACTGTGCTAGCATCCGTTTCCTGTTAATTATTTATTATGAGAATTCTCCGTCCCTTAATCAGTCTCGCGATACTGGCGCTGGTGATATTCCTGCTTTATCAGTATGTGCTTTGGCCGTTTTTCTTTCAGAATAAAGCCAAGATTGTGCACATGATCGATCCCGATTCCTACATCGTGATGCAAAACGGGAAGCTTTCCAAGGTTCAGCTGATTGGCGCGGACGCTCCGGAAACCACTTTCCTGGACGGCGAAAAAGTTCGCCAGTGCTTTGGCGGGGAATCTAAAGATCTGGCAGCCAACCTGTTTTTTAAGAATAACCGCGAAGTCACTCTGGAAAGCGATCCGGACGCGGGGGAAAAAGATATCCACGGGAGGGATCTAAAGTATGTTTATCTGGCGGACGGCAGAATGCTTAATGAAGAATTGATTAAAGAGGGTCTGGCGAGAGTTTATTTTGATGAAGACCACGCTTACTCCAAACACGACTCCTTTGAAACACTGCAGGAAGTGGCCAAAGATGAAACGAAAGGTCTCTGGGATGTTTGCGGCAAATAACGGTTACGGGGTTCAAAAAAAACCCGATGAGAGAGCTGTCTTGATGACTGAGGGTCAAAACTAGTGACCAAACTCAGACAGAAGACAGCACTCTCACCGGGTTCCTTATAATTTTTCAAGTCCTCCCCAAACTCCAGGGAAAGAAAAGTAAACGGTCAACGTCCCAAAAAAAGATTATTTCTCCGGAACAGTCTCTTAGCCTGAATCATCACTGATACAGGACAGAATCTCTCTCGCTTACCGATTTGTAACGTTTGAAAATCGACCGAAGCCGATAAACAAAACATCACAGACGACAAACGAAGTTAATCCCAAACTCTCTACAGCTTAGCCTGCGAACCCACTAAGCGAAAAAGAAAGGCGCGTCAAGAACCTGGGGGACTCTTGAACACGGAATACTCACCAAGCCAAGAAGCTTAGAGAGGAAGCTGCCAATGAACTATATGAAGAGGTGGGTCAACATATATGCCATTAACAGCTTTCTCCCTATCTTCCGCTGTGAGGACCTAAAAATCAAAGTACAAAACCCTAAGTGGGGACTGGAAGGAAAGACCAACAAAATGCAAGATTACAATTTATTGTAGAATTATATTCGCAATAACCGAAGTTAAAGTGAACAGTCTTTCAGAAGCGTTTTGATTTAAGAGATTTAAAATATCGAAGCACAGGCCGCGATAAAATGAAATCACTTAAAAAGAAACACTCGTCTTTGCCTTAAACTTTTATTCCTGATATACAAGCCCGTCAGAAACAAGATTTAAGTAGTAATTAATATCTGGGGGATATCAATTATTATTCCAATCCCGAAAGCTTAGGGAGGAAGCTGACAGAAAATATGGATACGAAGACTTTTTAAAGGTCCGCAATATCAATGGTTTCTGGCAGCTTTCTCCCTATCTTGCCGGTACGGTCTGGTTTTCAATGGTCGGGATAATTCGTTCCTTTTTTGAATCATCATAGTATTGTAGCAAATAGTTTTTAGTAAGTCAAGACCATTGTATGATTTTTTTTATTATATTATTCAATTGAAATTTGAGGCGGATTAAGGTAAGTTTTTTTGTGCTGTCTTCAGACCGTGAAAATAGTTTGCCGGGGTAGCTCAGTGGTAGAGCGAGGGATTGAAAATCCCTGCGTCGGTGGTTCAATTCCGCCCCTCGGCACCAGATTAAAATTTGACATAAGTTTTTTGTTGGGTATAATACACTCAGGATTTCAATCTATTTTAATGTATCAATTACTTACATCCAGCCAGCATCATCACACCGACCATCATTTGTCGGTGCATCGCTGCATGTAAGTTTTTATTGAAGTAATTCCATATCAGTAGCAGGCCGACAAAGAAATGTCGGTCTTTTTTTATATATTTTTTTATTTTACACATCATGTCTAAAAATACCCCCATATTCCCGTTACTAAAAAATACCAGTGAAAAACTGTTAAAAAGTATGAATCCGAAAAAAAGGGTCCTGTTTTCCACAGGGATGAGCGCGGATGTCACTCCGGGCGTTCCCGTACGCATTCTGGCTTATTTGATGCCACTTTTGTCTGCGATGCAAAGTCGCGAAAATACGCGCGGCCAGTTTTACTTCGCCGATAGGGCGCAAATGAGGTTGGGTGAAGATCCGGCAATAATTGAGGATAACGTTCAGCTGGTTTCGGAATATATCCGTCAATTCATAAAGGCTTTCTATGCCAAGACCGAAGGTGACGTCCTGATTTCCAGGGAAAGAGAAGATTCCGCGGAACGCCGGCAACTTGTTCAGGAACTTGTTGATACCCTCATCCAAGAAAATAATCGAGCAATTATAACATTCGCGGAAAAGAGAATTAAGGAAGGGCAGACAATTCGCAATCCTCTGGCATATATGGCGGAACACGCTCTTTTTATGCGTGAACCCGTGACGGATGATGAGAATTTATTTTTGATTGATAATCCTCCGGATTTTGATCTTGATGCGCTGGCGATGGTGGGCGGACCGGCAGAGGAGATTTTCTTTAATGTCCGTAAAATCATCGGTGCAAGCCGTGGAGACATTCAAAAAACTTATGACAGGATCCAGCTGTTTGGAAAAATCGGCAACCGTCCCCCTTATTTCAAATGCTTTGGGGAACCGGTGATTGAAAGCGGTATAGATGAACCCGACGTGAAAACTTTTCTGGAAAAGGTGAGTCCGGAATTGTTTAAGGATTTTCTCTATCTGCTCACAGCTCTTTCCGACAGCAAAGACTATACGATTATTGAAAGACGCAAATGTTTTGGTGAAAAAGATTTTGCATCTCTCAAGAGCGGTTTTGACACACTTCAATCATTCATTAAACAACTTTAACAATGAAAAAAAGTATTTTTGTTCCGGGGGGCAATCCAACTTTATTGATAGATAATAGAGCGAATATTATTCAACCTGCCGAATATCATAAGATTGGCAAATCCCAGTTATCCGATGATGTTGAGCAGGTCGGTTTTATTGAAAAATCAAAAGAAAGCGATATTAAACTGACTATGATGGGTAACGAACTTTGTGTTAATGCCATCCGAAGTCTGGCACTTTGGAATTATGGAGAGACCGGTTCACGTAAAACAGATGTGGAATGCCTGAACGGAGTTTATCCATGTGAACTTGCTTACTGGGTTTCCATAAATATCAGAAATGATTTTTTGCCGGTTAAGTTAAGAGACGGCTCCACCCTTGTAAAGATGGATGGTATTGCCCACTTCGTGAGAAATGCGAAGGATCAAGTAGATCAGACTGAAACTTTAAAAAATTATCTAAGGACATACGGGAAAGATATTGAGCGTTTCCCCTCTGTCGGGCTGATTTCCATGGATAATAATTACAAATTGAATATCACAGTATTTGTGAGAAAAACGAAGTCGATAATTAATGAAACAGCTTGTGGGTCGGGCACCATTGCGGCCTATCTGGCGACCGGAGGCAAATCACAAATATTCATTCAACCGAGCGGTTGTTTATATATGGTCACGGAAGAAGGCAACGACCTTGTTCTTAAAAGTGAAGTTAACGGAATTTGATAAATGCTTAATTGATGTGGCATAATCGATTGGTAAATATTTGATAATCTTTCACTATGGCTCAAGCGCAAGGTTTCGGCGATAAGCTTATTGGCTCCATCGGCGGTATGGTTGTGGGTATTTTGATTTTTTTGGTTTCTTTTGTGGTGCTGTTTAACACCGAGGGACGGACGGATTACAGCATAGTGGCTAATAAAGCCGTGAATGCGACTGCGGCCGGAGGGAATGATTTTGTTTATGTTACAGGAGAACTTAAATCCGAAGGTCGAATAGGCGATGAGTATATTGCCGAGGGTGATTATGTGGCTTTAAAGAGGAATGTGGAAATGTACGCCTGGGAGGAAGATGTAGAGACAGATGATAATGATGTTAAGTATTACACCTATGAAACCGCATGGGTGAGCGAGCCCGCGGACAGCGAAGATTTCAACGACGCACGCGGTCATGAAAATTATCCTATGGAAATCAAGAATCTGACGGTTTTCGCGGATAAGGCATTTGTGGGAGATTACCAGGTTGATCCCAATAAAGTGAGATGGCCGGGTTACGATAAAGTGTCTCTGAATGAGGAGATGGTTTATTTAGATGATTTTTCGCAGGTGGCCGATGACTATCTATTTAGGGGTTACGGCACTTTGCAGGAACCGGAAGTGGGAGATGTGAGAATCAGTTACAGTGCTGTGAATCCCGGGCAGAAATCCACGGTGTTTGGAAGATTCGACGGTAATATTATGGAAGCCCACCACGGTGAAAACGAAAAAGGGCTTTACCGCGTTTTCTGGGGAACCAACGAAGACGCAATTTCGGTTCTGAAAGAGGAATATAAAACCGAAGGCTGGGTTTGGAGAATTATCGGGTTCTTTGTTATGTGGATGGGACTTCTTCTGATTTTTAAACCGCTGACAGTGGCTTTTGAGGCTCTGCCTTTTGTTTCAAAACTGGGCAAGACGGCCGTTACGGCGGTGACTTTTCTGGCGGCTTTGCTTCTGACAACAGTTACATCACTGGTTTCCATGGTACTGCACAATCCTTTTGGCATCGCGCTTATTGTGATTGTTGTTGTGGCGGGTGCGTATTTCCTGATGATGAAAAAACAGCAGGGCGTCTCCAAAAGCGGACTAAATGAAACACCGACTGACAAACCCTAAAAGACTTCAGTGTCAAAAAGACAAATGAAATCATGGTCCTCTTTTGACATGGGTCTGGAGTAGTCTTTACCCGGTTGTTTGTGAATATTCACGACCAGTTGGCGGGCGTCATGATCTACTCCGGTCAGAAAACCCAGTCGCTCTTTGATGGCAATTGACTGAATTTTTTCTACAAGAGCTTCCAGCGATTCACATCCGCTCTTCCTAAGCAGTTCCGGGAGTTTGCCGTTTAATGGTATAAACAATGTAAGGTCGGTGGGTTTGGGTCCGATATTCTCGGCCAGAATTTTCATATTGCGAAGCACCATTTCATCATCCGGCTCCTTTTCGGTGATTACCGGAGGTGTTTCCAGGATGGCGAGAACGGCCCTTCTGACTACTTTCGGAGTCCTGCCAATCAGCTCATCAATTTGGTGCGAATTTGCATATAAATTCCCATCCGGGGTTACTTTTTCACCCGGGGCGATATCCGGCGTCATATTCAACAGTTATAAAATACTTGGGGAAACGGTTATTTGATTGTAACCGCGTTGGGATAGGTTTTCAGCAGGGAATGGAAGACATATCCTTTCTTCTCATCCATAACTCGTCCAGTATAATCAATCCAGCCTTTTTTTAAAATCGTAAATTTGTTCGCGTCCACGGCGATCATTAAAAGCAGATCTTCGGCTTCGCAAATATTACCGAGAGTTTTGGCGATAGCATTGGTTAAATGGCTTTTACCCGGTTCCACCGTCACCGATTCAAATTCAAAATTTCTGATTCTTAAAACGGCCTCTTCAATCAGCAAAAACAGAAGTTCGGACTTGATGTCGGTTTGGGTTTCGTTGATGATAATTTCCGGGGTGTCATCGGGCGTTTTTGGCATCAGCTCCGATGATCTTTGAGTGACCGCCAGGGAATCAGGTTTAGGCTCATCCATGGGGATTGTCGGGCGCTCGCAAATCCAGTCATCTTCTTTTAACGATTCATCCACGGGCTTTGGGGCTACGCGGGATGAGGGACGCGGAGGTTCTTTTACTGAAGGAACAGCGGTTCCGCCCGCCAGCTTATTTTTTATATCTTCGGCTTTGGATGAATTTATACCCCATCGATCTATGGCTTTTTCCCAGATTTCGTCAAAACTTTCGTCACCATTTCCGGCTTCGGGTAAAGTTTCTAATGGGTTGCGCATGTTTGGCTTTGATGGGATATTTTAGGGGTGCTATTATGCATTACTGCTGTTTTTTGTCAATATTTTATAGTTTCGTAATGTTTTCAATAAACCCATCAGCTTTTGTTTTCCTTGCAATATCAAGATAAGATATCAATAATGAAGAGGTAAATACATAATGGAAACATGAATAAAATGACTCAAATTTATATCTTGGGATTTTTGGTACTGGTGATGGCCGGAGAAGGTTATCTGTATTATAAAACGGTCAGATTCGAGAAAGAGCCCGTGCCGATTGAAGTGGACAGCGCGACGATTAGGACGGGGGGGATATTTTCCGACGGGGAGGATTCCAATGATATGGATTTATCGGTAGATGCCGAAACATCGGATCAAAACGGGGAAACAACGAACGGGGAAGGTATTGACGCAGGACAGGTTCAATCATTTCCCGCCGAACTTAATCTGAAAGCGGTGTTTTATGCCCAGGCTCCTTTTGGAAACTGGGATTTACCATGGCAGGAAGCGTGCGAAGAGGCGTCCGTACTTCTTGTGGCCAATGAATATTTTAGTCACAACTGGTCGCGCGAACAATTCAATGATGAGATTTTAAAGCTTGTGGAATGGCAGAAAGACAGATTTGGTGATTATATACATACAAGTGTGGATCAGACGGCGGAAATTCTGGAGGAATATTTGTTTCTGGAAACCGTTATTCATGAAAATCCATCATTTGAAGACGTACAAAAAGTTATCAATGACGGCCATTTCATAATTATGACTTTTTCCGGGAAGCAACTTTATAATCCCAATTTCAAAAACGGCGGCCCGATGTATCATGTGGTGCTGGTTAAAGGCTATAAGGAAGGAAAAATCATCACTCATGATGTGGGCACAAAAAACGGAGAAAATTATGTTTATACGTGGGATGTAATTTCAAATGCCCTGCATGATTACTCCGTGCCTATTGAAAACGGCGCGAAGCGCATGATAGAAGTTTTGCCACCCGCGTTTTAATATAATTTATGATCAGAAAACTGGCATTAAGGGTATTGAGCGGGAAGATCGCTTTTTCCACTTTGGTTCAGTTATTCGGAAAGGTGACGCAACTGGTGATTGCGACCGTCACTTTAAAGCTTATCTGCAACTATCTGACGCAGGGTGAATACGGCATCTATGCAACCATATCGGAGTACGCGCTGTTCTTTAGCGTGGCGGCGAATCTGGGCATTTTTGCCAACACCGTGCGTGAAATGAGCAAAGCGCCACAGGACGGGAAGGTGTTTTTTAACGTGCTGGTTCTGCGAATGGTTACGGCGGGACTGTTTTTCGCGAGCGCGATTTTTTATCTTGTAATAAAAGGCTCCGACACGATCTTTTTAACCGGCGCGATTATTTTTCTGGGAGCGCTGTTTTTTGATTATGTCACCTCTGTCTGCGATGGTATGCTGCAAGCCAATTATCTGATGGGGCGGGCGGTTATAGCGCTTGTGGCGGGAAGAATTGTGAATCTGGGAGTGATTTTCTGGATTGTGAATTATCTTCCGCAGGGGGCGGACGGCGGCCATATTCCGCTGGTGTTTCTGGCCGTTTTGAGCGGAGGATTTGTAACCGCGGCATTGAGTCTGATATTTGTTTACCGGAAAATTAAATGGAGCTTTGTTTTGGACGTTAATCTGGCGCGGAATATTTTCATCGTCAGTCTGCCGTTTGGGATAATAAACATTATCAATAACCTGTATTTCCGCTTTCTGCCTGATTTATTCGCGAGAGAAATTCTGACCGACGAACAGTTCGCGACGTTTAATATTTCTTTTAAAATCGCGCAGGTTTTAAGTTTGTTTTCCACTTTTCTGATGTTCTCGGTTTTGCCGGGGTTAAAGCAATATCTTGTGAACGGAGATCTTCAAAAGGCCAGGGTTTTATATGGCAAAATATGGAAACTTCTGCTTGGAGCCGGCTTCGCGCTGGTGGTTTTCGGTTCGCTGTTGGGCCCGTTTATGATTGAACTCCTGACTCACAAAAAATATTTTCTGCCGGAAATGTGGTTTGTTTTGCCGATGATGTTACTGCTTGCCGCGATTTCCTACGGTTATGATCTGGTTTTGATAACGCTATTTGCATTTGAGAAGGAGATTTGGTTTTTAAAGAGGGAGTTTGCTGCGCTGGCATTGGCCGGCATGATATTTGTTTCGGCGATATACTTTGTGTATGACCTATACCTTCAAATAGCTCTTATTATTGCAGGAGCGATTGCTGGAGAAGGATTTATGGTAATTCAGGGAGCAAAGAAAATCCCATCAATACTCAATAAGGATTAGCCAATGCCTTGCTCTATGGCATTTTTGGCGTCGCTGAACCATTGAGCCACTTTTTTTGCATTTTCACTCTCCTTTTTCTCGTCTCCGCTTCCAAAAATATAGTTATATAATTTATCGCCGCGAGCTTCGTTTGTGGTGCCGTTGGCATCTGTAAAAGACGTTCCCAACTTTTTGTAAACTTCATTGGCCATGTATTCAACAAGTACATTAGGAGTGGCGACGTTCGGTTTGTTTGGAGCCTTGTATGCGGTTTTATATTTTTCCACACCCGGTTTAACAACTGGAACCTGTTCGCCCGCTCGTATCAACTTGCCTTCAACCTCTTCCTCTTTGCCCGCATATAAATTTCTGTCCACTGCTTTCAAAAACAGATTATCCGCGTCAAGACATTTTTGATAAAGTGCCTGTGGATCTGTATCGGCAAGTTCCATTGGAGATTCCATGGCATTCCCGATCATATTGCCACCCTGCTCTTTTGTTTTATTTACATCTTCAGGCGCCCCCGACAATGGCTCGGACTGCGAGGTTTGCTCGTCCACGTTTTCACCGGATTTCTCGGCTCCAACGTTTTGATATACAAATCTGGTTGTTGCCAGCGGATGAGTGTTTGATTGATTTCTCATATATATATGATTTAAGAAATTGATTGATCTCTAAATTATATCATTTTTACCGAGTTATTTAAAGGTCGCCAGTGCGAAAATAAATAAAATGTTGATAATTTTCCCGGTTTGCTTTAAATTCTGTACTTGCGTGATTGACAATTTTTCTTTGTTCTTGCGGGTGTAGCTCAGTTGGCTAGAGCGTCTGCTTGCCATGCAGAAGGTCAGGGGTTCGAATCCCCTTACCCGCTCCATATTGAAATTTCTTTTCCGCCCCGGTTGCGCTTGGGCGGTTTTGAGGATAAAATTTGTTATTGGTACTTTTAATACTTTTCCATGAAGTATAAATTTTTAATCGTTTCCGTTTTTTCGGTGGGATTATTTTTGGCATTGGGAGGCTGTCAGTCGCAGGAACCCGCGGCGGAGCCGGAATCCAAACAGGCGGAACAAAACACTAAAGTTTCCATAAATGTTGTTGAGGAAGAAGATATTCCATCGGAAAATGTAACTGCATCAACAACGGAGGGGGCAACAACATCGGTGGTGGCAATAACGACCGAGGGCGGAGAAACAGAGTAGCTGTCCGATGATTTTTTTTTGACAGCGCCGCCGGGTTAATGTTAAATTGACCGCCTTTTTAACAATGCACCATGTCGGAAATCAACACTTCAAACGATACCGAAACGCCCGGCGGCGCCCCCGCATCCACCCCCTCACTTAGTGATTTGAATTATCCCAACGACTTCCCCGCTTTTGAGGACGTGCTTGTGGATTATTCCAAAGAAAACACCGAGTATATGGATTTGCTAAAAGCCCGGACCTGCAATCTGGTTGAGTCGGTTTTTATTGATCCGGACGGCGAACCCCTGCCGGAAAAGACAATCAAAAGAAATAAGGATCTGACCCGCGTGCGGATTTTTTATATATTGAAGCAACTGGAACAAAGCGAGCGGTGGAAAGTGGAAAAGGCCAAAGCAAATCAACTGTCGGCAATGATTCCCGACTCTCTTAAAACATCCGATGCAATAAGAATTTCCGCGAGCGAAGCGGAATTTAAAGCTTCTCCCCGCACGATTTTAAAGACACTTCAGGAAATGTTTACTCCGCCAACGGAAAGAATCGCCTTTCAAAGAGAGGAACTTTGCTCCAAGGACAAAGACATGTCCTGTATTGTGATTGATCCGGCGAGCATCAACGCGACCAAACTAAAAAATCTGGGACTGGAGGAATACATCCCCGAAAAAGGAAAAAGAATGACTCCGGCGGAAAGAATGGCTTACATGGCACGCGCGATTCCGGAAATCAAAGAAATCATAAGTAATCTGGAAAGCATCCGCATTCCCCAAAACTGGCATGAATCGGACAATAACTACTTCCGACTGATGAGAATCGGTTCGGGGAAAAAAGAGGGATATGTACTGGGAACTCAAGTTATACGCGGAAAGAAAACCATGTTTGTGACAGATATACATAAAGCCTACAGAAGGCTTTTTCATATCATGGAAGAAAGTTATAAACAGGAAATAAAACTGCTTCGCGAACTGGAAACCTCTATTCTTAAGATTCATGCAGATCTTGAAAAATGGCCGATGGAGCCGGAAGATCTGGAATCAACCCGCGCTAAACTTCATGAGATGGCGGACAGTCTGAAGTATGTGGAGGATGAAGACAAAGTAAAAATCAAGGAACTGATTGATGCTTCGGTTGAACTTAAAACCTCGCGGACGGTGAGAGGAAATGAAAAAATCGAACAAATCAATCCCAAAGCCACCCGCGCACGCCTTTATCCGGCCAGAATCAGAAAATTTTTCCAGAGCAGGGTGGATAGAATCCGCAGAATCAGTTCCCATCTTTCGCAGGACAATGTGCTTAGCGAGGATTATATCACCAGACAGCAAATTCCTTTTGACGGAGTAATGGAGATGTTTGAAAGTAAATCGGTTGGTGTAAATCTGGATCGGACTCCCACTGTTAAAGGAAGGAAAAGAACCGAAAGCACACTGGATAGAATTGACCGGGAATGTTCATACGCGCAGGGAGGCACCCCTCCCGTTGAGCCTTACTTAAGTTTTAGCCGGAAAGTGCTTTCACATACCGCGGAAACGCGCAGACTGATTGAAATTGATGCTCCGCGAACGGAAAGAGCCACCGAGTTTATGAAGGTTTATTTTGTGGCCAAGATTCAGCGCTTTTATCAGCGGTTGCAGAATGTTTACGGCAAGTATATATCCCCCGCCGAAATTCCCGATTTCGGCAGACTTTCCGGTGAAATCGGTTTACTGCAGAAAGGTCTTTTCCAAAAAAAGGTTAAAGTTTCGATGGTAAAAGACGGTCAAAAAAAAGAGGTTGTTTTAAAATCAAAGAGCTACAGCGCTGCCTATGAAAAACTTTATAAATTTATTAAAGAGATGGCTGTTTGTGTCCGCGAGGCCGAAAAACTGCAGGAGGAACACCCAGAAAACACCGATGATTTAAAACGTCTGCAAAAAACTTTGCGCGAACACGTGAGGGAATTTGATTTTCCCGAACTGATCGCCTCAATTCAAACCAATCCCGAAGAGGAGTCCGATTATGTAATTGAGGAAAAGTAATTTACATATAAAACGGCGGGGCCATGTTTGCCCGCCGTTTTTTTGTTATCCGAATACAAAATCTCTACTCCAGCGTGGCTTTGTGGGAAAGGTTGTATCTGCCCTGTGAATCCACCTCCATCAGCTTAACTTTAAGGGTGTCCCCTTCTTTGACCACGTCTTCAACTTTGTTGACGCGCTCTTTGGCTAGCTGGGAAATGTGCACAAGTCCGTCCTTGCCGGGCAGGAATTCAACGAAAGCACCAAAATCCATGATTTTAACGAC
The DNA here is from genome assembly GCA_041738505.1 of Candidatus Altimarinota bacterium. Classification (GTDB taxonomy): domain Bacteria; phylum Patescibacteriota; class Gracilibacteria; order UBA1369; family UBA1369; genus JBGSPQ01. The sequence goes on along the minus strand of JBGSPQ010000010.1, from coordinate 15,230 downwards.
TTTGCCTTCAAAAATTTCGCCTGCTTTGGGTTCGTAGGTAAGCCTATTGATCCATTCCAGCGCTTTGTTTCCGCTTTCCTGGTCTTTTGCGGTTACGGTAACCAATCCGTCCTGTTCAATATCAATTTCCGATCCGGTTTCCGCGGTGATCTTCTGGATGGTTTCCCCTCCCTTGCCGATTACAATCTTAATCAGATCCGGATTAATCTTAATCATCATAATCAACGGAGCGTATTTGGAAAGTTCCTTATTGGGTTCGGCGATGGTGGCAAGCATGTTGTCCAGAATGGCGCTTCTGCCGGCCTTGGCTCTTTCCAATGCCTCTTTCAAAACTTCAATGGAGAGTCCTTTTACTTTGATATCCATCTGCAGAGCGTTGATTCCGTCTTTTGATCCGGCCACCTTAAAGTCCATGTCTCCGGCAAAATCCTCCATGCCCTGAATGTCGGTGAGAATTTTGTATCCCTTGGTGATGTCCTTGTCTCTGGAAACAAGACCCATGGCAATACCGGCAACGGGTTTTCTGATAGGAACGCCTGCGTGCATAAGTGACAATGTGGATCCGCATACGGAAGCCATGGAACTGGATCCATTACAGCTCATAATGTTGGAAACAACCCAGATTGTGTAGGGGAATTTGTCCTTGGGGGGCAGTTCGGGAATGAGCGACCTTTCGGCAAGATCGCCGTGGCCGATGTCCCTGCGCGAAGGTCCGCGAAGCATTCTGGTTTCACCCACGGAATAAGGCGGGAATGAATAGTGGTGAAAATATCTTTTGGTAATGTCCTCGTCCATGGTGTCCACAATCTGCGCGTCTCCGGGTCCGCCGAGCGTTGTGATTGTGAGCGCCTGCGTCTCACCTCTTTGGAAAAGCGCGGAGCCGTGAGGGCGGGGCAGTATGCCGACTTCGCTTTTGAGCACGCGGATTTCATCTATTTTTCTGCCGTCAATTCTTCTTTCGTCGGTTAGAATATTTTCGCGCATGTTCTTTTCCAGCGCTTTGTTGATAGCCTCTTTAAGATTTCCCTTGGTAAATTCGCCGGCTTCAATTTGTGCCGCGTATTTTTCAATCAACTCATTTTCAATTTTTTTAACTTTGTCTTTCACATCATGCTTGGTTTTGCCTTCTATGGAATCCATCATCTCTTTGGTGAGGGATTCTTCCATGGATTTATTGACGGCTTCGGGCACCGTGATAATGACCGGCACTTTTGGTTCAACCTCCACCATTGCGCGGAATTTTTCCTGGAATTCGCAGATTTTTTTGATCTCTTCGTGCGCCATTTCCAGCGCTTTGAGCATGATTTCCTCGCTGACTTCGTTGGAAGCGGCCTCCACCATGGTGATGGCGTCTTTTGTTCCGGCAACCACCAGATCCAGCCTTCCGGCGTTAATCTGAGCCAGTGACGGATTGATAACCAGCTCCTCTTTACCCTCAATTTCCACAAGTCCCATCCTTACCGCACCGACGGGCGCCTCAAATGGCATCCCGGAAATGCAGATGGCCGCTGATGCCGCATTTAAAGCGGTAACCGCAGGATCGGCCGCCATATCGGCGGAAAGCACCGTACAGATAAGCTGTACGTCGTTAACCATGCCTTTGGGGAAAAGCGGTCTGATAGGACGATCAATTAGCCTTGAATTTAAAACCGCGTTTTCAGAAGGACGGCCTTCTCTTTTTACAAAACGGCTTCCTTTGATTTTGCCGGCCGCGTAGAAATTCTCTTCATAATCAACTGTCAGAGGAAAAAAGTCCGTGCCTTCGCGTACTTCGCCCATCATGGCGCTTGCAAAAACCACTGTTTCGCCGTAAGTTACGGTAACGGCTCCGTGTGACTGATTCGCCAAAACACCGGTCTCAACTGTCATTGTTCTGCCGGCGACATCAATCGATAGATTCTTTTTTTCCATATAAAAATGGGGGTTATGATATGCCCCCGTCAAATCAGTCCCAGTACAAGTAACAAGTTTGAATCCGCTTTGCTTTGTGCTTACGCACTCAAATCTGCAACTTGTACCTCCGGCTCACTTTAAGGGGGTAAAAATTACTGGTTTTTAAAGATTATTTTCTTAGTTTGAGTTTGCCGAGAAGATCTTCGTAAGAATCTTTCTCGTTGAGTCTCAAATAATTCAAAAGTTTTCTGCGCTTGCCCACCATCATCAGAAGTCCCCTTCTGGAATGGTTGTCTTTGGCGTGCTCTTCCAGGTGTTTGGAAAGCTGGTTGATTCTTTCCGTCAGAATGGCTATCTGCACCTGCGGGGAACCCGTGTCTTTTGGGTGTACCGCGAATTTTTGAATTACTTTCTTTTTGTTCTCTCTCTGCATGTTCAATTGGGTGAAAAGATCAGGTGTTACTTTAGCAAATATACTCACCCTTGGCAAGTCTTGATGAATGGATTAAGATATGGAGTAGTTTTTTCAGCTTTTTTGAGCTTATGCGTATTTCCTACAGGCAGATAATCAAAGAGGCTTGGGATTTTACCCAGGACAATAAAAAGCTGATAATGGTTTACGCTTTTTTGCCGGCTTTGTTCGGGACGTTGGCGGGTATTTTGTATTTGGTTTATCAGTACTATGCGATTTTAAGTTCGCCGCTTATGCAGAATTGGCAAAGCAGTTTTACGGTTGTGTTTGTGACCAATGTGCTTGGGGTTTTGCAGGATAATTTGTCCTGGACGGGCCCGATTATTATCGGTGTGATTGTGGTGATGATTTTTTATTTTTTGGTGCCGTCTTTTTGCGAGGGTGCGATTATTCAGCTGATAGCCAGAAAAAGGAATGGTCAGGACGTGCGGACAAGGGACGGGATCAGGTTTGGGATGCTCAGTTTTCTGCCGCTGTTTGAATACTCATGGATAATAAGAACTTTCAGTCTTGTTTCCATGATTTCATGGACGTCTTTTGTGGCGCGGAATCTGGGCTGGGGAGCTTTGGACGCTTTTCTGCCGCTGGCGATATTCTTTGCGATTGTGGGGATTATTCTTACCCTGCTTTTTGCCTACACCGAATTTTTTATTGTGATTGATGACAAGAGAGTGATTGAATCCATTTCCAAGAGTTGCGTGCTGGTGGTTACGCACTTGGAGGAAACTCTGCTGCTTTCGGTTTTAATGTTGATTATTTCGGTGAGGATTCTGGTGCAGATTGTGTTTGTGCTTTTGATCCCGGCGGTGGTGGCGACAATTATTTATTTTGTGACTTCCACGGCCGCGCCGATTCTGGCGTTTGGGGTGGGTGGCGTTATTGGTGCGGGACTGCTTTATCTGGCGGCATATTTAAACGGCACCATTCACGTTTTTGCGGCTTCGGTGTGGACTTTTACTTTTCTGGAACTTTCAAAAGACGATGATGTGAGCGCGAGGGAATCGTTTTAGAACAGATACGCCAATACGTCGGGGTCGCGGTAGACTTTGTTGATCAGATTTGCCAGATTGTCCACCACCAGACGTTTGTCGTTATCCGATTCGTTTCTAATCTGCTTGTCTTTCTTCCTGGGTTTGGCCTCGTCTTTTTGAGAATCGGAGTTCCCTTTTTTTATATTTTCTTCGTTTTTTTCCACCGCGGGTTCTTCCACTTTCGTTTTCACTTCCGCCTGCGTTTCCACCTCAGCTTCGCTCAAAACTTCCTCTTCTTCTTCGGCGGCTTCTTCTTCAAATCCGGCAAATCCCGCCTCGGACAAATCATCAATTAAATACTGTGTGGATTGAGTCTCCTCTGTTTCTTGCGGGGGTTCCTCATCCGAGACATCAACTTCCTCGGCATATTCAATTTCAATTTCTTCAACCGGCACGGATTCGGCCGAAATGGCGCGTGTCATTACCGCGACACCTTGCATTTTGTTCTCCTCCACAACCGGCTGCATCGCGGCCATCTGCACGGTGTACTCGCCGGCGGCGTTTTTCATTCTGAAAGGGCCGACCAGCATTTGCGGTTCCTTGGAAGAAAGTACTTTTCCATAAGCGGAAAGAACTCCCGCCAGATCTTCGGGATGGATGTAATTAAAGAACAGCTGGCCTTTCATATCCGCTGGATCAAAATCCGTGGACTCGCCGAATTTTTCATTGGCAAAGTTTATTAGTCCGTCCATACCCACCAGCAGAGCGGCTCCCTCCCCCAAATTAAAAGGCCCGTATGCTACTGCCTCTTCATGGGTCTGCTCAGAATTTGCGGTTTCTTTGATTAGGTTGGTTTTAATGTCAGCCGACAGGTTTTCGTTATTGAGAAGAACCATCAGGGATGTTACTGAAACCACAAACAGCGACAATCCCACCGATATGACGTTCTTATTGTTTCTCCAGAATTTGTACATTTGTTTGTTTTTATTTTTTAGTGATTCGATCGGAGCGGCTAACCTGCGGATACATTTATGCTAGAGTAGCGAGAATATCAATCGTGACATTACATTGTATAATCTTTTAACTTCTTTGTCAATGGCCGAATCGGGGGATGATGTTACTCACCCCCCCTTTTAATTGAAAAATTATGAAAATATCTACTCCTCCCTTCTTCTTGATCTCCTGTCGGCCAGAACGCCGCCTTAGCCTAGGCTTCCTCCGATTCCGCCTGTACCACCTTCGTCGGCACTTCCTCCGACGCCGGCACTTCCTCCGATTCCCCCCTCCCCATCTTCGCCTGCACTTCCTTCGTCGTCTCCTGTACCTCCTTCGCCGGCACTTCCTCCGACGCCTGCAGTTCCTCCGATTCCGCCCTCCCCATCTTCGCCTGCACTTCCTTCGTCGTCGCCGTTACTACAGTCTGTCGAATTATAAATACAACCGTAGTCTAATTGTGAATAAAATATACCACTGCTGTCCTGAGTTATGTTTGGCAACCGTTGAGGCTTTTCATTCTCATTAACCACACCACTAACTCCGTCAATCAGTTCCGGTGTATCCGTACATTCCGCCCCGTTCCAAGGGGGTGATTTGATTTTTGAATCGTTTGGAGTGTCCGTAGCATAGATGTATCTTCCCTTAATACTTGTATTTCCATCATCACAACTGGTAATTTTCGATAAGACCTTAACCAGCTGTCCTTTGATATTATTTTGGACACAACTGTTTGCATTTACCCCTTCATTTGCAGTGTTTTGTGGGAACTCCACCTGCTTTTGTGTCAAATCAATTGAGTTCTTCATATTTAGTAGATTAATAAATAGTATAAACAGAAGACACTGAACTATTAACATGTTTTGTTATTTCTGTCAAGTACGTATTCAAAATAAAGAGATTACAACATTTTTTTCATCCCGCCCGAGGGTTCGACTATCATCTTTTGGCTTTCACAAGCGACGGCTACACCGCAATTTGACATTAGTGGGCAAGACGGAATAGTGGTTTTTTGGCTTGTTTTGGCTATAATTAGTTTGTATTTAGCCGGCGCGCAATTACTTCGGGCGACTCGGGATGGCGCGCACATTGTACTTAATTTTCGGTAGGTTGTATTTGGGCTTTTAGCGGTCAATTTCCGTATTTTTTTAATATATATTTCATGAAGAATTTAAATCAATTTTCGGACAGTGAACTTTATTCAATCTGCAAAAAATGGGGGCGCCAAGCTCTGGACGCGCGCCGAAGATTCGCGGGGCTTCTGCCGGAGGTTTGGCGCAGAGAGATGGAGTCGCGGGGAGGTGATGGAGGGATGGCCGATCAACTCAACTTATTAACACCACAAAAACCGCCCCGCAAATCCTGGCTGGAAAAGCGCGGTTACACCTGCATCTACGAATTCGCGGCTAGGCTGGCTGGGATGAGTAGAAAGCAGGTTGATCTGGTTTTGCGCCTGGGTCAGCGATTTGCCGACACACCGGTTCTGCACGCGGCCCTGGTGGAAGGGAAAATCAGCGCCAACAAGCTCGCCAGAGTGGCTTCCATCGCAACGGCGGAAAATCAACACGAGCTCTTAAGGAAAACGGAAATCCTCTCCAGTCGCGCGCTGGAAATATATGTCAGGGAGTTGAAAACTGAAAGCGACAACGAAAATCCAAATGGCTTTAATAAAACAAATATCGACCAAAAAGTTCTGCACGTGCATCACTTTGACACACGGGAAAATGATTACGAAACCGGGGATGAAACAACCGGCGCAGGAAATGGCTCAACGACAAACACAACACACGACACAACTCCCAACTCACCAACCGACGCAACGCCAGACGCAGACATCCTCGCCGCCTTTTCGCCTGAACTAAAGCACAAAATCCGGGAACTCAAGGCCAAGGGAATTGATGTTAACTCACTTTTCATGGAATTTTTGCAAAAAAGGGAGAACGAAATCAAAGAAGAAATGGAAAAGCTGGGGCAAGAGCAACTGCAAGCGCGTTTGGAAAAACACATTATCGGCAAACCCACTTCGCGTCACGTTCCCGCAATAATAAAAAAAATTGTAACGGCAAAATACGGCAACGTCTGCTCCGCACCACACTGCGGGAAGCCGGCCGCGCACATTCATCACCAAAAACCATTCGCCACTTTCGGCAGTCATGATCCGCGCCACTTGCGACCGCTGTGCAAAGCGCACCACGAGCTGGCTCACGTGGAGGAGGGGGGGTATGTGGGGGTTAGGGGCGGGGGGTAAATAAGGAGGTTTGGGTTAAAAGGGGCTCGCGCATGCGGAGGAGAGGGTGTACGTGGGGCTTAGGAATGGAGGTAAATAGGAGGATTGAGTTGAAAGTGGCTTGCAAACGCGCGAGGTTTAGTGGCGAGATGTAATGGTTGAGGGAAGATGAACGAAGGTTGGCTTGCGGGGGCAACGTGGAAGGTTGACTCTGGCTTGCGGGGGGCGGCGTTGAGCAACGTGGAAGGTTGGCTCGCGTGTCGTAGTCACTGCGCCCCGCCTCCCGATTGTATTTTTGGCGGTTTTGGGGTAAAATTGAGTGAATATTAAATCCTCTAATCCAACTTGCCCATGGCTCCCATCAGTAATGAGGACGTGTCCACAATCCTCAACATTCTAAAAAAAATCCCTCTGCTGGAGGATCTTAACGAGGACGATCACAGGGAAATCATCACCCATATAACTCTTGAGTACTTCCCCAAAGGCCATCTGATTTTTAAGGAAGGCGAGCCCGGAGACTCTTTTTTTATCATCAAGCGCGGAATGGTGCGGGTGTTTCACGGCTCCACCGACCCTACCGCGGAACAGGAAGTGGCAATGTTGGGCGACAACGACTTCTTTGGCGAAATGGCCCTGATCAGCGAAAAACCCCGTAATGCCAGCACTCAGGCGGCGGAGGATACGGAAGCTTTTAAATTAATGAAAGACGACTTTATAAATCTGGTTTCCTCCAGTCACGGTATGGCCAGCAGAATCAGCGACGAATTTTTGCGCAGATATAAAATCAATGACAGGGCGGAAAAGGAACAAACCGGATAGTTTTCCACCCTTTTGCCCGGCCGATTCGCGTACTTATTTCAATTAATCCGACCTTCCTCCGCCAATGCCCACTTTATACCTGATTCTCACCCATTTTATCGCCGACTTTGTGCTCCAGCCGGACCGTATTGTAAAAATGAAACATGAAAGCTGGAAAGGCACCCTGATTCATACCGTCATCCACGGCTTGAGCGGACTTGTTATTATGGCTCCGTTTTTGCCCAGTCCGGCGGTTTTCATGGCTATTTTGATTGTTACAGTAAGCCATTTTTTTATTGACTCGGCCAAAATTCAGATTGAGAAAAGCGCGAACAGATTTGTAAAAACTTTTCTATTGGATCAGTCCGCTCACTTGATTTTGATAATGGGTGTGGGATATCTGATTGGAAATGAGCGGATGGCCCCCTGGTTTTCGGAATTTCGTTTCGCGGAGATGTGGTACTTTAACCCACTTGTTGTTGTGGGTTTGATTTTGATAATTCTGGCAACATACGGATATGAACTTCTGCTTTATCAGTATGACCGCTCCAAAAAGCGCGATACGGGGTTCAAACCGAATAGACGAAGGATGGTCAGAAATCTACTGTTTTTTGGAGTTGTGTATGTTCTATTTCTGATTTTTGGGGTATATTCTATCGCGGAAACGGGGCCGGCGGGCGTTTAGACACTGCCGTACCGGTGCGGAGCGGACAATCACGCACAGCAGTTGCTTATTAACCGATGATTTATGAATAAATACGAACCGCGGAAAACCGAACAAAAATGGCAGAAGAAATGGCATGATGCCGGTCTTTACGAATGCAATCTGGAGGATAAAAAGCCCAAATACTACAATCTGGTGATGTTTCCATATCCCTCCGGCGACAAACTGCATATCGGACACTGGTATAACTTTGCGCCGTCGGATTCGTGGGGCAGATATATGAGGATGAAAGGCTATAACGTGCTGGAACCGATGGGATATGACAGTTTCGGTCTGCCGGCGGAAAATTACGCGATCAAAAAAGGGGTGCATCCCACGGTGAGCATCGCGGAGAACATTGAGTATATGCGCAAACAACTGCGGGAAATGGGGCCGATGTATGATTATGAAAAAGAGGTGGTGACTTCTTCTCCGGAGTATTACAGGTGGACGCAGTGGGTGTTTTTGCAATTGTATAAAAAGGGGCTGGCGTATAGGAAGAACGCGCCGGTGAACTGGTGTCCCTCGTGCCAGACGGTTTTGGCCAACGAGCAGGTGGAGGACGGCCAATGCGAAAGGTGCAAACATGAAGTTACAAAGAAAGATTTAACCCAATGGTTTTTCCGCATCCGCGACTACGCCGAGAAACTGCTGGATTACAGCGGGCTGGACTGGCCGGCGAAGACTATTTTAATGCAGAAGAACTGGATAGGGCGGAGCGAGGGCAGTGAGATTGTGTTTGAGCTGTGCGATAAAGAGGGGGCGAAATCGGGTGAATCGGTGGCGGTTTTCACCACCCGAGCGGATACGCTGTTTGGGGCGACTTATATGGTGCTGGCGCCGGAGCATCCTCTGGTTTTGGAAATCAACACGAAGGATCAGATGGAAAATATTAAGGATTATATAGAAAAAGCGCGAAAGGAGACCGACATTGCCAGGTCCGCGGAGGGAAGGGAGAAAACCGGTGTTTTTACGGGTACGTACGCTGTAAATCCGGTGAACGGAGAGGTTATTCCCGTCTGGATTGCGGATTATGTGCTGATGCACTACGGCACGGGCGCGGTGATGGCCGTTCCCGCTCACGACGAGCGCGATTTTGATTTCGCGAAGAAATATGATTTGCCGATCAGGGAGGTGATTAAGCCTGCGGGGAAAGCGGGCGCGGGGCAAAATAAAATAGCGGAACAGGCGTTTACGGATGACGGGGCGCTTGTTAATTCCAAGGGTTTTGATGGGATGGATTCGGCGGAGGCGCGTAAAAAAATCACCGCCAAGCTGGAAAAGGATAAAAAGGGGAAACTTGTGGTTAATTATAAACTCCGGGATTGGCTTGTTTCGCGCCAAAGATACTGGGGCGCACCGATTCCGATTGTTTACTGCAAAAAATGCGGGGAGGTTCCGGTTTTGGAAGAAAATTTGCCGGTTTTACTGCCGGCAGACGTGGATTTTACGCCCAAAGGGGACGGCAAAAGTCCTTTAAACACCTGCGAGAGTTTTGTGAATACGGACTGCCCCAAATGCGGTGGCAAAGCGGAGCGCGAAGTGGATACAATGGATACTTTTGTGGATTCCAGCTGGTACTTTCTGCGCTATCCATCGGCAAAAAACGACAAAGAGGCCTTTGACAAGAAAAACACCAAGAAATGGCTTCCGGTGGATATGTATATCGGCGGGCCGGAGCACGCCTGCATGCACCTTTTGTACGCCCGGTTCATTAACATGGTGTTGAATGATTTGGGTTTTATTGACTTTAAGGAGCCGTTTAAGCGGCTGATTCATCAGGGCATGATTACCAAGGACGGCGCCAAAATGAGCAAAACCAAGGGCAATGTGGTGAGTCCGGACTCTTTTGTGGAAAAATACGGCAGTGATGTTTTCCGCATGTATCTGATGTTTATGGGGCCTTTCACCGACGGCGGGGACTGGAATGACAAGGGTATTACGGGGATTATGCGTTTTGTGGAGAGGTTTTATCAATTGATAACGGCCGAGGCTGCAGCCGATGACGACAAAACATATGAGTCCACCAAACGAGCTCTTCATAAAGCCATCAAAAAGGTTACGGGGGATATTGAACTGTTTCACTTTAACACTGCGATAGCGGCGCTGATGGAATTTTTGAACGGCGCTGTGAAGACGGGGCTTAGCAAAGAGGATAAGGCGGAGGCGGTACGGTTGATTGCGCCGCTGGCGCCGCATCTGGCGGAAGAGCTTTGGGAGACAATCGGCGGTAAATTCAGTGTTTTTGACGCCGGATGGCCGGAATTTGAAGAAAAATTGCTGGAGGAAGACACCATCAAACTGATAATTCAGGTCAACGGCAAACTGCGGGGACAATTGGAGGCCGATAAATCGGAGTCCAAAGAAAAAATCATCTCCTCGGCCAAAGAGATTGAAAACGTGAAACGCTTTATTGAAGACAAAGAACTGATAAAGGAAATTTACGTGCCCGGAAAACTGGTGAGTTTTGTTGTGAAAGAGAGCTAAAACCCGAATGCGCCGTTAGTTTTCATCACCGTATTGGGGATTGTCTTCCGCCCAGACCTGGTTTTTACCGTTTTCTTTGGCCAGCCGCTCTTGTTGATTGGCGCGCTGGACGGCTTCCGTAATCGGATTTTCCGCACCGGGATCCATCTTTACAACGCCGACGCTTGCGGAAAGTGGCACCTCCAACAGTTTTAAATAGCCGCTTTTGCTTCTTTTGCGCGGGTCGGCGATGATTCTTTCCACGGCCCGCCTTCTAATGATTTCACCGGTTAATTCCCGCAGGCGCGCAAATCTTTCGCGGGAAATCGGGGTCGCGTTTTCCACAATCTGTTGGCGCGGATCGGTTACGTCCGCCAAAAGTATGCCAGGATTTTGATTCAGCCTGCGGTTAACGCGAATGGCAACTTTAACGGCATCCGCGACCTCTATTTCATCCAAAATAACCACAATCTCCTCCCCACCCCAGCGCACACAAACGGAATTCCGCAGTTCCTCGCGGATTTGGGCCGCCATATGCCGTAAAACCTCGTCCCCCACCAATTGACCATAGTCGTTTACGCCCTTAAAATCGTCCAGATCTAAAAGAATCAGTGCCAGCGGACTGCCGGTTTCGGCGCTTTTTTTGAGCAAATTCGCGGTGATTCTTTCCAGCACCTGTTTGCCAACCATGCTCCTGTAATTAATAAATCCGTCCATCATGGTGTCGTATCCGGCCTTTAACATGGCCTGTTCCCTGCCCACCGCCTGACTTAAGCGGTTTAGCATGTCATCCTTTAAAAAAACACAATTTTTGTCTCCGCTGGCCAGCAAATCTTCCAGTTGAGAGACAGTGGGATAGTGTTCGTGAATCACAGCCAAAAAGCTTTGAACCTCGTCCATCAAAACACGTTCCACGGTTTCGGGGTCGGCAAATTCGGCATCGGCGCGGTTGCCGGTTTCGGCTTTTTCATAATATTCGCGCAGACAATCATCCACAACCGGAGTGATGTGCCTGTCCAAAAGCACCCCGATTAATTCGTGATAATCCCGTTCATTAATTTCGGGCGAACCCGATGAGTCCGTTTCTTTCATGGTAATTTTAGATTATCTTTCAGACTGCCAGCTTTTCCAGAAAATATCTTTCCTGCGCTTGCGTGACTATTCCGCGCGCGCGGGTTGAAAACCGCCTTCTGTGAGATTCCACCTTTTCATGCCCCTGCGGATTTTCGCTGTCTTCGCCATAAGTGCTTAATTCGTGCCTTCTTAAGGCGTTTGCCGTGATTTGGGCGGCTGAAATTTCCGCTTGGTTTGGTATGATTTCTTTCATGACGTGCGGTTGTTACTGACGGCCCGATAATAAAGTGCCGGGCCTGACTGGTCAAGCCGGCGTTTTTTTGCTATAATAGAATGATTATTTTGCGTTTTGAATGCGTATGAAGTTTGTTCGGATTAAAAATCACTTCAAATACGGGGATAAATCCGCTTACACTCTGGCGGAACTACTGTTGGTGATGATGTTGATTGTAATGCTGTCCTCCGTCGCCATCGGCTCCATTTTGCGCACACAGGCCACTTTTCAGTTTAACGCCGCCACTCAGGCGGTTTTTTCCATAGTGCGCGAGGCCCGCAGTTTTGCGGTGACGGGCAAGGCTCAGATTGATTATACGGATTATGACGGAGACGGGTGCAGGGGTGGAACCGGATATCCGGGTTATGAACATTTAGGCACATGTACGCTTGCTTTGGATACTCCCGACTATGTTACCCCTGCCAATTACGGTGTTTACTTTGATGCCGGCAACAAAAAACTTACAATGTTCGCGGACATGCACGGAAGTACGGAGGGGGTCTATGACGCACCTACGGCCTCCGGACTGATGGTGTATGAAGACGACATGGATATGCATCTGGCCGAATACGAGTTACCGGAGGTTTACCAATTTTTTCTGTTTCCGGTCACGACCACTACTGTGTTGTTTTCACCGATTTTCGCGGATGCGACTTTTTCGGACCCTATGGTTGCATCTCGCTACTTCTTCGTGTTTGGAGTGGAGGCGGTGAGCGGCGCCAGAAAGAGCTGTATGGCAATTCAAAGGGTAGCCGGAATTCCGGAAGAATATGACAAGGTGGGATCCGCGTCTGCCGGTACTCCTTGCGGAATCACATAATTTTGCACCAATTAGCCAATCATGAAGAATCCGTTTAAAAAAATCTGCAAATCAAATCAGAAAGCCGAAACGCTGGTGGAGGTGATTATGGCGATTTTTATTGTGGTGATCGGCTCGGGCGCGGCGACGGTGCTGATTGTCTCTGCCATGCAGGCCAACACTTTTAACAAGGATAATCTGATCGGGCTGAATCTGGCGGCGGAAGGAATGGAGGCCGTGAGGATTATCCGCGACACCAACTGGATTAAGTTCAGCTACGACAAGGCCAACTGCTGGAATATGCATCCGGATAAGCTGTCGGGTGACACCTGCGATGGAGCGAATCAAATACCCGCGGGTAACTACACCGTTGACCTGAATCCGATAAATTATTCGTGGACACTGACAAGCGAGGGAGCGGGAAACTCGCTTGATCTGGCAACAGAGGGACTGGAAGTATCCAATGATAATTACAGAATGGTTTTTATTGATTTGGATGATCAATTTGATTCCAATTCAAACGGGGATCCAACCGATGACACGGATTTGATGGTTTCAAGAACGGGTGCTAATACCGCATTTACGCAGGGACTTCTGCCGGAAACCGGGTCCACCCGCTTTTACAGGATGATTAAGATTTCTTATGAGGGTGCGGATAATGACATCATGAACGTGGAGTCACTGGTACAGTGGAGAACTTCTTCTGCAATGGTGCACCAAATCCATCTTTCCGGATCGTTAACAAATTTTAACCGGGTAAAAGTCAACTAATGAAATACAAGGCAAGAAAAACCGGAGGGTTCACGCTGGTGGAGGTGCTTATCGCGTCCACGATTTTTACGATCTTGAGCATCATGGCGACGAATGTTTTTGTGAGCGTGGTGCGCATTCAAAACCGCATTATTCTGGAAAATCAGATATACGAAGACGCCCGTTTTATGATGGAAAGAATCGCGCGAGAGGTGCGGAACAACACAATTGATTACGAGGAATATTACAGAGAAAACTGTTTGAATGATCCTTTGTGCGCGGCTTCAACGACCTTCACCACTTTCGGCAGTCAGACGGGATGCTACGCCCAGCAGTTTTACAATCCGGGGTCGGATGGCGCTCTGGGAGCGGTTGTAACAAACGGTATTGTGGATAAAACATCGTTGGATATCAATTCTGGACAAAATCCGTATACCAATCCAGTCGCCACCAGGGGGCCCGAAACAGCAAGCGCAGTCTGCGATCAATGGACGCGTCCCAATGCTCCCGGAGGGAATGATTGCTCTAACGCATCGCATCACGAACAAGAACATTTGTTTTTAATAAGTCCGGACGGCGGGCAAAAAACGCTTATCGGAAGGCAAAAAGTGAACGACAACCCCGTGGAATACGCCACGGCAATGATTAAGATGTTCGGCACGGACAGCACTGGGGATGGGATTAAGAATCAGTGGTATAATCCAATTAGTCCTGCCTATGGTAGTTATAATCAGTGTCTGCTGGGATTTGACTGTATAAATACTGCAAGTGTCACTTCGCCAGGACTGCGCCCCATATTTTTAAATGATCCAAGAATACAAACTCTTGAATACTCGATGGAAAACATTTCGGGTAATAATCGGGTATTCATTTTTAGAGGTCTTGTCCCAATGACCCCTCTGCGTACGCATATTTCGTCGCTCAAGTTTTTTGTGGCACCGTTGGAAGACCCTCGCAAGGCGTTTGCCGAATCCGATCCCGACCACGCGATTTTACAACAGCCCCACGTTACGATAGTGATGACCGTACAGCCCGCGGACTCGGAATTGGGCAATTTTATTGGCGAATTTCCGCCCACGGTAACTCTGCAAAGCACGGTTTCCAGTAGAACTTACAGAGAGGTGAAAAGCTACACGGGGACGGATGTGTGCCCCCCCTAAAAATCAAATCAATAAAATTTAATAAAAATTACCGTGATAAGCCAAAAAAACAAAATCAAGCCGGTTTCCGGCAAGCGCCCCGTTGATTCACTCCCCTCACTTTACCGCGAGCGCACGGGGGTTTCGCTCTTGCTGGGGCTGGGAATTGTCTTTATTCTGGTATTTTTCAGCCTGCTGGTGGGCAACGTGGTGGTGTCGTCCATCCGTCAGACCTCAAACGTAAGCCGTTCCAACGAAGCCTACTACGCGGCGGAGGGCGCGCTGGAGCGGGGGCTTTTGGAAAATTTCAACAGAGACGCGGGCTACACGAGCGGGAACGAGCCGGTGACCTATACCGGCAACGTCAGCGGCAGTTTCCAGATACAGGGCACTGTACCGGAGGAGTTGAAGTATGGCACGAATTCTGTGTTTGGCGGCATGTACGGCGTTCCAACCCCGGGGACGGGAAACGCGGGGGCGAATTGTGATGTGAATAATCCTTTTATTGATAAGAAATTCAATTTCCTTTTTTCCGCCTCTACTGGGATTACCACATACACGGTACCCGAAACCAGCGGAATATACGATGCTGCTGATCATCCCTGCAACTGGAATAAAATCAAAACGGGAGAGACAGTTACGATTCCACTTTATTTTGAAGATGAAAATGG